>DCGL01000075.1:11199-27635 GCA_002314565.1 Clostridiales bacterium UBA1779
ACTGAGTTTTTTAACAGCCCCTGTTCAATACCGGTTATTCAACCGTAACACCGATAGCAGCCATCATATCGTCAATCTGCTTGACGTATATTTTGTTGTTCTGCTTTAGCAGTGAAGAAATATTATAGTTCTTTGCTGAGAAGTTATCGTAGATGCTCTGCATATAACCTGTTCCGAGAACCTTGACGGTATATGAAATACTGTCGTGAATAAGCTGCAGATTTTCCGATGAATCCATATCGGGAGCATTCTTTGTAGCCAGGCAAAGGTCGAAATAGCTGGGCATAAGAGCGTTGTCTGAATAATAGGAGCTTGAATAATATGCTGCTGCCTCAAGAATTGCACCGGCGTATTCAACCTCCTCTTCATTTCCTTCAACGATGTACAAAGCATCGCCGTTGGGACTTACGTGCAGGTATTCTTTCTGATCTGCTGTATACTTGGGAACGGGCATAATACCGAATTCAATTTCCGAATTTTTTCTGATCTTGGGACATTCGGCAAGAGAATAAAGAATGAACAGCGAGTTACCTCCGCGGAACATATCGACCGCAGTTGTGTTACCTATATTCAGATAGTTGTTGTCCTTTGTGAAGAGATCGAGAAGCTTGATGTAAACTTCGGTAAATTCCGTTGACTTTTCTGCAGGAGAATAAAACGGAATATTGTTGCTTCCCTGCTGTACGACTTCCATATCACAGCCTGTAAGCAGAACTTCATAGAACTGAGTGGCCGCTTCGGCAATTCCGACTCTGTCGTTCGAATCGTACTTGCCGTCACCGTTCAGATCGGACAGTGCCTTCAGAGACATTTCATGGAAAAGCTCAACTGTCCAGGTACCATCCTTTGCAATCTGGTAAAGATTACCGAGGTTCAGGTCTTCCGCAAGCTGCTTGTTGAAGAAGCAGGCGCGTGAGTTATCAATACCTGTAATAAAGAAATCGGAGAACGTATAGTAAAGCTTGCTTCCCGTAGCGAATCTTGCATTTGCATTCTGATCCCACCAGGGCTTTTCAAGTTCAATTGACTCAACGGTTTTGAGGTCGTTGGCGGTTCCCTTCTGAAGCACGGAGGTCATTTCGGAAAGTGTGGCTGTTCCTATATCGTAGGTTCTTTCGCCGCTGGTATGAACCTTAATTACGGCATCAGGTTTTACGTCTTCAACAATAATATCGATTTTATATTTATCTTCAAGAAGCACGGTTCTTGCAAAAACTGCATCGTTG
This sequence comes from Clostridiales bacterium UBA1779, assembly GCA_002314565.1. Lineage (GTDB taxonomy): Bacteria > Bacillota > Clostridia > Oscillospirales > CAG-272 > CAG-390. The sequence continues at coordinate 12,426 of DCGL01000075.1, forward strand.
ATTGTTTCTCCCGTTGTTTCATCTGACACAATAAGCGTGGACGTGTACTTAGTGTCAGTAACGTATCCTGATGCAATAGTGAAAGTGCGGTTAAATACTTTGTCTGAAAGATTGGGTATCAAAGCCGGGTCCTGTGTCGTTTCATCGGAAGCGGAGCTTTCACCGGAGCCAACTACTGCCGTTGTATCCGGGGTTGTCTCGTCTGACGTGCCGTTTGCACAGCCGACTGCAGATACAAGCATCAGAAGCAAAAGGAATAGTGCCAGAAATCTCGTTGTTATTTTCATTTGAAATGCTGCCTTTCATTTTAATTCAGTATACACTTAATGTAATTATATCAAATGAATTTTGTAAAGTCAATATTATTGTCCGAATAGGCGAAAAAAACCGGCCGAAGGCGAACCTTCGGCCGGATTTTTGTGAGTCATCAACGCACGGATGCAAAAATGCTCACCTATATAATCCGAGCTTATTTAAATCTACTGAATAATCAGGGATTGTTTTTTTCGTTGTTTATCAGAATTCCTTCTTTGCAACGATGGCGCAGCCGAGAACAGCTACGAGAGCAACACCGATTCCGACAACGGAGCTGCAGCCGGACTTGGCGGCAGGAGCTTCGGTCTGGGCAGGAGCCTCTGTCTGGGCAGGAGCTTCTGTTGCGGCAGGAGCCTCGGTAGCTTCGGGTGCCTTGGTTTCGGGAGCCTTGGTTTCAGGAGCCTTGGTCTCGGGAGCCTTGGTTGTTTCTTCAGCTTCAAGAGAGGCAACGTTTACATACTTGCCGTTCTTTTCAGCGATGAATGTGTTGGCCTTGTTCTCTACTGTAGGAACAGTGTCAACACCGATCTGCTGATGCCATACGTACTCGTATGCATATGTTCCGTTGAGTGTTCCGGAACCGTCTTCCTTTGTGATAGCTCTCCACTCGCATTCGCCGGCAAGAATACCGTCATTGTCTTCGATGAACTTGGTGTTCAGAGTGTAGGCAACTTCACCGGACTTAACACCGTCAAGGGTCTTAAGAATGGTGATGGAATCCTGGTCGATACCTTCCTGAATGGTGTGGCGGTTGCCATAGTTATTTTCTTCAGCGGAATCGCCGCACATTGAGAACATTGTGTAATGTCCGTCGGGATCGTATACTGCATTGTAGTAGCAGTAGTAGTTGATCGGGTTGGCACTTGAGCATCCGATGAAGGAGTGAGCAAATACCGTGTATCCGTTGCCGATTTCATAGACCTTACCGGTATTGATATTGGCAAGAATGTTGGTGGAAACGGTGTTGGTGTAAGCTACGAACGGTCCGGCGTAGTTTGTTCCGTCGGTGTCACCGTAATAAAGATCACCTGTGTTGAGGCAGAATTCGATATCTGCATACTGAGCGGCCTGACCGTACTCGTAGCAGATAATACCGCCGCACTGGTTGGGGGAAACGATCTTACCGGTGTTAACACAACCGTAAATCTGATATGCGCAGGTGTTGCCTGAACAACCGAGATAAGTGTCGATACCTGCGGCATTACCGTAAGCAACGATTTCACCGGAGTTCTTGCATCCGAGGAATGTTGCGGGGCTTACAGCAGCTGTAAGACCTGTACGTGCAACGAGACCGCCGGAAATGGAAGAGGTTACATTGTTGTTTGTAATGGTTCCGTCAGCGGCAATTTCAAGGTCGATGAGCGGAATTGAAATGTTACCTGTGTTTTCGCAATTGATGCAGAATACACCTTCGAGAACAGCGCCGATACCGGCAGCACGGGGCTTCATGGAAGAAGCGGTTGTTGTTGCATTGCTGGGACCGGGAACGTCTTCGGTAGGTACTGTTGCATTGATTACGATGTTACCTGTGTTCTTGCAGTTAATGAAGGTTGAGCAGGCGCTCTTGTTGTTTTCGGGCTGTGCACCGCCATAGTAGTCGGTGTTATCTGCAGCAACGAAGTTATCTGTTGCAACGAAACCGGCAGCATACATACCTCTCTTCTGACCTGTGAGAGTGATGTTAACGCTTGTGGTTACGTTTTCGGCATACATACCGTTGACAGTTCTGACAGCGATACCTGCAGTGGACATACCGTCTGTAGCAATGATTTCGCCCTTGACGGTCATATTCTTGATAGAACCGTCAAACATTGTGAACATAGGGCAGGATACTGTTACCGTGTGTCCGTTACCGTCGAGGGTTCCTTTGAACCACTGGGTGTAGGAGGCTGAAATAACGATGTCAGCATCGAGATAGTAGGTTCCGGCAGGATCCATAGCTGCAAAATCTGCAGCGGACTTAATGGCGGTACCTTCTGCAGCGTTGACGCTGAAGCCGCATACTGCGACTGAGAGAATCATCAGGACGCTGAGGACAACTGCTAATGTTTTACGCATTGTTTTTACCTCTTTCTATTATAATTTCGCAATCGATACTGCGCAATCATCTGCCATTGACGTGGTATCGGTTTGCCAAAAGGGTTTCAAATATCATTTTTTACACTTATTCGAATATACTGCACTTATTATACATTGAAAGTGTGAAGATTTTGTGTCCAAATGCCAAAAAACGCAAAAAAACCAGACAGCAGTACAGGAATACTGCTGTCCGTGCAGGGAAATTATCTCTTTGAGAACTGAGATGCGCGACGGGCTGCTTTGAGACCGTATTTCTTTCTTTCCTTCATACGAGGATCTCTGGTCAGGAAGCCTGCAGCCTTGAGGGCAGCCTTGTTTGCTTCGTCGGCAAGGACGAGAGCACGTGCCATTCCGTGACGGATGGCACCGGCCTGGCCGGAAAGGCCGCCGCCGGTAACGGTGGCAACGATATCAAACTTACCTGCATTTGCGGTAACATCGAGGGGCTGATTTACGATGAGCTTCAGGGTTTCAAGTCCGAAGTATTCGTCAACGGTCTTGCCGTTAACCGTGATGGCACCGGTTCCGGGATATACGCGGACACGTGCTACTGATTTCTTTCTTCTGCCGGTTCCGTAGAAACAGGGCTTTGCACTTTCATACATTATAATGTTCCTCCTCTTTCTTACGGTCAGTCGATAACAACGGGCTTCTGAGCCTCATGTCCGTGCTCTGCGCCGCTGTAAACGTGAAGTCTTGTCATGGACTTGCGTCCGATTGTATTGTCGGGAAGCATTCTCTTGACAGCCAGTTCCATAGCCATTTCGGGGCGCTCTTCCATCATTTCCTTGTACTGGATTTTCTTGAGTCCGCCGATATAGCCGGAGTGACGGCAGTAATACTTCTGCTCAAGCTTTCTGCCTGTGAGAATTGCCTTGTCGGCATTGATGATGATAACGAATTCACCGCAGTCTACGTGAGGTGTGAATTCAGGACGGTGTTTGCCACGAAGAATTGTGGCAGCTTTGACAGCTGTTCTGCCGAGAGGCTTACCGGCGGCGTCAATGACGTACCAGTTGCGTTCAACAGTCTCAGCCTTAGCCATGAATGATGACATTTGGATAGTCTCCTTAGTATTTTTTAATTAACGGACAAGATTATACCACCAAGCTTTTACTTTGTCAACACTTTTTTTCATTTTTTTAATATATCTTGGCAATTGCTCGTGAAATCTCGTTTTTTCGTCTTTTTTTGCCGTTTTTTCTCGTCCGTCGTCACTGATTTTCGGGCTTCAGCTTGGCAAAGCTGCCCATCAGCTTCTTTGTGCCGAAATCGTCAAACATAATTTCGTATATGGTATCACTGCCGGCATCCTTGGCGCTGATAACCGTTCCTGAGCCGAAGCTCTGATGAACGACTCTTGCTCCTTCGGAAAACTTCTGAACGGCTGCCCTTGCAAAGGCGGTGCGGGGAGAATTTCCTGAAGACGATGCATAAGCGCCGCCGACGTTAACTCTGTCGCGTATAAAACAGCTCTTTGCATCCGGACGGTTGAATTCGCCCGTAAACACATCGTGCGTTTCGCGCTTTTCCGTTCCGCGCTTTTCAATCAGATTATCCGGAATATCGGCAATGAATCTTGAAAGTTTATTATACGTGGTTTTTCCGTAAAGCATACGGCAGTCTGTGTGGAAAATAAAGACTTCTTTTTTTGCTCTTGTCAGTGCGACGTATGCAAGGCGTCTTTCTTCTTCGACTTCGGTCTCGTCCATAGCGGACATAAGAGACGGGAAAATCCCCTCTTCCATTCCGGGAAGGATGGTAACCGGGAATTCAAGTCCCTTTGCGCTGTGAATGGTCATCATAACCACGGCATCGGCATTTTCGTCGTATTTATCGACGTCGGCAACCAGGGCATTTTGTTCAAGAAAGCCTTCAAGCGTTGCGTCATCGCTGTTGTTCATATATTCGACGGCTCCGGAGATGAATTCCTCGACGTTGTCCAGGTGATCCTTCTCGGCTTCACCGCCGTCTATAAGCATCTGACGGTAGCCTGTCATATCAAGAACCTGACTGATAAATGCATCAAGCGGACAGCCCTCTCTGTATATTCTCGTCAGATTTTCTATAACGCTGCAGAATTCTATGAGCTTGTCAGCCGAGCGTTCAAGTGCCGCGTATGATGTGGCGGAGGCCATAACTTCGAACTGGGATTTTCCCTTCTCTTCGGCTATAGAGGCGACGGCATCCATCGTTGCCGCACCGATTTTTCTTTTCGGTTCGTTTACTATGCGGTTAAGTCTTACGTTATCGGCATGATTTGAAATCAGCTGCAGATATGCCACGACGTCTCTGATTTCCTTGCGGTCGTTGAATCTCATGCCTCCGAGAACCCTGTAAGGGAGTCCGCTTCGGGCAAAGGTGCGTTCAATGGCGTTTGACTGGGCATTGGCGCGATACAGTATGGCAAAATCGCGGTATTTATATTTTCCCTCCGCAACGTAATCCCGGACTATGTCGGTGATTCTTCTTGCCTCCGCATCTTCACTCGGGACGTTCTCGAGAACGAGCTTCGAGCCGTCTCCGCTTTCGGTCCACATATGCTTTCCGTATCTCGTGCGGTTGCGTTCAATAACAGCGTTTGCGGCATTCAGAATATTTGCAGTTGAACGGTAATTCTGTTCGAGTTTTATGACTGAAGCCCCGGGAAAGCTCTTTTCAAAGCCGAGTATGTTTTCAACGGTAGCTCCGCGGAACTTGTAAATACTCTGGTCATCGTCACCGACTGCCATCAGGTTTCCGTGAGCCGATGCAAGGGCTGAACAAAGAGCAAACTGAGCGGGGTTAGTATCCTGATACTCATCAACGCAGATATATCTGAATTTTGACGCAATTCTGTCACGAAGAGCCGGATCACGTTTGAACGCAAGTACCGTTTTCATAATTATATCGTCAAAATCCAGAGCGTTTGCCTTCTCAAGTCTGTGCGTATATTCCGAATAAATTCTTGCATATACCTTTTCGCGGAATCCGCTTCCGACAGCGTTCAGATATCCTTCCGGAGTCTGAAGCCGTTCCTTCGCCCTGCTGATGACTGACGCAACCGATTTCACGGTATACTGCTTATCATTTATATCGAGATCCTTCATTACAGAAGTCAGAAGCTTTTTGCTGTCTTCGGTATCGTAAATCGTCACTCCGCTTCCGACACCGAAGCTTTCGGGATACATACGGATAAAACGCATACAGACAGAATGAAACGTTCCGGTCCAGATCTGCGAAGCCATTTCGGCATCTCCGAACATTTTTTCAAGTCTGACCTTTATTTCGTTTGCAGCTTTGTTCGTAAAAGTTATTGCCAGCATATTCCACGGGGGGCACTGACCCTCGCGGAATTCTTCAAGAAAGGGTCTTATGTTTTCTGCCGGCAATTCGAGCAGAGCTTCATATCCCTCAAGTGTCTGAAGCGAGAGATCCCGGGGGACGCGTGTTGAATTATAAGCGTTGCCGTAGCGGATGATCTGCGCAACACGGCGGACAAGCACCGTGGTCTTTCCGCTTCCTGCCCCGGCAAATACGAGCAGCGGTCCTTCGGTCGCATATACGGCCTTGCGCTGCATGGGGTTTAAATCCGCATCGGCTTTTTCAAAAAGCCGGTGCTTTATATCGAGAAATCTTTCAGATAAATTGTTTTCGTTTGTCATTAAGTGACCTTTATGAGAGCATATATTTGTATCCGCTTTCCGTCCTGATTTCCGAATTCAGTGAAAAGAACAGACACAGGCAGATAATTGATGAGACAATCGACAGAGTCGGCCAGAACTTGCCGAAAAACGACTGTGTGTATGAAGTTGCATATTCCGTCAGACCGGAAATGACAGTGCAGGCAAATGCCGATACTGCAAATGCATTCAGCTTTTTGTTCAGATATGAACGTATCTCGCGTTTTTTGTTTTCAAAGACGTCACCTTCAAGGTCATCCGGCAGATATCCGCAGTGCTCACTGATTATTTTCTCATATCCGATGAGGACGAGCAAAATGAGAACTGCCTCAAATACAGCTTCAAGAACACATACAGGGTAGTATTTCATAAAATCCTCATAAACCGACGGGCTTTTTCTGATCAGGGAGTACAGATGATTGTCTCTGAAATCAACCGTCATCCACCATCTGAGTGCCGACAGCGGAATAAAAACAGCCGATGCCGTAATTCCCGCGGTTCTGAATCTTATTATATCTTTTCCGAGAATAAAAAACAGAAGGAAAAGAATCGCTGAGGCAAAATCGGGAAGAATATCCGCATTATCAACGAGAAAATCAGCGCTGAATATCAGAATTCCGAAAACCAGAACGCCGAGAAGTGAAATACGGCGGCGTATAAAAAGTCCTCTCACTGTCAGGACGCTGTTTCTGTAATCAGCGGAAAGTCTGTCGAGCGTATCTTTGTCGCGTAAGGTTTTCGCAAGGAATGAAAGAAGCTTTATGAAAACCGCAAGTCCCCATACGGCAATGATGAACATAGCCGTCAGTCTGAACAGGTCGGTGTATTCATCCCAGGCAGTTCCGGCATCCGAATACGTCTGAGCGGCAAGAACCGAAAACTCAGGAAGAAGGGTCAGGAGGTATTTGGCAATCAGAAAAACGAGGACGGGGTTTCTGATTTTTCCGGGTACCACGGAAAAGGTCTCGCCGTGCTTTCCCCGATATGTAAAGCCGGAGTATGAAAATCCTTCAAAAAATGCAGAAAATCCGGGAATCACAAGAATCATTTCACCGATTGCAAACAGCATCATCAGTATCAGTATCATCGTCGGCCTTTCCTTATCATCAAGAAGGAGTGAAACGATGAAAAACAGCACGAGCTTGATTGCGCTGACAATCGCGAGTTTTCCGAATGAATCCGCTGCTTTTTCAAAATACGAATTCAGGTCTCTGAGTTTCCCAAGCCCCAGCATCAGAAGCAGATATCCGATAAAATCCGGAACTACGTCAAGCATCGTGTAATCCGGATTTACAAGAAAGAACGGTGCTGCAAAAAGCGGAAGCAAACCAAGATATCCGAATGAACTTTTTTCCTTATTATAAACTGACATTCTAAAATCCCTTCCGCTTTTTCAGCGATGATATATTGCTCTGAAATTACTCTTCAGCCTGACGTCCTGCTCCGCAGCACTTCTTGTATTTTTTACCGCTTCCGCAGGGGCAGGGGTCATTCGGTCCGACTTTTGCCTGAGCGGTAACGGGAATATGAGGTGCATTCGGAATTCCCGGTTTCATCGGAGCAACGGGAGAGGCTGCTCTTTGCGGGGTACGGGGACCGTTCTGACCGAAGTTCAGGCGGCTGAGCTTTGAATTTGAAACTACGACAACCTGAGGCAGGCGCTGTGTAAGAACCTGACGCACCGTACGCTGTCTGATTTCATCAATCATATCGGAATACATCTGTGAACCGATAATCTTATATTCGTTGAGCGGGTCTCTCTGTGCATAAGCCTGAAGCATGACGTTCTGCTCAAGATTTTCCATATCGTCGATATGATCAAGCCACTGGTCGTCAACTGCATCAAGCAGAATATGGCGTTCGAAAGCCTTGAAAATATTGTCCTTCTGACTGTCTTCGAGGACACGGCTGTCATAAAGTTCGAGCGAATTCTTTGCAATGATTTCAGCCATTTCTTCCGGACTGTCGATTCCGTCAAGCTCGCCCTCTTTAAGTCCCCATCCGAGATATTTACGGTACAGAGCTTCAAGGTCGGTTTCGATATATCTGCCTTCATCATCGCATACGGCACAGGCTTCCACGGAATCCCGGGCAGTTGAGGCGATCATCTGTCTTATCTGCTCTGAAACGTCGCCTTCCATCAGTATGTCGTAGCGCTGTTCGTAAATCTTCTTTCTCTGTTCGTTGAGAATATCGTCATACTGAAGAACGTTCTTACGGCGCTTGAAGTTGTCGGATTCGATGTTTTTCTGTGCCTTTTCGATAACGTCGGCAAGGATCTTCAGGTATTTTGAAAGATCGCCGTCACCGCCGTCTTCGGACAGAGTTGCCGAAATTGCGGCAAATTTCTTCATACGGTCGTCCCCGAACAGTCTCATAATATCGTCCGTCAGAGATACGTAGAAGGTTGACTCACCGGGGTCTCCCTGACGTCCGGCACGTCCGCGCAGCTGATTGTCGATACGTCTTGATTCGTGTCTTTCGGAACCGATTATGCACAGACCGCCGGCCTCGAGAACCTTCTTGCGGTCGCGCTCGATGGCGGGTCTGTAGCTGTCGTACAGTTCACGGTAAATCTTATTGGCTTCGAGCTGAACGGGGTCATCGGTTCTGAAATCACAGACTGACAGAGCAATCTGGGCAGCCGTGAATTTTTCTTTGCCGTCCTCGCCCTGCATCTTCTTCATTTCGGCTCTGGCCATCATCTCGGGGTTTCCTCCGAGCATGATATCCGTGCCTCGTCCGGCCATATTGGTAGCAAGGGTTACGGCTCCCGGCATACCGGCCTCGGCAATTACCTGCGCTTCTCTTGCATGATCCTTCGCGTTGAGCATATTGAAGCGGATTCCGGCCGCCTTGAGAAGCTTTCCGAGCTGCTCGGATTTTTCAACGGAGGCAGTACCGATAAGAACCGGCTGACCGTTTGCATTGCAATCCTTTACCTTCTGAACGATTGCCGCATACTTGGATTTTTCATCCGTGTAAATCCTGTCCGTATTGTCGCGTCGGATCATCGGCATATTGGTCGGAACCTCGACGACGTCAAGTCCGTAAATTTCACGGAATTCGCTTTCCTCGGTCTTGGCCGTACCTGTCATACCGGAAAGCTTGTGATACAGTCTGAAATAATTCTGAATGGTAACCGTTGCAACGACGCGGCTGTCGCCCTTGATATTGACCTTTTCCTTGGCTTCGATTGCCTGATGCAGACCGTCCTGATAACGTCTGCCCGGCATAAGTCTGCCGGTGAACTTATCTACGATAATGATTTCACCGTCAACGATAACGTAGTCAACGTCCTTCTTCTTTACACCGTGGGCGTGAATTGCCTGATTCATATTGTGGGCAATATCGGCGTTTTCGGTGTCGTTGAGGTTTTCGATTCCGAAATATTCCTCAACCTTACGTATTCCGCGGGGAGTAAGAACGGCGCTCTGATGCTTTTCATCGACGATGTAATCGAAGTTTTCGTCATCGGTCTCAGCCTTCTTGTCCATCTCCTTGATGATTTTCGGATGAAGTCTGTGAGTGCATTCGTTGCACTTTTCATATATGTCCGAGGTCTTGTCCCCGACTCCGGAAATAATCAGAGGGGTTCTTGCTTCATCAATCAGAATCGAGTCGATTTCATCTATGATACAGAAATTGTGCCCTCTCTGAAGCAGCTGCGAGCGGTTCTTTGCAATATTGTCTCTCAGATAGTCAAAACCGAATTCGGTATTCGTTCCGTACGTGATGTCGCAGGCATACATTTTCTGCTTGTCGGCTCCGCTCATGGAATTGAGCACGACTCCTGTGGACAGTCCGAGGAAGCCGTAAATTCTTCCCATTTCATCGGCGTCACGCTGAGCAAGGTAATCGTTGACTGTAACGATGTGTACTCCTTTTCCCGTAAGAGCATTGAGGTAAGCCGGCATGGTCGCAACGAGAGTTTTGCCTTCACCTGTTTTCATTTCGGCGATTCTGCCCTGATGAAGCAGAATGCCTCCGAGAAGCTGGACGAAATAGGGACGCTTGCCGAGCACACGGTCGGCTGCTTCTCTTGCAGTTGCAAATGCTTCGGGAAGTATCTCTTCAAGCTTTGCCCCGTTCTGAAGTCTATCCCTGAATTCTGCGGTCTTGGCAGCGAGCTGCTCATTGCTCAGTGCCTTATATTCATCGGAATAACTGTCAATCAGTTCGGCGACGGGTCTGATCTTTTTGATTGCCCTTTTGCTGTAATCGCCGAAAATCAGTGTTTCAAGTTTCATACGTGTTGTCTCCGTGGTAGAATTTTGTTACGTTCTATTTTCGCATACTTATAGATATTATAATTATACATAATAATTATACAACATCAGAGACCTTTTTACAAGTTTTTCTTTTTCTCTTTTTTGAAGAAGGAGTACAAATCCCTTCTTGACAAATGAAAGCGTTTCGTATAAAATATGTAAATCGCGATATGGGAACAGGAGGTATTCGTTTATGTCTTTCGTAATACTCGGAATAAGCGGAGGGGTTGACAGCTCGGTTTCGGCAAGACTTCTGCATGATATGGGTCACCGCGTTCTCGGCGTTTATTTCGTTATGCACGATACTCATCTCGGCGGAATTGAAAACGCAAGGCGTGCCGCCCGTGATTCAGGCATTGAATTCGATTGCCGTGATCTCAGAGAGGAGTTCAGAAATAACGTCATTTCTCCCTTCCTTTCGGAATATCTGAACGGACGCACCCCGAATCCCTGCGTGTTCTGCAACAAAACCGTCAAATTTCCTTATCTTCTGAAATATGCAGAAGAGGCCGGTGCGGATTTTATCGCCACGGGACACTATGCCTCGGTTGAAGAATTTGAAGGAAACAAATATATAGCACGCGGCGCGGATATTAAAAAAGACCAGTCCTATTTTCTTTATCCGCTTTCAGAGCAGATAATCGGAAAAGTGATTTTCCCGCTTGCGGGACTTACCAAAGACGAAGTCCGCGAACTGGCAGCCGGCTTCGGCCTGTGCTCGGCAGAAAAAAAAGACAGTCAGGATATCTGCTTTATTCCGGACGGTGACAGCGGAGCTTTCGTAAAGACTGAGTCCTCCTGTCCCGACCATCCAGGTGATTTTCTGTTTACCGACGGAAAAAAGCTCGGCCGTCATCAAGGCATTTTCAATTACACGGTAGGCCAGAGACGGGGGCTCGGAATCGCATCCGACGCTCCTCTCTACGTTATGGGAATCAATCCGTCAGAGAACACGGTTCTGCTCGGACGGGAAAACGACCTGTACCGTGACCGTATTAAACTTCGTGACGTTATTCTTCCCACACGGGTTAGTTTCAATGAAGAAGGAGACTTCCGCTTTACGGCTGACGTCTGCATAAGATATTCAAAAAAGACATCCCCGGCTGAAATCACGCTGCACAGGGATTTCACTGCCGAAATACTGTTTGAAACGCCCCAGAGAGCTCCTGCTCCCGGGCAGTCGGCGGTTTTCTATCAGGATAATCGCGTAGCAGGAGGCGGAACAATCTGCTGAAAAACGAGACTGCGGCCGGTGACTGCGGCAAAAGCGGAATTCCGTACAAGAGTATCCCCGGCACTGTGCCGGGCTGAAAAACGATTCGGATAATTTTCGGTAATATCAAAAGGCGCCCGCGAAAAGCGGACGCCTTTTGATATTTATTTTAATCAGTTGGATGAAACAACGTCTGCCTGAATGAATACGGCAATCGTATCACCGTTAACCAGGACGTAGTCAATCATCTTCTTGTTGTTGTCAAGGGAAGACTGAATTTCGTCGTTGAGCTTCCAGCCGAAATGATAGTACTTGATGTTCTTTTCATCTACCGTTTCGGTAGCGGGAATCGTGATGGGACCGAGCTCTTCATTCGTGAAGGTTTCAAACATCTTGTCAGAATTTTCAGTGTAAGCGATACCTCTTTCGGTGCAGAGGGCGACAACGGCATCGTATGCTGTTTTGCCTTCTTCGATTTCAAGTTCTTTTACGCGTGCCCACAGGCTGTCGGAACCGGCATCGAGACTGTAAATTGCGACTTCTACGGTAACCTTCTTGGTAACTTCACCGCCGCAGGAAACGAGGCTCATGCAAAGAATGACAAGAGACAGAAGAAGAGCGGCGACATTTCTGAAATTTTTTCTCATAAGATCAATACCTCCGTTTTATATCTCGTTGTATGAGATGATTCTATTATACAGCCTTGACGGTGAAAAGTCAAGGCTTTTCGGGGATTTAGTCAATTTCGGACTGTAACGTTACTTTCAGTCTCACGCCATTGACAAATACTCATTTCTGGGATTCAGTCAATTTCGGACCTCAAGCATCGATGAAAGCACATACCTGAAATTGCTGACATCTGAAGAAAAGCGATACAGAATTGAGCCCGAATTCAAAGCCGACGATTCGACGGCTGACGATTCGACCGAAGATGAATCGACGGCCGAGCTGCGGACTATTCCGCGCCGTGCGTCTTCAGCCGCCATTCTCAATTTCCAGTTTTCAAGGTTAAAATGCTCAGTGCATATTCGGTTATAATGAACTATGGGCTTTACCGTACTCCATTTGCTTTCACAGGTGTATCCCGTTCCGTGATACGTGTAGAGTGTTTCACCCTCTTCTCCCTTTTCCGCTTTTTCTTCGGTTCTGAGAGCGAGATTGTAATAATAGGGATAGCTTCCATCGGTGTACGGCATTACGTCGTACGGCAGTTCAACGTAAGTATACTGTGCGTCCTGAATTGTCAGGTCTCGCGCCGTATCGAAATCGCGGTTGACACGTACGAGTGCCACCTGGCGGACGTAGCTTGACGGGCAGTCGTCGCAAGCAATGCAGCCGGTTACCACGTCATAATTCACAAGCACGTGAGTTTCACAATATTCCGTCGGCTGAGTTCCGTCAATGAAATATCCGGTTTCAAGTCTCGAGCCTCTCGGGTCCAGTGCGCAGGCATCCGTTGCCAGAAGGCCGGAATCCCGACAGAAATCACATTGTACTACGTTTGATGATTCATCAAACGTGGGTGAAACGTCGTTTCTTTTCTGCCGAATCCCCTCGTGAAGCGGGATCATAATTGCATCCCAGACAGGCAGTGTCGGGTTTGCTATAGTAATCTGTTTGTTATTGTATTCATATCCGCACCAGACACCGCAGATATAATACGGTGTATATCCGATAAACCAACGGTCATAGTTTTCACCTGCAGAACCGGTCTTGCCGGCAACTGAAATACCGGTCTTGTCATACGTCATCTTAATACCGTTTGCGGCTCCGAGCCACTTTTGGCTGGCAGTTCCTTCGTTGACAACCCTTTCAAGAATGTGGTTCATCACGCAGGCGGTTTCTTCGCTTATTGCAACGGTTCCGTTGTAATTGGAAGTCAGAATCTCATTTCCTTCGGCATCGGTGACCTTCAGATAGGAATGAGATTCGTTGTAAATTCCCATATTCGGGAAAATCGAATAAGCCGAAGCCAGCTGACGAAGAGAAATACCGTAGTTTAGCTGACCCAGCGCCAGCGCCGAATAGCAGATATCCGACACGATTGAGCCGTCGGCAGCTTCTGCAGAGGCCGTGAGATGCGTGAGCTTGAGCGTATTGTAACAGAAATCAAAGGATTTCTGAACTCCGTATTTGTCAAGAAGCTTTACGGCAACGGTGTTCAGTGAATAGGTCAGAGCAAAAGACGTATTCGTAAGTCCGCGGTATTTGTTTCCGCCCCATAATTCATCGTTTTTCGGCCAGCCGGTTTCACTGGTCGTAAAATCGAAAGGAGTATCGTCGGTGACCGTTGACCAGGTGATAAGACCGGAATCGATTGAAGGAGCGTAAACCGACAAAGGTTTGATTGCAGAACCCGAAGGACGTCTGGTCTGTGTGGCAAAGCTCTGCAGACGGTTGCCGTATTTCTCCCCGCGGGCTCCGACGACGCCGAGTATGTCACCGGTGTACGGGTCGATAACGATTGACGAAAACTGTGCTCCTGCTTCTCTGAAATTTGAATCATCGAGGAAAACCTTTTCAAGCTGTGCCTGAACGTCTTCGTCAATCAGAGTGTATATCTTCAGACCTCCGTTATATACCATAAGTGAGGCAACCTGACGGGAATAGCCCTTTTCGGCCATAAGGTCGGAAATGACGTCGTCGATTACCATATCGGTATACCAGGAGTTTATTCCCTTCTGCTGCTGTTCGGTCAGTTCATCGTTTGTGCTGGGAATATTGAGCTTGAGCTCGTGCCCGAAAGCGTCGTCGTATTCGCGCTGCGTGATAAGTCCCTGATCGTACATTTCCTGAAGTACAGTATCACGTCTCTGCGCGTTATTTTCGGGATGAATAATGGGATTGTACTTTGAGGGGTTCTGGGTAATTCCGGCAATTGCGGCACATTCAATAAGCGAAAGCTCGGAAACGTCCTTGTTGAAATAATTGTGTGCAGCTGCCTGTACCCCGTAATAGCTGCCTCCGAAGTTGACGATGTTCAGATACATTTCAAGTATCTGCTCTTTATCCATCTTGGTTTCAAGGTCAAGCGCCCAGAAGATTTCCTGGACCTTTCTCTGAATGGAATAATCATCCTCACCGGTCACGTTTTTGACAAGCTGCTGGGTGATAGAGGATCCGCCGTATCCGTCGGTCCCGTTAAAGAACACGAGGGCGGCGCCGAAGGTTCTCTTCCAGTCAACGCCTTCATGGGTTCTGAAGCGCTTGTCTTCAATCGCAATCACCGCATTGATCATATTTTCCGGAATCTGGTCATACGTGACGTAAATTGAATCACTGGTTCCGATGATTTTCTCACCGTCGATTTCCACGGCTTCGCCGATGCGGTTGGTTCTGTCCGTAAATTCGAATTTATACAGACGGCTGGTTGTGGTTTCCTGAACCATATTCATCTGGAACTGCTCAAGGTCTATGCTCGTGTTGACATAGTTCTTGATGTAAACCGTGAAAGCGGTTGCCACGATAATTCCGGTAAGCGCACAAATGAGAAGTACGGTTATCAGGATATTCATCAACACCTGAAGGAATTTGAAAGAAGCGCTGACTGCGCACTTTCCCGCTGTTCCCAGCTCCTGCCCCCAGTTGATTTTCTTGTTTTTCATTTATAGTCTCCGTAATGATAAATAGGCTTTAACTGATATATTATATCACAAAATCCTGTAAACGG
>DCGL01000146.1 GCA_002314565.1 Clostridiales bacterium UBA1779
AGGTATCATCGGAATTTCAATGAAAAACGGCGAATACACCGTTGAAACCGTTTACGGAAACAAAACTGTCAAGGCTTTCGAAGCAACCTCGGACCGCTGCCTCAGCTGCAAGAGCAAGAAGCACATGGTTTACGACGAACTCATCGGCGCCGACGGCGAGGTCGAACACGACTGCGGCCGTTTCGATATGGTTGAAAAGCTTGAGAATATGACGCCCGACGAAAGATTCGAATTCTGGAGAGGCGAGCTTTCACGCTGCATCCGCTGCAATGCCTGCCGCGACGTCTGCCCTGCCTGCACCTGCGAGCACTGCGTGTTCGACAACCCGAATTCCGGGATTTCACAGAAGGCTGCCGCTTCTTCCTTTGAAGAAAGCAACTATCACATCATCCGCGCCTTCCACGTTGCCGGACGCTGCACCGACTGCGGTGAATGCAGCCGCGTATGTCCCCAGCAGATTCCGCTTCATCTTCTCAACAGAAAATTCATCAAGGATATCAACAGCTTCTACGGTGAGTACCAGGCGGGCGAAAACCCCGAGGCAAAGCCTCCTCTCGGCACTTACACCAAAGAAGACATTGAGCCCGGTCAGGCAGGAGGAAACAGACAATGAAAAAACTTGCTCTCGCCTCGCTGGATAAATTCTTTGAGACGGTAGCCGCCTCCCGTACTCTTTACCTTCCCGTTGATACCGAGAAGGGCTATTCCGAGTACAAAAAGTGGGCAGACGGCACAAAATTATCAAAAGCCCTGAACACTCTGCGTTCAGCCAAGGATTTCTTCTTCCCCCAGACTGAAAATCTTATGGATTTCAAGCTTTCGGGAAAGGCCATTGAAGTGATCGACACGAGAAGCGAAACCGAGGACTTCGTCGTTTTCGGCGTACGCGCCTGCGATGCCGCTTCCTTTGGCGTTCTCGACAGAGTATTCCTTCAGGACCCCGTTGATACCTATTACAAGAACCGCCGCGAACACGGCATTATCGTAACAATGGCCTGCACGAAGCCTGCCGAAACCTGCTTCTGCCACACCTTCGGAATCGATGCCGCCGCCCCCGCGGGTGACGTCAGCGTATGGGAAACGGCGGACGGCTATTGCTTCGAAGCAAACACCGAAAAGGGCGAAGCCCTTATGAATTCCGCTTCTTCACTGTTTGAAGATACGGACACTGCCGCTGTTGAAGAACAGCAGGCAAAAACACGTGAAATTCTGAAAAAACTGCCTCTTGCAAATCTCACAACCGACGGTTTCGGACGCGGTCTTACAAAAGAGCTGTTCAACAGACCCGAATGGCAGAAGCTTTCCGAATCCTGCCTCGGCTGCGGAACCTGCACCTTCGTCTGCCCGACCTGCCAGTGCTATGACATCCGCGACTTCGACACCGGAAACGGAATCAAACGTTTCCGCTGCTGGGATTCGTGTATGTACTCCGACTTCACAAAGATGAGCGCCGGTCAGCCCCGTCCGACCCAGCTCGAACGCTTCCGTCAGAGATTTATGCACAAGCTTGTGTACTTCCCGGATAACAACGACGGTATGTTCAGCTGCGTAGGCTGCGGACGCTGCCTTGCCCGCTGCCCGATTTCAATGAATATTGTTAAAGTTATGAAAACGATGGGAGGAAAGAACTGATGGAAAAAGAAGCACTGATTCCTTACGTCGGTCTGATCACCGACATCCGTCAGGACACCCCCGACGTCAAGACCTTCCGCGTCGTTTCCCCGAACGGAGGCAAGCTTTTCGAGCATAAACCCGGACAGTGCGCCATGCTTTCAATGCCCGGCATCAGCGAAGCCATGATTTCAATCACCTCTTCGCCCACAAACAAAGAGTTTATGGAATTCAGCGTAAAAAAGTGCGGATGCCTCTCATCTGCCCTTCACGCTCTCGAACCCGGCCAGATGATAACCGTCCGCGGCCCCTACGGAAGAAACTTCCCGGTTGACGACGAATTCTTCGGAAAGGATTTTCTTTTCGTAGCCGGCGGTATCGGACTTGCTCCTCTTCGCTCGGTAATCAATTACATCCGCGACAAACGTGAAAATTACGGAACCATAGATATCGTATACGGTTCACGTTCAATGCAGGACCTCGTCGATTACAAGGAAATCATTGACGAATGGATGAAGACTCCCGGCTTCAACGTTCACCTCACCATAGACAATCCTCAGCCCGAATGGGACGGACACGTCGGCTTCGTTCCGAACTACGTCAAGGAACTAACTCCCGATCTTAAAAAGACCGTCGTAATGTGCGGCCCTCCCATTATGATCAAGTTCACCCTCGGCGGACTTATGGACCTCGGTTTCTCAAAGGAACAGATTTACACCACCATGGAGCTGCGTATGAAGTGCGGCATCGGAAAATGCGGCCGCTGCAACATAGGCAACAAATACGTCTGCAAAGACGGCCCCGTATTCCGTTTCGACCAGCTTGACGAGCTGCCCAACGAATATTGAGGAAATGCCGGATGATGCTTTGACTTTTATATGCCGTAAAACCGTGCACTTGCAAAGTCGGAGTTCACACAAACGAAGCATTCCCCAAAAAGACCGCCGATTCATTCAGCGGAATAATGTTCATATAATGAAAGATTTGGATTAAAATATGGAAAACATGGTTAACGTTTACCTTTTCGGTAAAAAATATGAGGTTCCTTCGAACCTCACGATTATGGGCGCTATGGAATATGCCGGTTACCAGCTTGTCCGCGGATGCGGATGCCGTAACGGATTCTGCGGTGCCTGCGCCACAATTTACAGAATCAAAGGCGACCGCGAGCTCAAGGTCTGCCTTGCCTGCCAGACCAAGGTCGAGAACGATATGTATATCGCCACTCTTCCCTTCTTCCCGCTTGTAAAGCAGGTTTACGATATTGAAAAAGTAAAGCCCACAGAGCAGATTATGATGCAGCTTTATCCCGAGATTTATGCCTGCGTCGGCTGCAATGCCTGCACGAAATCCTGCACTCAGGGTCTGAGCGTAATGCAGTACATCGCATACGCCCAGAGAGGCGAATACGATAAATGCGCCGAGCTTTCCTTCGACTGCGTAATGTGCGGAGTCTGCTCATCACGCTGCCCTGCCGGAATTTCTCATCCCCAGGTTGCCATGCTTGCCCGCCGTCTCAACGGAAAGTACATCGCCCCCGCCTGCGGACATCTTGAAAACCGCGTCCGTGAAATCAAGGACGGAACCTTCGAAGAACTGCTTGAGTCCCTCATGCAGAAGCCCCTTGATGAAATCAAAGAGCTTTACAACAACCGTGAGATTGAGAAGTGAGGTAAGTTATGGGTTACTCAAAAGAAATGCTTGAATCAATGGCAAAGGTTGCCGCCAACCGCGCAGCCAACGCCGCCCTTGAACCTGTCCGTATGACGGCAGACGAAAAGGATACAATTCTTCGTGAAAATCATCCCGACTACCTTCCCGATCAGTTCGCCGAAATCAAAGTCGGTCCCAACAAGGGCGAAAAGGCTCCTCTTGAGCTGACTGCTCTTCTTGAAGCAAATGCCAGAATCAAGGCAGGTGACGTGGATCTCAACAAGGTTGATTACGACGTTGACGTTCTCGTTATCGGCGGCGGCGGAGCCGGTTCTTCCGCAGCCATCGAAGCCGACGAAGCCGGGGCCAAGGTTATGATAGTAACCAAGCTCCGTATAGGCGACGCCAATACCATGATGGCAGAAGGAGGAATCCAGGCTGCAGACAAGCCAAACGATTCACCTGCCATTCACTATCTTGACGCTTTCGGCGGAGGCCATTTCGCTGCCAAGCCCGAACTCGTAAAGAAGCTCGTCGGTGATGCTCCCATCGCCATCAAGTGGCTGTCCGATCTCGGCGTTGAATTCGACAAGGATGAAAACGGCAATATGATTACAACTCACGGCGGCGGAACCTCCCGCAAGAGAATGCATGCCGCAAAGGACTATTCCGGTGCCGAAATCATGCGTACGCTGCGTGACGAAGTTCTAAACCGCGGTATTCCCGTCGTTGATTTCACAGCTGCAATCGAGCTTATCAAGGACGAAAACGGAAACGTTGCCGGTGCCGTTCTTATGAATATGGAAACGAAGCAGCTTTACGTTGCCCGTGCCAAGACGGTTATTATGGCAACAGGCGGGGCAGGAAGACTTCATTATCAGGGCTTCCCCACCTCAAACCATTACGGAGCAACAGCCGACGGACTTATTCTCGGTTACAGAGCAGGAGCCAAACTGCTTTATGAAGATTCTCTTCAGTATCATCCCACCGGCGTTGCCTATCCTGAGCAGATTTTCGGAGCCCTCGTAACCGAAAAGGTCCGTTCACTCGGTGCAAAGCTTGTAAATGCCGACGGTACCGTATTTATGCATCCGCTTGAAACCCGTGACGTCTGCGCTTCCGGAATCATCCGCGAATGCGACAAGAGAGGAAACGGCGTCGATACCGGTTCCGGTCTCGGCGTATGGCTCGATACCCCCATGATTGAATACAAGAACGGTGCAGGAACCATCGAAAAGAGAATTCCCGCCATGATGAGAATGTTTGCCAAGTTCGGTATCGATATCCGCAAGGATCCTATCCTCGTTTACCCCACGCTTCACTACCAGAACGGCGGTCTTGACATCAACGTAAACGGCGAATCCACCACAGTCAAGAATCTCTTTGTTGCAGGTGAAGCAGTCGGCGGTATTCACGGACGCAACCGTCTGATGGGCAACTCTCTGCTCGACATCATAGTATTCGGCCGCAATGCCGGTCAGAATGCAGCCGCCCGTGCAAAAGAAACCACAGTCGGAAAGCTCACTCTCGCTCACATCGCAAAGTTCGATGCCGAAAGAACCGCTGCCGGTATCAAAACAGATGCCGTTTCCCCGAAGCTTCTGCCTACGTACACACACGGCAACCCCGATCTTGATGAAACTAAGGTTTTCTGAGGCGAAAAACGATGTCAATTCTCGGCGGATTTATTTCAGTTAAAACAATCACTTATCTTATGTTCTGTCTGTTTGCCATAGCCGCTGTCGGCTACGGCCTCGGCAGAATCACAATCAAAGGCGTTGCTCTCGGCACAGCCGGAGTATTCATCGTTGCTCTGCTCTTCGGATGCTTCTTCTACAATTCTCTCGATGCTCAGCTGACAGTCAAAGTAAACGGAGAAGCCCAGAGCTATACTTCGAATGCCCTGAAAATCGTTGAAAACATGGGACTCGTTCTGTTTGTAACCTCTGTCGGTTTCATTGCCGGTCCCAAATTCTTCGGCAACTTCAAGCGCAACTTCAAATCTTACGTTCTACTCGGCCTGATTATCATCCTCGGCGGCGGAATCGCAACCGTTCTTTGCATCTATGCAGGAAGAGCCCTCGGTCTCTGCGAAAACAATGCCGAGCTCACGGCTATGATGGCAGGACTTCTGTCAGGAGCCCTTACCTCTACCCCCGCATTCTCAGCCGCAAAGGCTTCGGTTGCCTCTGAATACGAAAGTGCCGTTGCCGTCGGCCACGGTATTGCATACATTTTCGGTGTTATCGGTGTCGTTCTCTTCGTTCAGCTCGTTCCGAAATTTGTTCATGCCAATATGGATGAGGAGCGCAAAAAGGCCGTTGCAGTTGCAAGCGTTGACAAGATTTACGATCCTTCAAAGTTCATCAAGCTTGATGACTTCTCTTTCCTGCCTTTTGCTGCAGCCGCAGTTCTCGGTATTTTTGTCGGTTCAATCAAGATTCCGCTTTCCGGTGACGGATTTGGCGGAACCTGCTTCTCACTGACAACCACCGGCGGCTGCCTGCTCGTTGCTCTGCTTATCGGTCACTTCGGACATATCGGAAAGATTAACCTGATGCCCACTGAACATACCCTCAAGGTGTTCCGTGAACTCGGACTTATGCTCTTCCTCATCGGTGCCGGTGTTGCCGGAGGCGCATCATTTGTTAAGTATTTCAACGTCTGGTACTTCATCTTCGGTGTCTTTATGACAATACTTCCGATGATTATCGGCTACTTCTTCGCAAAATACGTCCTGAAGCTCAGCCTGTTTAACAATCTCGGCTCAATCACCGGCGGTATGACCTCCACCCCCGCTCTCGGAACTCTTATTCACGTAACCAAGTCCGAGGACGTTGCTTCGGCTTATGCCGCAACCTATCCCGTAGCTCTGATTGCCGTAGTTCTTATCACACAGTTTATTATTATTCTGTTCTGACAGAATACGGTAATAATATCAAAAAGCCAGCCGGCAGAAAACTGCCGGCTGGCTTTTTGCCTTGACATTTATGAAAAATCAATTCTTTTTACAATTACCACAGGAATTAATACCGATAAATTCAGTAATACATATTAAAATGCATCCGGCATATAACCATCCGGGCACGCTGAATGGTGACCACAAACTGTTAAGTGAGATATATGACAATGAATGCAGACCGAAATAGCACAGTACACCCGGAAGCAGTAAAATCACAAAGCTTACCAGAATACTTATATTGATATTTTTAGTTTTACATGAAACAATGCAGGCACTGAGCCCGGCAACACAAAGGCACAGAAACTTGGCAAAATAATAAAGTATCGTAAACAGCCAGAACGGAATATTCACTTCGAAATTCGAAAGATAACTCATACTCTGAACAGGCGCTGAGAAAGTTGAGAGCAAATTCCCGTAAAACTTTTCAGTCCGCATTATTTCCGGAACCGCAACAAATGCGCATATTATCAATGCGTAAAAAACGGTCAGCAGTATTTTTCTGCGTGCTGTTTTTTTCCTACCCGCGGCTGTTGAATACAAAAGAGGTTTCATCAGACACTGTTCCTCGTAAGAGAATAAGCCTGAGCACAGAAATACCATTGCAGAAATTGCCAATAGACCGACCTTCATCTGATAGGATGTATCCCCTGTATACAATGTGGAATAGGCTGCTTCATTTACAACCCACAACCCATTGCCGGATTCTGATTTCGACGTAACGGAATCGCTTATTTCCGAAAGCTCTTCTAACGCAGAGTATCCGGATTCTTTGTCTGCCCAGCTCTTGATTTCTTCTCTTCTTTGTTCTATTTTTTCAAAAGTATCACTGTTTATCGGGCCGATAAAGCTGAGTGAAGCCGTGTTTTTTTCCTGATCAAACATATCTGAATCACTGGGAGCAACATCAAAATAAAAAGCAAAAATCAAAACAAACGCAGCAAAAACAATTATCCCACGTTGAAACACCAAGTTCTTTCTGATTTCTGTTAATAATACCGGAAGTTTTGAATAAATCCTGCTAAAGCATTTATCATAATATGACCCTATTGCAGTAAAAACATCCGAAGAATGAATGGGTCTGTTTTTTTCTGAAACCAGCAATAAACCCAAAATAATTATTGCTGATGACACAAAAGCAAAAGTCAGGCTTACTCCCCATCCTTGTACAGGGTAACCAAAGACATTGATATTTTGATATTGTATTATACTGTCTGCTGCTTTTGCAACAGCACAAATATTAAACGTTTCTAAAAATACCACAATATTGTCAGGCTTGTTATCCGAATATACTAAAAATTGAAAAGCAAAACAAAAAACACATATAAATAAAGAGAATTTATAATTTCTGCAGCATTCAAAAATCAAATAACAAAAACAGCCGCACAAGAATGCCGCAATTACCGAAAATAAAAATCTGAAGAAAACAATCTGCAGAAAAGATATATTATAAACGCATCCCTTAAACAGCTCACTTGATTGAATCACCGCGCCGACTTCCGGAAGTCGGCCGTTCACAATAATGCAAGAAATAAGGCGAAGGCCTGAAATAAGCGCTGTTCCAACCGTTGAAAGCAAAGAAAGGACAATTATTCTCGTTTGCGCAAGTTTTCTTCTTCCGCCGCTGCATCCGTACAACAAATAACGCAGTCCGTTCTTTTTATCTTCCGTAAAACAAACTGTCAGGTATATTACCAGCGCAATAGCACAAATAATATCAATATTACCGCTGAAATATGACTCCAACGATTTTATTGTTGTCAACTCAGGTATTATCTCACCGCTTTGGGGATAATCTTTATCTGTTTTGACATTGTTTCGTCTTGAATAAGCATTATTATTATAAATCGGCATTCTTGCAAGACGTGATGCGTTGCTGTGGATTGTGTCAAGATACTCATCATATGATGATAAATATTCAATTTGCTTTTGAATCTCCTTCAGTGCTTTTTTTCTGATGCTTTTTTTCAGATATGCTTCTTCAGACAAATCCATTGAAGCCAATATTTCCCGATAATTATCTCCCCAGATTTTCCTGCAATTATTCTCGCAATCCGCAATGATTAATGGGTCATCATTTAATACAACGCCAAAGGCTGACTCCATTTTTTTAAGCTCAGTTAATTCCGACTCCAGACACTGCAATCTCTCATTTTTCGGAATTTCCGAATATTCCGAAACTGCGTTCTCATAAGCTGTTGAAAAGCCTTTTTCATTTTTATTTGTTACAATTTCAGGAAAAAATGACAGCAAACACAAGACAGCAAAAACCACAAGAGTCCTTAGTGATATGCACTTTTTTATTTCGTTTTTAAGCATCGGCATGAATCCTTCCAAGATATGCTTGTTCAAGAGATGCATTTCCGTGTTCAGCCAGGAATTCGCTCATATCAGCACTTGTAATTATGTCACCGTTTTTCAGTAATAACACAAAATCAGCACATGTCTCCACATCTGAGGTTATATGGGTTGAAATAAGAGTTATCTTCTCTTTACTGTATTCTCTGATATAATGCTGAAGCCTGATTCTTTCCTCCGGATCAAGTCCGGCCGACGGCTCATCAAGCAAAAGAATTTTTGGGCTTCCCAGCAACGCCTGAGCGAGAATAACTCTTTGCTTCATTCCACCGGAAAGATTACCGATTTTTTTATATGCGAATGACGATAAATTGAGGTTTTCCATCAATTCCGGAATTTGTTTCCTGACAACCGACTCCGGAATTTCCTTTATTCCTGCAATATAACACAAAAACTCATATGTCGTCATATCCGGATAATACCCTTGCTCCTGCGGCATAAATCCGAGGATTTTCCTGAATCGCTTCCCCATATTAAGAATCTCTTCTCCGTCAAAGAGAATTTCCCCGCCATCACGTTTCACAATATCGCACAAAAGATTCATCATGGTTGTTTTGCCTGAACCATTTGGCCCGAGAACTGCCGTTATTCCCGGTTTAAATGTATGCGTGATGCCATTAAGTGCTGTTTTCTTTCCGTATTTTTTATATAATTCAATAATATCTAATTCCATAAAAAAGAACCTCTAAATAAAGCACGGATAATGTCCGTGCTTTATGAAATTGCCGAAATATTGTTTTGGCTCGTATGCTGCCCTAAAAACCGTTCAGAGAGTAAAATGACTTGTGCAACACTTTTGTGGAATTTACGATATAGGAGAAAAATCCGGTTTGCCGTCTAATAGAGAATCAACTGACGCATAATGAGTCAACTCGCCTGTTCCGTTGACAAACCACACCTTACCGTCGGATATTCCGGCAAAACCGATTATTGAAGACAACATCAGATTTACGCCCGTTGATTTACCGTCTTCGGATGATTTTTGAGACGATGGCATATCTGTTTCACATAAGAGATTGAAATCCGAGTCCAAAACCACAAATTTTGAAGCCCCCAGCGGCGATTCAACAGTTGCATTACCAAAATAATAATTGTCATAAAGGTAAAGTGTAAGATAATAATAATCAAACTCCTTCTGAAGAACCTTTTCTCCTTCAGCTATTTTGTATGACATTATTCCGACATTACGGCAATAGTATGTTATTGTGGTTTCATTCGCAGAAAACACAGCTGCCAGTCCGTCAATTTGCGGAATTGTCTGATATACAACACCGTCTGTAATTCCGATTTCCAGATATGAACACTCCCCTTTCTGCCACAAGTCTGCACTGATCAGCAGACGATTATTATCGCCTGAAACAGCTGACAAGTATTGAAAATGAACATAATCAGATGAATAATCAGATAACAACTCTTTAACTTCGCCTGTTTCGATATTCATAACGTATAGATAATCAGACGATACATCACTCGAAATTGTTTCAGTGATAACATTAATCAGATATCCATCCTGAAAACAAAAGAACCCGCCAATATTTTTCTTTCCCGAGGCATACTTGGAATTATTAACAGGCGTACGCCCAATTGTAGTATGTCCGCTGCCATCCGGATTTATCCGTATCAAGTACAATTCATTTTCTATTCTTTGAACAGAATAGAAATAGCCCTTGAAAAACGTCCATCTATAACCGCCATATGCTTCGCATTCCGGTCCGGAGTGCGTGCAGCTTGGAATACTGCATAATATGTCCCATGTTTCCGTTCCTATTTCGTGAAACTTTATTATTCCTTTGCCGGATGTGGGCACGGAGAGAAAATAGGCTCCTTCATTTGAATCCCACATATTTTGATTCGGGCTATATGAAAATGCGGTAATTTCATCGTCGGCAGGGACTGTGACCTCACCTGAATCCGAACAAGAAGAAACAATAACACTAATAATCAGGCAAATCAAAAACAATTTATTTTTCATTTCATCAAATCATCTGTCTTCAGGTTCTTCACCATCGTTAATCCAAGAATTGGCGGCTAACGATAAATAGCCTAACACTGTATAATCTATACTAAACTCACTTAAACATGCAACAATAATATGATTGTTGTCTGAAGGGTATATGTTTTGAAAAACCGTTGTTTCACTGTCAAATGTGGCAGAATAGTAATATGAAATTGTTCCATTATATAACACATTGTAGTCGGTATATATACATTTCTGCGCCGGATTGGTGCTTCGTAAATAAGAGAAAATTCCGTCGTAATAGATATCCGTTACACCGTGATAGTTATATCCTTCAAATGTATCATTGATGTTGTCACTATTGGCAAAAGATGTAATCGAAAGTGATGAAATGATTGTTGCTATTGCTGCAACAAAACACAAAAAAGATATTGTTTTTTTCATAATAATCCTCCCGTAATAATCCATTTTTTAACATTTTCCACAAACGCATTAATAATTGTTAACGGCTGAAAACGGTTCCGAGTTCGTTCATTTCATTATTTTCCCATTGGAATCATCTCCTGTTCATAGTATTGTGCACTATAATCAAAAAAGCGCAATTAACCACAAATATTGTATGTCATCTGCACATAACGAATTTCCAAAAATATCTGATTATTATCATTATATAACAAACAGACTACAGTGTCAAGTGCTTTTAGGACGCGGCTCGGTGTCAAGTTTTTGTAGGATTCTTTTAATGATTTTTAGAACCCCATCATAGGTCTTACATAAATTGTAACACTGCAATATACTCCCACGGCAACTTGACACCGACAAGTTATTGCTCATGCCGAGCACACCTATACAAAAAGCGTCAGCCGCAGGAATTCTGCGGCTGACGCCTTTTTATATGGATTAAAGACCGTTTTTGATGCGTTCTTCGGCAAATCTCTGAGCGATAACGCCTTCGGGTTCGCCTGTTGTCTTGGATTCATCGAGAATGTTGTAAACTGTGTTGTAAATATTGTGAACCTGCTTCAGAACCTTTTCCTTGTCGTAGGTTGTGAAAGCTTCCTGACCTGCGTTGATAACTCCGCCGCCGTTGATGATGAAGTCAGGGGCGTAAGCAATTCCGCGGGCCTTAAGAATCTTTCCGCATTCGTCGTCGAGAAGCTGGTTGTTTGCAGCACCGGCAACAGCCTTGCACTTCAGCTCGGGAATCGTATCATAGTTGAGAGTTGCACCGAGAGCACAGGGAACGAGAATGTCGCACTCCGTCTTGTAAAGCTCAGCGTCGGTTACTTCCTTTGCACCCCATTCTTCAACGGCAACCTTCATATTTGCTCTGTTGGAATGTGTGGCAACAATAAGTTCTGCTCCTGCTTCATAGAGCTGACGGCAAACGTCAAATCCGACGTGGCCGAGACCCTGAAGACCGATCTTTACACCCTTGAGGCTGTCAGAACCGAAGAGGAATTTTGCAGTTGCTTTGACACCGTCAACGGTTCCGATGGCAGTGAAGGGAGAGGGGTCACCGCTGACTCCGTCCTGACCGACAACAAATTTTGTCTTGTTCATAACCCAGGACATATCCTGAACTGTGGTGTTTACGTCCTCAGCAGTGAGGTAACGGCCCTGAAGGCTGTTAACTGCTTCGCCGTATGCTTCGAAAAGAACGCGGCTCTTCTGTTTGGGATCTGCAATAATAACGCCCTTGCCGCCGCCGATGGGAAGACCGGCTGCCGCATTCTTGAAGCTCATGCCGCGTGAGAGGCGAAGAACGTCAAAAAGTGCGTCGTCAAGAGA
This sequence comes from Clostridiales bacterium UBA1779, assembly GCA_002314565.1. GTDB lineage: Bacteria > Bacillota > Clostridia > Oscillospirales > CAG-272 > CAG-390. The sequence goes on from DCGL01000146.1 coordinate 12,330, forward strand.
AGCGTAAGGATAGAGACGGCAGCCGCCGAGGGCGGGACCGAGTTTTGTGCTGTGAATACCGATAATGCATTTGAGGCCTGCTGCTTCATTCTGGAAGAATGCAACTTCCTCATGGCCGTACTGACTGATAAACTGAACGTTGCTCATTGGAATATACCTCCGATAAAAATATATTTTAAAAATTAAAGGGTTTCAATTTGCTTTTTCCGCTTTGACTTTTGCTGCTACGTCTTCGCGGATTTTGTATTTGAGTATCTTTCCCGCTGCGTTCATCGGGAAGCTGTCGGTGAAAATAATGTACTTCGGAACCTTATGAATTGCAACTCTTTCCTTCATAAAGCTCTGCATTTCTTTTTCAGTCGCCGAACAGCCTTCTTTGAGAATAATAACTGCGGCAACCTCTTCACCGTATTTGTCATCGGGAACACCGACAACCTGTACGTCGCTGACACTCGGATGAGTGTAAAGCGTGTCTTCAAGCTCCTTCGGATAAATATTCTCACCGCCGCGGATAATCATATCCTTGAGTCGGCCGGTAATTCTGTAATTTCCGTCGGGATTGCGGCAGGCAAGGTCACCGGTGTGCAGCCAGCCGTCTTTGTCTACGGTTTCGGAAGTGGCGCGGGGCATTTTGTAATAGCCCTTCATAATGTTGTATCCTCGGGCAACGAATTCGCCGTCGACACCGTCCGGGCAGTCTTCTCCGGTTTCGGGATTGATGATTTTGCATTCAATTTCGGGGAGCGGATGACCGACTGTTCCGACACGGACCTCAAGAGAGTCGTCCGTTGAACTCATGGTGCAGCCGGGGGATGCTTCGGTCTGACCGTAAACGATGGTGATTTCCGTCATGTGCATTTTGTTCAGAACGTCACGCATCGCACTTACGGGACAGGGGCTGCCTGCCATAATGCCCGTACGCATATATGAAAAATCCGTCTTTTCAAAGTCAGGATGTTCAAGCAGAGCGATGAACATGGTCGGAACACCGTGGAATGCGGTGATATGCTCGTTGTTTATGCAGGCGAGTGCCGGCTTTGCCGAAAAATACGGCAGAGGCAGAAGAGTCGCGCCGTGTGTCATTGCGGCGGTCATGGCAAGAACCATTCCGAAGCAATGGAACATGGGAACCTGCACCATCATACGGTCGGCTGTTGACAGATCCATTCTGTCACCTATGCACTTTCCGTTATTGACAATATTGTGATGAGTGAGCATTACGCCCTTCGGGAAACCCGTGGTTCCCGAGGTATATTGCATATTGCAGACGTCGTCGCGTTTGACTTCGTTTGCCATACGTTTTACTCTGTCTGCGGGAACGTCGGCTGCTTTTTTCAGCGCGTCCTCCCAGAGTATGCAGCCGGGCTGTCTGTAACCGACTGTGATTATGTTGCGTAAAAACGGCAGTGCTTTCGAATGAAGCTGTGCTCCTTCCGGTGTTGAGGCAAGCTCGGGACAGAGCTCGGCCATTATTTCACCGTACTTTGTGGTTTTGGCTCCTTCCGTCATAATGAGCGTATGTGTATCTGACTGGCGCAGCAGATATTCGATTTCGGCATTTTTATATGCCGTATTGACCGAAACGAGAACGGCCCCGATTTTCACGACTGCCCAGAAGGAAATATACCACTGCGGAACGTTTGACGCCCAGACAGCAACGTGGCTTCCGGCTTTTACGCCGAGAGCAACCAGAGCTCTTGCGAATTCGTCGACGTCGTCTCTGAACTGACTGTACGTTCTCGTATAGTCAAGAGTTGTATATTTGAAAGCGTACTGGTCCGGAAATTCTTCAACCATACGGTCGAGCATCTGCGGGAAGGTTTCTTCGATAAGCAGGTCCTTCTTCCAGACGAACTGACCCGTGTGACTGTGGTTCCAGTAAAGAGTGTGCTCTCTTTCGGACGGGTCGCTGTATTTCTGCATATATCCTACAAACTGCGAATAGACGATTTCCATATCGTCCAGCTCGGGGAACCATGCAGGATCCCAGACGAGAGAGAGAAATCCGTCATAGTTTACGGAACGCAGGGCAAGCATAACCTCATCAAGAGGAATTTCGCCCTCGCCTGCCAGGCAATAGCTGATTTTTCCGTCTTTTTTTACGGCGTCGTTGATATGAACGTGCTTTACGTAGGCACCGAGGTTTTTGATAACCGTCTCGGCACTTTCGCCGCCGTCGTAAAATGCAGCGGAAATGTTCCACAGAGCCGCTAAATTGTCTGACGCGAAGCTTTCAAGAAGGGCGGATAAATCTGCACTGCTTGCAAACAGTCCCCCGGTTTCAAGCAGGAGTGTAACACCCTCGGCTTCTGCCTTCGGAATAAATTCTTCAAGTATTCTGCGTGCGTTTTCAATGCCGGCTTTTTTGTCTTCGGGCATGTGGGAACGGACGCGGATATACGGAATATCCAGATTTGATGCAAGTTCAAGACAGGTTTCAAGCTCGGTTTTAAGAGCCTCATCCGACGAATCGGACAGGTCGCAGATTGAATCGATGCAGGGAATCTGTATTTTTTTGCGGAAGAGATCGCGTCTCGTCCGTCCTGAATTTGCGGGGCTGAACGGGGCATCGCTGTCAGTGAACAGACGGTTGCGGACGTTGTGCAGTTCGATTCCCGAAAAGCCGAGTCTTGCGGCAATATCACAGAAATCCGAAAAGCTGCAGTCATGCCAGCCCTTGGTTGAGAAGGATAATTTCATCATTTGTCCTCCTCATAGATAATGCGGTTTACTGCCGCGATATATGCTCTTATTCCGGCACCGACGATATCCGTTGAAATGCCGTTCCCGGAATATATTCTTCCTCTTGAGCGAAGCTTGACAATGGCCGAACCGACGGCTTCCTTGCCCTCGGTGACCGACTGAATCTGAAAATCGTCAAGCTCATAATGAACACCGGTAATCTGATCTATTGCTTTGAAAGCGGCATCAACGGGTCCGTTTCCGACGCTGATTCCGGTTAATTCTTTTCCGTCCTTTAACAGAGTAATTTGTGCACTGGACTGAAAGATATTGCCGTTGTTGACGACAAAGGTTTTGAGTTCGTAGGTCGGTGCAGCCTGCAGCGCAATACTTGCAATAATTGCGTCAAGCTCCTTTGCACCGACGGCTTTCTTCTCTGCCATTCTTCTGACTTCGGCGCAGAGCTTGTCAGAATCGTTATCAGAGAGATAATATCCGAGTTTTTCGGCAGCCGCGACTATTGCTTCGCTGCTGTCAGTGGCGCAGAGCTGAATGTTTTCGAGCTCCTCTGCCTGTTCGGCGGTCTCGGCACCGGGAACCTGCTTTGGTGTTATTCTTTCGAGCTGCTTGATAACGCGGTTGAGCTCGGTATAGCGAAGACCGGTGGAAAAGCCGCATCTGTCGCCGAGATTCTGAACCATTGCCGCAAAGGTTTCGAGATTTGCGGCGCCGCAGCCGATTCCGGTCTTGACACCGGCGGCCCCTGCCTTCACTGCCATTACGGCAGATGCGCAGGCAAGTCCGTTCTTATCCGAACAATATACTGATACGGGAACACCCGAATCGTTTACTGCCTTCCCCGTAAATGCGGCAAATTCATCAGGAAGCATAACCGCAGCACTGTCGCAGACACAAACGCTGTCAGCACCTGCTTCAGCTGTTTTTTTCAGACAGTCGGAAAGGAACTGAGCTTCTGCACGTGTTGCATCAAGTGCGCAGAATTCAACCGAAGAACAAAGCGTTTTGGCATAAGCAACCGCTTCGCCTATCCATTCGAGCATTGCGGAGGGCTTTCTTTTGCCTGTATACTCCATTCCGACGGGAGAGAGCGGCAGCTCGATTCTTATCATTGACTTTTCGGCACGGCATAGGGCCGAGGCGGCAAGGTCAATGCTTTCTTTATCGGCTCCCGCGCCGACAGAGAGAACTGCATTCTTTACAAATGAGGATACGGTTCTGACCAGAAGCACGTCGGTCTTCGGGTCACTGACGGCGGGAAGCTCAATAACGTCCACCGTAAGTCGCTCCAGTTTGCGCGCCGTTTCAAGTTTTTCACGGAAGCTGTATTCGTTTTCTGCGCAAAGGGTGGAATCTGAAATAATTATCTTTTTCATACGGTGGATCTCCTGTTTTGAATAATTTCTGAGCCTTACTGCTCGGAACCGAGCTTCATGGCACGGTAGTTTGTTTCAAGCATATCTGCATGCTTGGCGCTGATTACTTTCTTGAGAGCGGCGTCGACGCTTTCGGCATTGAATTCTCCGAGAGCCTCGAGAATTTTGCCGATGAGAATCATATTGGCAAGTGTGGGGAAACCGTTGTCGCTGGCAAGCTGAGTCGAGGAAATTGCATAAACCTTGACGTCAGTGCGGCGTACAGAACGCTCGATAAGCGTTGAATCGTAGAAGATTATGCCGCCGGGAACGACGGAATCCTCAAATTTATCAAGGGAGGGCAGGTTCATTGCCACGAGAACGTCTGGCTTTGATACGATGGGCGAGCCGACGGGTTCATCACTGATGATGACGCTGCAGCTTGCAGTGCCGCCTCTCATTTCCGGTCCGTATGAAGGCAGCCAGCTGACCTGCTTTTCTTCAGTCAGTCCCTTATATGCGAGGAACTTTCCGGCGAAGAGAATTCCCTGTCCGCCGAAGCCGGAAAACAGAAACTGTCTTGTGCTCATTTTTTCTCTCCTTCCGCACTTCTGTCCTTATATACACCGAGAGGATAATAAGGAATCATCTTGTCATCAATCCACTTAAGAGCATCCTTTGGTGTCATACCCCAGTTGGTCGGGCAGGAGGAAATGACTTCGACAAGCGAGAAGCCTTTCCCTTCAATCTGATTTTTGAAAGCCTTCTTGATTGCCTTCTTTGCGTTTCTTACCTGCTTTACGTTATTGACCGTGACTCTTTCGAGATATTCGGGGCCTTCGAGCTGGGACAGCATTTCGCAGACCTTGACGGGATATCCGCAGAGTTTGGGGTCACGTCCGTAGGGGGAGGTCTGTGTTACCTGGCCCGGCAGGGATGTCGGAGCCATCTGGCCTCCGGTCATTCCGTAAATGGCGTTGTTTATGAAGATTACGGTGATGTTTTCGTTTCTTGCAGCGGCATGAACGGTTTCTGCCATACCGATTGAAGCAAGGTCGC
>DCGL01000132.1 GCA_002314565.1 Clostridiales bacterium UBA1779
ACAAAAGAGCTTGCCGAATACAAGTTCGTCCGTGGTCAGCTGCGTACAGCAGGGTTGGAGCAGGAAAATGACCGCCTGCGCAGCAGACTTCGCACCTATGAGGAAGTTATTTCTCACAATAACCTGTGGGATTTCTTCCGTCCCAACCGCAACAAAAACCGCAGTCGGGACGATGCACGTTGATAAAGAGCAATTTGGGGGTCGGTAATTCCGACCCCTGCAATAAAACAATTACGGAGGTATTCAAATGGAACTTGGCTACACGAAAAACGGAGACTATCAGATTCCCGACATCGCAATCAAGAGGCACCGCCCCATCGGAAAATACGGGTTGCTTCGCAAGGCATTTCTGCAGCAGTTTCACCCGGTGCTGTACAATGAACTTATACTATCGGAGAAACTCTATGACCACTGTGCCGAGATCGACGAGGCCGCGCGAAACAGGCTGGAAATCATCATTCCGCAGCTCGCAAAGCAGTACGGCGTGGATGAAAAGCTCAAGGCGGAAAATCAGATGCTCTGGGTCGGGCGCATGAACATGATCCGGCATCAGGCCGAGGAAAGCGTGAAAATGGAACTGGTGTACTGCTAAATTGACACACATAAATGCTGCTGTCTTCGGACAGCAGCATTTATGCCGATAAAAATGGTGATAACGGACATTGAAGTGACAAACCATAAATATTACTTATCTACGATCTCCACGATATCGGAGATATCACATTCAAGCGTCTTGCAGATTTTCAGAAGCACATCGGTATTGACGTTTTCACCTTTGCCGAGCTTGGCAACCGTGGTATTACTGATATCAGCCTGTTCCGAAAGAGCTCTTTTATTCATTCCCTTGTCGATAAGAAGTTTCCAAAGTTTGTTGTAGGAAAGTCGCACTTATTTATCCTCCTTAATTTTCTTGTTCCAAGAGCGACCAAAGAGCTCATTGCCGCCGGGTGACAGTCTGAGAATAACAGAATCGTTCAGTATTTCCTGAGCTCTTTCAGTATAAGACGTTTCTTTATCCATTGCGATAAAAACCTGTTTTTCCGTCTTTGAATACATTTCAAACAGCTTTTCAAGTACAATATCCTCAATTTGCTTCAGCATGAAGGAGTCATGTGCAACGGCCGGGAGCGCGGTAAGTTTCAGCACTGCCAGATCAAACAGGATCAGACCTTTATAGCGCGATCCGGTACCTCTGTCGTTGGGGGTATCGAAGGTATAGTGACTGTCATCTTTGATATCGATGGTCGGAGCAGAACGGTCCTCATGATATACCGTTCTGTTGTACTCATCCATAAGGTTGTTCAGATCAAAGGTAATAACGGAGAGTTCCGATTTAAATACTTTGGTTATCTGTTCTCCGATATCAGCGACTTTCTGCCTCAAAAGCTGTCTATCATCGTAGTTCCGGTTTGCTTCTGTGAGATTATTGTACCGCTGCACGGCATTTGCATAACTGTCGAGAATAGCACGGGAAACATCCGCGATAGTACTGACACTTCTTAGCTCGTTCTCCTGCTTGCCAATCTCTTCCTCCGTTATGGAAAGCAGCTCCTCAAGCTCCTTCTTTTTCTCCTTAAATTCAAAAGCAAGGGCAGCGGAAAGTCCGGCGTGAAAGTTTTCAACCTCGCCCAGCGTTTTTGTATCCGCGTTCGGGAAATAGTGAAGAAGCTCGGAAAAATTCGTTTCTATCTGCTTTTTGGTTTGGCCCTCTTCTGAAAGGGAAGCAAGCTGCGCCTTGATACGGGTGCGCTGCCTGCGGAGCTTTGAAAGGATGCCTTTGATTTCGGCAATATGTTTTGCCACAACGGAATCCACGTCCATCAGACCGGCATTACTTTTTTCAGCCAGTTCCTCAATTTCTACCTGTAGACGTTCAATTTCTTTCGCATTGGCAGTGTATTCGCTTTTTGTTCTGGGAGCAGATATCTGATTGAAGGAGATGGCTTTTTTATAAGTGGTCTCCTTGTCCTTTGCTTCTTTCTGCTCTTTGATAAATGCGCTTATCGTATCATATTTATCGAAAAGTTTTATCAGTTCCAGTATCCCGTTTTTGTCGGGAGCCCGGTCGCTGCTTTTCAGGGGATGCCCTTCATCGCAGCACTCACGCAGATACACACGGAAATAGTTTCCGATGGCACCGCGGAAGGACTGTTCGTTTGATTTTATCTTATACTTTTCATGCAGAAATTTTCTGAACGCGTCCAGCGTGATCGTTTCCGTTTCTTTGTACTCGCTGTCGCATTTGCTGACTTCATTTTTATACAGAGGAGAGCGCGAAAAGTAATACGGCTGTCCGCCAAACTCAAAGCAGAACTGAATCGTATGAGGCCCCACGTTTGTCAGAACGTCAGAAGTCTTATCTGCATAGTCATTCCCGCCAAATACAAAATCGATAATCATAAGAAATGTGGATTTACCAATGGAATTCGTACCGGACGAACTGCCGAGCACGGTGTTAAGACCGCTGTGGAAACGTATCGGCTCACGGACAACGCCATTGCTTATAAATTTATCACAACGTATTTCCTTTAACATAATGCAGTTTCGCACCTCCGGGTAAAAGTTCTATGGTTCCAAGATAAAACAGACAATCCAGGATATCCATATATTCAGAAAGACCGTCCAACTTTTTCTCAAGCTTCTTATACAGATCGAGTACCGAACAGTCCTGTGCTTCCAGTTCTTTCAGAATCAACGGAAACTTTGACAGAATGCTTTTTCGGTACGGAATCACCTTATTCGGAAATTTCATCGAACACCTCGCAATTCTGAACAAAGAACGAGATAACGGCATTAATCGCCATATCGTTCCGCTGTCCGACAGGCAGTTTTTCCTTGAGCCAGTCCGCCATATACTCAAAAACGGTATCCTGCGATAATCCCTCTCTTTTGATTTTCTGATAGGCAAGACGAACCTCGCTTGCTATGCGGTCGAAGGTGCCGCTTACTTTGCCGTCAATATCGGCGAAAAGACTTTCAATAAAAGAATAATAATGCGTCACGTCATCCGTTACGGAGTCGATCAGTAATTTGTTGGTCGGCTCTATTTTTTGCCTTACTTTCAGAGCATCCATTCGCAGTTCGGCCAGTTCTCCGGCTTTGTCGATATTTATCATTCCGTTTACAACATCGCTGATTTCGGACTCCAGTCCTACATAATCCATACTTTGTTGCAGCTTATTTCGCTGCTGTAGGACTTTTTTTATTTCCAAAAGATGAAGGAACTCTTCTTCCGTCGGCTCGGAGAGATAGTCGGTTGAGCATTCCGCACACAGCGCGATCAGATTATCGGGATGATTATAGTTACCATGTATCCGCGAATGCTTGCTGAAAGCAAGGTACAAGTCTCTGCTGACGTTATCCGGTAAGATCTGCGTTATCTTGTAGCGTTTTACGTTCTTTCCCTTGCCGTTACGAACCAAAAGCGGGGCGTTACACAGCGGGCACTTATTACCCACCTCAATCAAAAGCAAGGTGTCCTGATTCGTGGCATCGCCGCTTTCGGCTCTTATCTCGGCACTTGCGGAAAGCCCGGTCTGAATGGTGTCTTTTTCGTCTATCGCAGCTTTAAGGAAAGCGTGAAAGCAGTCCGAAGCAACATCGGCAACGTTATCAATATTACACGCTATCCCATATGCAGAGAGTTGCGAGCACAGATTTCCAAGGACCGACTCATCCATTCCTTCCAGCGATTCAATGAAAGCGTCTTTTTGAAAATGACTGATCATGAAACGTGCTGCAACCTTTGGAAGAACACGGTCGCCTTTGTAAACTTTTTTGGAAATGTCCGCACCGCACAAGGTTGAAAACGGATAGTACTCATCGTTTTCATCACGCTTAATATCTTCATCCGTGTACGGCTCACTTACAAAAAGAGAAAACAACTCATACATATAGTCTGGCTGCGATTTCTCTTCGCCGATATAACAATTCAGTATTTTTAAATATTCGCAGAATTTCAAAATCGTTGCCTCCTGTCTCCATTTGTCCCTTTTGTATCTAACCGTCCCCAAGGAGAAAGCTGAAAAAAACTATACTATTCCCAGAACGAAAAAAGCGAACCAATACGAGATATCTCTGTCTTTTAAGTATTGTATCCCAAAATACCGCAAAAGTCAATATCTCGTTCGCGTTCGCTAATGTTCAGGAGGGTATCACGTGATTTTCGATAGCAGTTAGATCCAGAGCAACGATTGGATTGCCGCCGGCACTTCCGGGAGTGGAAGAGAAATAAACCACATCATTTTGATAATGAGGTAACAGATACGAGTTTCACAAATAATCATTTGTCGGAAAACAAATCAGACCCAAATGCTACATTGAAGGAGGCAAACGCCTTGAAAAGTTCACAAAATTTTATTATAATACAAGTTCGTAAGGGGTGCAAAGACATTTGGAATGCCTATATGGCAGAAGGTGCAACCTTTTCGTTCCACGACATTCCGCACTGCCCGACGACGGCCACAAAACTCCCTCACGCGCTTGTTACATGGGAAGAAGCGAAAGCAATCTACAAGAAGAATATCTCTGCCAATAGCGACTTCAAGTATGATGCGTTCGTCTGCTTCTACATTGATGATTACAAGTTCGATGGTCCGAGAGGAATCTGGCACGATTCAGCTCAAGCGTTGAAAGTTCTTCGTCATTTTTCAGGAGTCATCACGCCCGACTTCTCGACCTATCAGGACTTTCCCGAGCCACTCAAAATCTACGCTACATACCGAATGCGTCTAATGGGTTACTGGCTCGGCAGGAACGGTATCGACATTATCAACAATGTACGTTGGGGTACTGACGAGACGTACCGATATTGCTTCGACGGGATTCCGAAAAACAGTATTGTTGCTATCGGTACAGTCGGCGGCAGTCCTCGCAAGTACATTGACCGTGACCGTTTTGAAAGCGGACTTTTCAAAATGGTTGAGGTGCTGAAACCGCATACCATCATTGTTTACGGTTCTGCGAACTATGAGTGCTTTAACAAGTTGAAAGCACAGGGCATAAATATCGTGGCTTTCCCAGGCCAAACGTCTTTGGCGTTTGGCCTGGGAAAGCCATGAGTAAAGCAAGTAGCCATCAATTCACCGGAACAAAAGGCGAAAAGATTGCTCAAGGGAAAAGCCCTGAAAACCAGAAAAAGCAAGTTGTTGCTTGGGCTGAGGATGTCGTTGCCAGAATGGGGCAGAATGTTTCAAAACGCAAACGAGAAAAATTCAATACTGCTTGTGTCGCTTTCGACGAGACAACAGGACAGCTTTATTTTGGAAGAAACGGCGGTATCGACCGCTTTGATACTGAACTTCATCCAATTATTAAGAGCATATTACCGCCCGAAAATTATGCTGGTTTTCCAACAACATGGAATTGTGCAGAAACAGATGCTATCAATAACGCATTACATGCCGGCGCATCATTGAACAATTTACACATTTATACGATAAACACGCTCCCACGAAACTTTGGATCAAATAAAAGTTCATGTGAAAACTGTACGTATATGTACAAAGGAAAAATTAAACACAATAACACCGGATGGTGGAAATAAGGAGCTGCTACTATGGATAATAGAATTAAAACCCTCTCAATAAGAGGTCGTATCACTTACCTGATTATGTGCTTTGAAAAGTATGTTATTGCTAAATATCCTGATAGGAACTGGAAGCCTGTCAGTGATTTGATGTGGAAAATTTGTGATAATAGCGACTATATTGATAATAGTGCCTATCGCTACATGGAAATTGTTCCCGAATATCTATTTGAGTTTGATAATTTCAAAGACGCTGAGTTTGATTATCTTTCTGAAGATGAATATCGCAACTTCATTTCAATCATTCCAAATGACGACCCAGATATTGAGATTATTATGCACAGCATATACAATGTTGCCATGGAATATGCTTATACAGGCATTCCTGAATTTGCCCCCGATACGCTTCCATATATTGAGACAACAGAAAAGGTGATGAGGGAATATTCGCTTCAATTACCGGATCTTACGCTCCTTTTGCAATATACAGATAATGAGCACTGGTGGGGACATCCCTTTGATGGCAGATATCTTTCGCTGATTCTCAAATAAAAGCTCTGGGGGCTGTAAATAAAATAGTCCAATAATTTGGGGAAATGGCCATCTACATGGAATTGCGCCGAAACCGACGCAATCAATAATGCTCTTCATAATGGTGCATCTTTCGAGAATCTTCACATTTATACTATTAGTACACGCCCTCGCAATTTTGGACGAGAAAAAATCTCCTGCAAGAATTGTACCTATATGTATAAAGGAAGAATTAAGCAGAACAACACTGGATGGAGTGACTGAATTGGAGGAAAGTACTATGGATAATCGTATTAATAATATTTCTATAAGAGGTCGTGTAGCCTACTTGATTATGTGCTTTGAAAAGTACGTTATAAAAAAATATCAAGATGTCAGCTGGAAACCCGTAGCAGAACTGATGTGGAAAATATGTGACAAAAGCGATTATATCGATTGCAGCGCTTACCGTTTTGTCGAAATAACGCCGGAGCATCTCTACAAGAAAGACAATTATGCAGATTCAAATTTCAAATATCTAAGCGAGGACGATTATTATCAATTTATTACTATTATTCCTAAAGAAGATAGTAATATTAATATTATGATGCACAGCATCTTTGACGTTGCAATTGAGTATGCATACTGCGGCATTCCGAAGGGGGCACCCGATACTATCCCATATATCGAGGATGTTGAAAATGTAATGCTTTCAACAAACGTTGATTTACCGGATATTTCTCTTGTCGCAAACTATGTCGATCCCGAAGATTGGTGGGGAGATCCCTTTGACGGAAGATATTTATCTTCCATTCTGAAATAAATGATGCAAACAGCACCGCTCCCGTGAAATGACGTTCACGGGAGCAGATATCTCGTTGTCCTCATACTATTCTTGTCTACGTTTCTGCAAACTACAAATGCTTTGACGATTTGCAATCGCATGGCATCAACATCGTGGCTTTCCCAGGCCAAACGTCTTTGGCGTTTGAAAGGAGGAAAAGCCATGAGTAAAGGTAGTTCTCATCTTTTTTCCAATACCACAGGAGAAGGAAAGGCTCTTATTGCCGAAGTTCAGCAGCAAGGAGAAAAGATTTCGCCTGAAAAGGTTGTTCTGATAACTCGTGATCCCAGCGGGAAGATTGTATGGCTTGAAACCGGAAATGAAAAGTCTGGTTTACAGCATATAATTTGTGAACATGGCTCTGAATTTCACGGAAAAGGAATTAAGGATGCCGATATCCCAGACTATGTTCTTGAAGCTGTGTATCAAGGTCATGTCGTGGGAACTCAAGGAAAACGTAATCCCCGAACAATATATGAATTCACTTATAATAGTGAAAAGCAACGCATTGCTATCCAAGTCAGCACCAACGGATATATCGTTGGTGCAAATCCCAAAAGTGCAAAGGAGTAATGATTATGATAAAAACAATAAGACTTCTTCTCGAATACAATACTTATTGTCTCTGGCTGTACAATGAGGACGGAGAAATTATCGATAACGATAATCCACCCGAATGGAACGATGATACGGAACTAACAGATGCTTTTATGGCTGTTAGTGATCTGTATGATACTTTCTTTATTGACAACGAAAAAGAGTTCTCTTTCGTTGGTTGTCCAAACAAGGAAACCGAGCAAAAACTCAGAGACCTTTTTGCTGTTGCTTTTGATCTTCTTGTAAAGAAAAACAATGGGAAATACCAAATACAGAATGACATATCGTTTAATCATCTGTATAAGGAATTGCTTGACGAGGACAACTTTGATTATTGCAACTGGTAAAAACATTGCGTCTCCTGTAGGATTACTTTTTGCAGGAGACGTCATACCATTCAAGGCCAATTAGCCCAACACAATAAAAACCTCCTAAGCAAATCTATTTCACCTGCAAATCACCTGCAACGTCCGCAACAATTATTTCGGTTTTATAGGTTGATAACCAGTTTCCAATGATTGCTGATATCACCTTGATAACAAAAAGTCTGAAAGACCCTATTTCGAGGATAATTGGTATCAATAGGAACCACTACGAATCAAAACGCACAAGCAAAATTGTTTAGAATGCAGTTTGATTTGAGGAGTGGGAATGATTCACTTTTTCGCTGACCCCCAAAATACTCTCGAAAAGGGCCGTAAAACGGGCATTTTCGATGCAAAGTGAATAATAGAAAGCCAGCCGTGAGCCCCATTTGACCCCGGCGTGGCCACAAAAATAACAGGAGCCCTGAAGGATGGTTTTCGTCCTTTGTGGCTCCTGTTTTGTTTTATTCATTATACGGCATCAGGCTCGATTCTTTTGAATACAAACCGATGGAAAACTAGAAAATTAATTTGATGCCGCTGCTACTATTTGGGTCAGCAAAGGCTATACACTGATAGTCAGTTACTGCTTGCATCGTCGCCTCTAGTTCATAGTATTCGGAGAGAGTATGCTCTGTGATAATATCTGAGGACTCGCCGAAACGATACTTGCCTTTTCCCATGATTAATGTCTTTCCACCAAGTGAATACGCATGACCGGGATTGTGAGTCGTAACAATGATGGTGTATCCACGTTTCGAAAGTCGCTGTATTTGATTCAAAACCGCCAATTGATTTTTAACGTCGAGGTTTGCGGTCGGTTCATCAAATACAATGATTTCGGGATTTTGCAGAAGTACTCGTGCTATCATCACAATCTGTTTTTCGCCGGAAGAAAGCTGGTCTATCTGTTTATTAAATAACTCCTGCTTTCCGAAATCGGCCAAGGTGTCAAAAGCGTTCTTAACATACTCATTATTGGGTTTCGAGAAAGGATCCATTTGATTAAGAAAACCGGTAACTAAATAATCCGCAACCAAAAGATTTTGAAAAGTGATGCTGGCTGTGGATACAACACCTATTTTTTTAGCGTAGTCTCTAATAGAATAGTCTCCGATTTCGCTGTTGCCGACTTTGACGGACCCTTGATAATTCGGGAGTTCTCTCATAAGTGTTCGAATTAATGTTGTTTTTCCTACGGCATTTTGTCCCAAGATAGCGTCAAGTTTTGTATTACCAATCGAAATAACGGATTTATATATTCTTTTCATGCAATTTATTCTGTGAGAGATATTAACCTTTCGCCGTTCAGTGGGATTAGCATATTTATTGCATGGTGCTCCTAAAATGCCGAGAATCGCTTCCAATCTACCTTCAATTGCTGCGTGCTCGCGAAAAATTGCCTCTAAATAAAAACCGTTGTCTATTGCGAGCATCGTTCGGTCGAAAAAATCCATATGCATCGCAACCTGCTTTTTTGTCCTTGAAGTATTATCAGACATATTATTAATCCTTTCAATTTCCAACTGCCGTAGAAAACGGCTTATCCAAAAACAATTTAATCGTCCTCAGCACCGTATCAAAGTCATCGGTCTTTGTGTCGATCTTCCGGCAGAAGGCTTTCCATTTCTTCTGCATAGCATCATCGTTGCCAAAAGTCATAACCTGCTCGAACTGCTCCACGGTAAAACAGTGCCCACGGTTTTCAAAGGTTTTTTTCAGCGCTTCCGTCAGCGTTGCGCCATCAAAATCGAACTTGTTTGCAAGGTAATAAATGTCATAATAATCCTTCATACGGCTTGAAAATTCCATCAAGCTGAGTATGGCATCAAGCTTTTCTGCGACCGTCGTTTCCAGCGAATATGTGTTGACCGTCGGAGCGACGAAATCGTCAAGTTGTGTCGGTATCTTCCGTTTTTCTTGCTTCGGGACAATCACATCCCCAACACCGAAGTCAATACCGAAAGGCGTTCTCGTGTTCTTGATCTTCGCCACAAGGGAAGCACCGATTCCAGCGTATTTCTTTGCCACCGCAATGGGAGCCACATCTTTGATCTCAAAGGTAATGAAATCGTTGCCGGTGTCTGTCGATATGATTTCTTCCAGAATTGCTTTAAGCTGTTCCGGCGTGTTCGGTATCTTTCTGAGAAGAAAATCTACGTCAACGGTCACACGGCTGTCAAAGTCGGTAATAGAGTATATGAACAGACCGCCTTTCAAAACGAGATTTTCCGCATATTTGGATTTTTCCAGTCGGCGCAGAAACTCCTCCTGGCAGAAGAGCTGCAAGCAGAGCTGATAGCTTCTGCCGCTTTCTGCGGCTTTGTTTTTGAGCCGTGCGAGCACGGACGCACCAATATCAGCCATTCAGCAATACCTCCATTACATTCATCATTTTAGTATAAACGCCCATTTCCTTTGCGTATTTTGAAAGGTTGGCAAGGTTTTTCTTTTCATCCGAAACATATGCGTTGATTGCTTTATTAAAAATCTCATTATCCAGTTTCGTGCGATATTTGAAGCAGTCGCATATTGTGCGTTCTCTGTCATATACAGGAAGCGTTACGCCGTTAAAATTCCCCGTCGTTTCTCCGAGGTGGTACATTTCGTTCTGAACATAATACGCCTTTACGGGCACTTCTTCGCGTATGACTTTCACAGTTCTGGAAAATGAATACGGCACGGATATCGTCCATTCACGAGGAGCAAAATCACTATACCCATAATAAAATAATGCCGATTCAACACAGACAATTCCTTGCTTTATCAGGCCGGCAAGGATGTATTCCTCTTTGGGAGTATCACCGTTCGTCAGTTTGTAGTAACCATGCCTTACACGCTCAATATATCCCTGCTTATAAAGCAAATGAACGTCCTGTTCTCTGAGCCCGGCTTTAAGAAGGTCTGCCCTTTTTGCAATTTCGCCGACGGAGCGAAAAACTTCGTTTGCTATATCTTGTTGTTTCAAACGAGTCACCTGCCTCTTACATACAATAATCGCATTATACGATCACACATATTATACTATATCTTTTTCAAAAAATCAATATATAGATGCACGATTATTAAAAATAATTCGTGCAATTTTATAAAAACCTCTTGCAATCATTCTAAAAGTGTGCTATACTACTACCAGTGAACAGAAGTGATTTGTGTGTTTGCCTACTGATACGATATTGATACTAAAATTCGTGCAAGACAGTACAATCCGAACAATTGTTCGGCGTTTTCCTTTGAAAACACAAGGAAAAACGCCACTTCAAACTTAAAATTATTAGGAATTAAGCGAGTGGGAATAAGGAGCCCGGAGTTCCATACTCTCGAAAGCACGAGAAAAACGCCGAAAATCGAAGGTTTGGCTTGATTTGAGGCAACCGTCAAACACTACTGACAACACTACTGACAACACTTTCTGTTGAAATCAAGAGACTGTGACGATTTGAATTTTCGTCACAGTCTCTTTTTGCTTTTTATTCGGCTTCCGTAAATTCTTCGGCGTTGATACAGGTTTACCGAGCGCAGCTATCCTTCGCGGCGTATCTGACTTCCGAAAAAACGTTACTTCGCCGTTTTTTCTTAACCTTCCCTCAGTCGGTCTGGTTTTGGATTCATTTAGCAGTGGGTTCTGCATTGTGCCTCGGAAGTACGTTGGTGACAGTGCCTCGGGGCTCTGTCCCGAACCCCGCTACTTTTTTCAAGAGAAAAGACGAGCTTCCTTCGGAAACTCTGGCAAAAAGTAACCTTTTACGGGGATTTTGGTTACGGCTCAGTCAAACAAATCGTAATGCACGGCATCCAGCGCGTAGCGCGACTTCGGGTCGGGACCACGGTCAAGCCACAGACCGTTGGTGAAATCCGGCACCGGCACCGGCAGACTGCCCATTGCAACACTCTGCTCGGACAGGGTCGTAATGCTCATCCACGCGGCGGCATCGTAAACGTCAATCGGGGTCTGGGTTCCGGCCTTAACGGCTTCAAAGAACGCACGCTGAACCAGAAAGTCCATGCCGCCGTGTCCGCCCTTGACACCGGCCTGCTGGAACCATTTCCACAGCGGGTGGTCACGCTTCGGGAGGTCTTCGGAGAACTTCATCCACTTGGGTTCCCAGCTGCCTTCCGGCCACGGATTCTCGCCTTCGATTAAGTAACGGTCGCCGTCCTCCTGATACATACCGCGCACGCCGCGGACGCAGAGTTCGCGGGAGTAGATACGGGTCAGACAGTCGTCGTGACGCAGACGAATGGTTTCACCGTTGGCGCACTTGATGAGGGTGGTAACGATGTCGCCTTCGTTCCAGTTGATTTTGGCGTATTCGTGGTCAACACCGTACTTCTGGACAGCGAAATCGTGCAAACCACGGGACTTGGAAGCCATGCTGGTGAGCATGGTGAAGCGGTTGCCGCGGTTGATATTCAGCATATTGGCAATCGGGCCTAATGCATGGGTGGGGTAGAGGTCGCCGTTTCTGCGCTGGAAGTTGCGGAAACGGTAGTGACGGCGAATCAAACCGCCGGTGATTTCGTCGCGCAGGTCGTGCGCATACGCGCCGTCCAGATGAATCAGCTCACCGAAGGTGTTCTTCTTGACCATATCGAGAAGCGCCAGCTCTTCACGGCCATAGCAGCAGTTTTCGAGCATCATGCAGGGAACGCCGGTCTCTTCGTAGGCACGAACCAGTCTCCAGCATTCTTCGACACTGGAAGCACCGCCGACTTCCATCGCGGCGTATTTGCCGGCACGCATGGCGGCTTCGGCAATACGGGCGTGCATCTGCCAGGAAGAAGTGACCACAACCGCGTCCAAATCAGGGCGTTTGACGAGTTCCCGATAGTCGGCATAACCCTGCGCCTCAATTTCGGGGCGTTTCTGCCGGATAATATCCAGAGCTTCCCGCACACGGTCGTCATAAACGTCGCATACGGCAACGACTTCGATGTCGTCCATTTCGAGAGAGAGACTCATCTGTCCCTTTCCGCGGCCGCCGAGACCGACATAACCAACGCGAATCTTGTCTTTCATGGGATAATTCCTCCGTTATATTATTTTTCTTCTTTAATCAGAGTACCGGCACCGTCGATACGGTAATCGGCATCAAGACCCTTCTGATAAGCCCAAAGCTCATCGGCTTCTGTTGAAAGAGCATCGCTCTGGACATATTGAGCAGGCGGATACAGCATCAGCGCAAGCGTTGCATCGCCGGTCAGCTCATGCAGTTCTGCCAGAAGATCTTCCATTTTTTCGGGGTTGGTTTCTGCGGACGGGAGAGAGCCGAAATCATCGAGAATCAGGGCATCGAATCCCATTTCAACGGCATCTTTCACGATGGACTTCAGATAATCCTGCAAATCGCCGTTACCCGCATTCAGCATGGCATATCCCGACAGACTGAGGCTGGGAAGTCCCGCTTCGTTTTTCCGAACCATTTCGGGGAATGCGTTGGCAAGGCGGCTGTCCGCGAAGCAGGAAATTCTTGCAAAAACACGGATTCCCTCATTATGCAGGCAGGTAAGCGCGGTTTTCAGATAATAGGCTTCATCATCGGAAGCATTTACCTGTGCTTTCTGCGCAAGTTCGGAATCCGACTGATACGCCAGCTTGCCGGAGGGTTCCTTCAGGTCAATCACGACCGCTTTTTCCCCGGAGCTTGCAAGCATATGAGCCTGCGCGGCGAAATTCTCGATACAATACGATTCGGCGCGGAGAACACGGCCGATACGGTTTTCCTTTTTATTAACTTCCGGCAGTTCAACGTCTTCCGCATCGACTTCGCCGGAGGCAAGCGGGGTGAAATCCACGATTTCGGAGTCCCCGGCAGCGGCGGTTGTTGCGGGGGGAAGCGTAATCTGCACAGGAGGAGCGGTAGTCTGTTTTTCAGCCTTTTCCGCAAACATTTGCGGCAGAAATTCCATACCGTTTGCGGTATACACAATGGAATCCTGCACGAAAAGCACGCCGACCACGACAAAGACGATAACGACCGCAAGGAGGACTGCCCCCGCGGTTCTTCGGGCAGAGGCTTTACGGCGGCGTTTATGATAACTTTGATTAGACATTTTCAAGTTCAAGTTCCTATTATTGAGGTTACAGGGGAAGGGGAAATCTCTTTTTATTATAATCAATTCGGAGAGATTTTGCAAGGGTTTTTGGAGAATTCGTAAAAAAAACCGGGGGGCTGTACGCGCCCGCTCCGTACTCAGCACCCCGTTTTTTCCCGAATACACGTTGATTGTTTTTTGCCCGCGTTCCCGAAGGGAACTCCGGCTTTCATGTCTCGGGAACCAAACGGGGGGTAGGCATTATGCAAAGCATAGCACCTACCCCCGACTGATTTCTTTCAGAAGAAAACAGGAAAGCGTGACCTGTTTTACAGGATTTGGATACGCGCGGCGTAAGCCTTACTTGCCCGCCTGCATTTCCGCAACGCTCTCCAGAACGGCATCCGCCATATACTCCAACTGTTCTTCCGTCAGGTCATAGCACGGCAGATGCGTGAATCTGTGATTGAACACTTCCTCGGTGTTCGGGCAGCTCGCGGTAATCGCGTCCACGTCGTAGCCAAGCTGACGGATGATGTCAAACTTGTACAGCGGGCCGAAATGCGGAATGTTGGTAACACCCTTTTCCTCGAGCTTCTTTTTCAGCACCTGAATGTCGCCGCCTGCCTTCTGCGGGTCAATCTGGAGCTGATAGAGGTGGAAGGTAGGCTTGATTTCGTCGGTACCCATGAGCTGAGGAATGATGGCGTCGTTTTCGGAGAAACGCTTGGTGAGGTACGCGGCAATGCGGGTACGCTCGGCGATGATTTCGTCAACGCGGGCAAGCTGATTCATCAGACCGACCGCCTGAATTTCGGTGGTGGAAGCGTTCAGGGCGACAAAGGGTTCATTTTTGCCGGGCAGCAGCTCCACATCGTACAGCCAGTTGGGCATCTGACGCTCAAAGGTCGTGCCGAAGAAGCGGCAGCGTTTGATGTACGGACGGAAGCCTTCAATATTAGTGGTCAGGATACCGCCTTCGCCGAAGGAGGTAATGTTCTTGACTTCGTGGAGGGAGAACGCGGTGAAATCGGCAATCGTACCGACCTTGCGGCCCTTGTATTCCGCGCCGAAGGCGTGTGCGCCGTCTTCCAGAACGGTAATGCCGTGCTTATGGGCGATTTCGATGATTTTATCCAGTTCGCAGGGATAACCGCCGATGTCAACGGGCATGATGACCTTGGTTCTGGGGGTGATTTTGCGCTCCAAGTCCACGGGGTCCATGTTCAGCGTGCGGAGGTCAACGTCGCAGAAAACAACCTTCGCGCCGGCGGCGAGAGGATACGCCATCGTGGCGATAAAGGTGATGGCGGGAACGATGACTTCGTCTCCGGGGCCTACGTTGCAGTAGCGATGCGCAATTTCAAAACCGGCGGTGCAGTTCGGAACGAAGGTAGAGGCCTGCGTACCGAGATACTCGTCGATTGCTTCTTCGGACTGCGCAACCTTGGTATCAAGGGAAAGCTTGGCGGGGGGAGCGGAAACCTTGGCAAGCTCGGCGACCTTTTCGGCAACGTCAGCCATCGCCTTGTCGTATTCCTCGCCGGAACCCTGCATCAGAAATTCAATGAAGCTCATCAGGTCGGCGGCATTGTAATTTTCGCCGACAGCAGCCCACGGCACTTTGGTTTCGCCGGTATTGTAGCGGAAATCGGAAGCCTTTTTCTTAGCCATGATAAAACCCTCCAAAATATAAATCAGATTAGGAGATTAGGTTGGTGTGAGTCCAGTATAGCATAGTCGGAACAAAAATGCAAGCACAATTTATGCAAGCTTTGCATTAAATGTACGGAGACGGAACGGGAGCGGCGTATGCTTTTTTATTGATTCATTCATAGAAATCTCTTTTTTTCTTTCTCCGTATGTGTTATAATAAGGCTATATTCTCAAAAAAGCAAATCAGGAGCGCAGACTATGGGATTCTTTACAAAATTATTCGGCACGCATTCCGACCACGAACTGAAACGAATCGAGCCGATGGTTAAAAAAATAGAAGCACTGTCAGACGAATACCGCAAAAAGACCGATGAGGAACTGAGAGAGAAGACGCAGGAACTGAAAGACCGTTATCAGAACGGCGAAACGCTGGAAGACCTTCTGCCGGAGGCGTTTGCCAATGTGCGGGAAGGTGCTACCCGTGTTCTGGGGGAAACTCCGTTCCGCGTACAGCTCATCGGCGGTATCGTTCTGCATCAGGGACGAATTGCCGAAATGAAAACCGGCGAAGGAAAAACGCTGGTGGCAACACTCCCCGCCTATCTGAACGCGCTGACGGGCGAAGGCGTGCATATTGTCACGGTCAACGACTATCTGGCACGGCACGGCTCGGAATGGATGGGCAAGGTCTATCGTTTTCTGGGCTTGTCGGTTGGTTTGATTGTCCATGAGCTGAACAACGACCAGCGCAGAGCCGCATATGCCTGTGATATTACCTACGGAACGAATAATGAACTGGGATTCGACTATCTGCGTGACAACATGGCACTGTATAAAAAGGATATGGTACAGCGCGGTCATGCCTTTGCCATCGTGGATGAGGTTGACTCCATTCTGATTGATGAGGCGCGAACCCCGCTGATTATTTCGGGTCAGGCGGAAGGTGCTTCTCCCCTGTACGCGCAGGCAGACGCTTTCGCGGCAACCTGTAAGGTCATGCGTCTGAAAGAGGAAGACGCGAAGGAAGAACAGGACAGCATTCAGGCGGATTATATCGTGGATGAAAAAGCGAGAACCGCCACGCTGACCCCGCAGGGCGTTGCCCACGCGGAACAGTATTTCAAGGTCGATAACCTGATGGAGCCGGATAACACGACGCTGGTGCATCATATCAATCAGGCAATCAAGGCGCGCGGTGTCATGCAGAGAGATGTGGATTACGTCGTCCGCGATAATCAGGTTATCATTGTAGACGAATTTACCGGCCGTCTGATGTTCGGCCGCCGCTATTCGGAGGGTCTGCATCAGGCAATCGAAGCGAAAGAGCGGGTAAAAGTCGAAAACGAAAGCAAAACGCTGGCAACAATCACCTTCCAGAACTTTTTCCGTCTGTATAAGAAGCTCTCCGGCATGACGGGTACGGCTTTGACCGAGGAACAGGAATTTCGCGCGATTTATGACTTGGACGTTATCGAGATTCCGACGAATAAGCCCGTTATCCGTGAGGATTACCCCGATACCGTCTACCGTACCCGTGCCGCGAAATACCGTGCCGTCGTGGCACAGGTCGAAGACTGTGTTTCCCGCGGTCAGCCGATTATGGTCGGTACGGTCTCCATTGAAGTCAGTGAACTGGTGTCAAAGCTGTTGAAACAGCGCGGCATTGCGCATGAGGTCTTAAACGCCAAGTACCACGAAAAGGAAGCGCAGATTGTCGCGCAGGCGGGTAAGTACGGTGCCGTTACCATTGCCACGAATATGGCGGGACGCGGTACGGATATTAAACTCGGCGGCAACGCCGATTATCTGGCGGAACATGAGCTGTATAAGCGCGGATACCCCGAGGAAGTCGTGGTAGAGGCAACGGGCTTTGCCGAAACGCAGGATGAAGCCGTTCTGGAAGCCCGCGCGGTCTATAAGGAACTGGTGGAGCAGTTCTCCGCAGAGGTACGCGAAAACGGCGATAAGGTACGCGCCGCAGGCGGTCTGTTTATCTTGGGTACGGAGCGGCACGAAAGCCGCCGTATTGACAATCAGCTCCGCGGACGTTCCGGCCGTCAGGGAGACCCGGGTGCAAGCCGCTTTATCATCAGTATGGAAGACGACCTGATGCGGCTGTTCGGTTCGGAGCGTTTGCAGAATATGATGGAAAATCTGGGCATTGACGAGGATACTCCGATTGACCAGAAAATCCTCACGGGCGCGATTGAAAACGCGCAGAAGAAGGTCGAAGGCAGGAACTTTGAATCCCGTAAACGGGTTCTGGAATACGACGATGTCATGAACGTTCAGCGTAAGACCATCTATGAGCAGAGATTGAAGGTCTTAAACGGCGAGGATTTGAAGACGGTTGTCGGCAAAATGGCGGGCGACCTGATTGACGAAGCCGTGGCGGGTGCTTTCGGAGACGGGAAGACCCTGCACGAAGAAGCTCTGCCCGCGATGAAGCAGAATATCGGCTGGCTGTTCGCAGAAGGGACACTGGAAGACCCCGTTCTTGCTTCTCTGTCCCGAGAGGAACTGACCGAGCGTCTGCACGAAGCCGCCGAAACCCGTTATGCGGAAAAGGAAGCCGAAATCGGTACGGAGCTGATGCGCGAAGCCGAAAGAGTGTTCCTGTTAAGAAACGTAGACCGGCACTGGATGGACCAATTGGATGCCATGCAGGAATTACGGCAGGGAATCGGTCTGCGGGCATATGCACAGCATGACCCCGTTGTGGAATACAAGCGTGAAGGCTATGAAATGTTCGAGAGCATGATTCGGGAAATCCGCGAGGAAACGGTGCGGATTCTCTACAATCTGCGTCTGCGCACGAAGGAAGAACCCAAGCGCGAGCAGGTGGCGAAAATCACCACGGACACCCACGGAGACGGCTCTGACCGGCCGCATCCGGCGAAAAAAGCCGCAAAGCCCGGCCGCAACGACCCCTGCCCCTGCGGTTCCGGCTTAAAGTACAAAAAATGCTGCGGCAAAAACGAATAAAAACGCGGCATAACCGATAGAAAAACAGAAAACGAATCAAAAGAGAGGAACAGGAACATGAATATCGGATTGGAAAGCAAGACGGATGTATGGTACGGCTATCGCCGTCAGGTATTCGATTTTGAAGGTCATGAAGCGTGGCTGGTAGAGCCGTATCATGCCGCACCGGGCAATCCGTGGACATGGTGCATGGAGTGGCCGACGGCGTTTGTCCGCAGAGTCGGCGTGCCGGATATGCTGGCAAGGGGCTGGCATCATGCCTTTATTCAGGTTGACGGACACGGCTGTGACGAAGACCAGGAAATTTTCGTCCGTTTCCATGATTTTCTGGTGAGCTTGGGACTTGCGCAGAAGGCAGAGCTTATCGGTATGAGCTTCGGCGGTCTGTATTCCGCCCGTTATGCCGCCCTGCATACGGAGAAGGTCGCCTGTATGTATCTGGACGCGCCGGTCTGCAATTTTGAAGGCTTCCATCATCTGAATCTGGTGGAGGATTCCTACAAGCTGGAAGCGTGGAAGGAAAATCTTGCCGCGTACCCGGGCAATCCCGTGAATCTGACCGAAAAAGCCGCCGCGATTCCCACGCTGCTGATTTACGGCACGACTGACCAGTCCGTTGCGCCGGAAAACAACGCGGAGCTGTTCATAGAACGGATGCAGAAGAACGGCGCGGATATTCAGGTCATCAAGCGCAACTACTGGGGACATCACCCGCACGGTCTGGACGATACTGACCCCATTGTGCAGTTCCTTGTCAAAAACAACCCTGTTAAGTAAAAACATCATAGTTGTAAACTGAAAGAGGAAAGATAGTGCTATTGGCACCCCTCAGTCGAACCCTT
>DCGL01000003.1:0-8273 GCA_002314565.1 Clostridiales bacterium UBA1779
TGACACAGTCAGTCACACACGTTCAGACTGAGCCTCAGACCGAACCCGAAATCACGATAATACAATTTCAATAAAAGGAGACCGAACATGGAAGAACAGGAACTCGTATACAAGAAGGAAAGCGTCTGGAAAAAGAAGGACGAAGAATTTGCACAGAAGGTATACGACTATTCAAAAGGATACGCGGCATATCTCGATGCTGCCAAGACCGAAAGAGAGGCTGTTGCCGCCTCAGTAAAGCTTGCCGAAGGCTACGGCTTCGTTCCCTTCAATTTCGGAGACAAACTCGAAAAGGGCGGACGCTATTATTACAACAACCGCGGAAAGAACCTTTATCTCTTCACAATCGGCTCAGAACCCGTAAGCGAAGGTATCCGAATTTCCGCCGCACATATAGACTCCCCCAGACTTGACTTAAAGCAGATTCCCATATTTGAAGACAGCGATATGTGCTTCTTCAAGACGCATTATTACGGTGGAATCAGAAAATATCAGTGGGTTGCCACTCCTCTTGCCCTTCACGGTGTTATCGCCATGAAGGACGGCGATGTGAAGCAGATTGTTATCGGCGAAGACGATACGGATCCCGTGTTCTATATCAACGACCTGCTGCCTCATCTCGGACAGAAGGACAACGAAAAGCCCCTCGGCACGGCAATTCCCGGTGAAAAGCTCAACCTGCTCATCGGTTCCCGCCCTCTCGGTGACGGAACAGACGCCGTAAAGCTCAATATTCTGACTATTCTCAATGATAAATACGGAATCACGGAAGAAGATTTCATTTCAGCCGAGCTCTGCGCCGTTCCCATCGGCAAATCACGCGATGCCGGTCTTGACCGCTCAATGATCTGCGCATACGGACATGACGACAGAGTCTGTGCTTATCCCGCTCTGACCGCCCTGTTCGAAAGCCTTGAATCCCCTCACACTCTTATGTGCATTCTTGCAGATAAAGAGGAAATCGGAAGCGAAGGCAACACCGGTATGCAGTGCGAAATCATGCTTGACCTGATAAATGAAATTGCCGCATCGCAGGGAGTGAGCTCCGCCCTCGTAAGAGCCGCTTCGAAGTGCCTCTCCGCAGACGTATCCGCCGCCTTCGACCCGAATTTCGCCGAAGCCTTTGAAAAGAAAAACAGCGCACTTATGTCCTGCGGCGTCTGCTTCAACAAATACACGGGGGCACGCGGCAAGAGCGGCACCAACGACGCAAACGCCGAATATCTCGGCTGGCTGCGCGGAGTAATGGAAAAAGACGCCATCGTCTGGCAGACCGGAGAACTCGGCCGCATCGATTACGGCGGAGGCGGAACTGTCGCCAAATACATCGCAAACCACAATATTGACACCGTCGATATGGGAGTTCCCGTCATTTCGATGCACGCTCCCTACGAAATCATTTCAAAGGCCGACGTTTATGAAGCTCACCGCGGATTCTCCGCATTCAACAGATACTGATGCTTGACAAACTCCGCGAAACCGAACAGAAATACAGGGATATTGAAGCCAAGCTGTCAAATCCCGCCGTCATAGCAGATATAGCAGCCTATACCGCTCTGCAGCGCGAATACAGCTCACTTACCCCGGTCATATCCGGATACCGGAGTTATCTTGATGCTGAAAAGCGTGCCGCCGAAGCCGCAGAACTTCGCAATTCTCAGGATAAGGAGCTCGCAGCCCTTGCCTCTGAAGAGTATGACGAAGCCGTTGCCGAAAAGGAGTCCGCCTTCGCACGCCTGCAGCTTCTTCTGCTTCCCCGCGACCCGAACGACGGGCGAAACGTCATAGTTGAGATACGCGCCGGTACGGGCGGCGAGGAGGCCTGCCTTTTCGCAGCCGACCTTTTCCGTATGTACTCGATGTACTGCGCAAACTCAGGCTTTAAGATTTCAATTATCAGCGAAAACGAAACCGACCTCGGCGGCTACCGTAAGCTCGTCTTCATGATTGAAGGCGATGGGGCATATTCCCGCTTCAAATTCGAATCCGGTACTCACGAAGTAAAACGCGTGCCTGTTACCGAAGCCAACGGCCGCATCCAGACCTCTACCGCAACGGTTGCCGTTATGCCGGAAGCCGAAGACGTTGATATTGAAATCAATCCCGCAGATATTATCTTTGAAACCTGCAAGTCAAGCGGTGCAGGAGGCCAGCACATAAACAAAACCGACTCGGCCGTAAGACTGACGCACATACCGACAGGAACCGTCGTGGAGTGCCAGCAGGAAAGATCGCAGTTTCAGAACCGCGACAAGGCAATGCAGACGCTTCGCACGATTCTCTATGACCGCAAGCTTAATGAACAGAAAAACAGCATAGACGCTTCGCGCCGTTCGATGGTCGGAAGCGGAGACAGAAGCGAAAGAATACGTATTTACCGATACAAGGACAATCTCATAAGAGATATGCGTCTTTCCGACAAAGCCGGTTCACAGACGCTTGACAGCTGTATGAACGGCAATATTTCAGGTCTTATTGATGCGCTGATTGCCGCAGATACCGCTGAAAAACTCAAGAACGGAAATCAGAACGACTGATAAACCGGAAAAACACCGTTAAACTCCTTCCACAAAACAGTCAAATAATTATAAGGATACACGCCAATGCCTAAGAAGAAAAAAGACGAATCCCGTGAAATGCCCGCAGTCTCTGCTCCTATCAAAGACCAGCCCATTACGGAAACGATAGAAACGAACTATATGCCCTACGCGATGAGCGTTATCGTGTCGAGAGCCATTCCGGAAATCGACGGTTTCAAGCCGTCCCACCGCAAGCTGCTCTACACTATGTACCGTATGGGGCTGCTTTCCGGTCAGAGGACCAAGAGTGCGAACGTAGTCGGTCAGACTATGAAGCTCAATCCTCACGGCGATCAGGCAATTTACGAAACGCTCGTACGTCTGACACGGGGAAATGCAACGCTTCTGCACCCTTTTATCGACTCAAAGGGTTCTTTCGGCAAGCAGTACAGCTCAAGTATGATGTACGCTGCCTCGCGTTACACCGAGGTCAAGCTTGACAAATTCGCCCAGGAGCTGTTTTCAGGCATCGACAAGGACGCCGTAGAACTGATTGACAACTACGACGGCACGATGAAGGAGCCCGTTCTTCTTCCGACAACCTTCCCGAATATTCTCGTTACGCCGAATATGGGAATTGCCGTAGGTATTGCCTCCCGCACCTGCTCATTCAATCTGTCCGAGGTCTGCGACGCAACCGTCGCCATACTCAGAAATCCGAAGACCGACACTGATAAGATAATGGAATTTATGCCGGCTCCGGATTTTCCGGGCGGAGGCCTTATACTCTGGGACAAAGAATCAATGAAGAATATTTACGAATCCGGAACAGGCTCCGTCAAGGTCCGTGCGAAATATTCGTATGATTCAAAACAGAACTGCATAGATATACTCGAAATACCGAACTCCACGACCATCGAAGCCATTATGACACAGCTTACAAAGATGGTCAAGGAAAACCGTCTCAAGGACGTAACTGATTTCCGCGATGAAATCGACAAGGACGGCTTCAAGCTGACGCTTGATTTGCGCCGCGGAACAGATCCCGACGCACTGATGCTCAAGCTCTATAAGGAAACTCCTCTTGAAGACAGCTTTCCATGCAATTACACCATTCTCATTGATTCGGCTCCGCGTCAGATGGGCATTCCCGACATTCTCAGGGAATGGATTAAATTCCGTTCTGAATGTCTGCGCCGCGAGCTTACCTTTGAACTCGGCAAAAAGAAGGACAAGCTTCACCTGCTTATGGGCCTTGCCGAAATTCTGCTTGATATCGACAAGGCAATTGCGATTATCCGCAACACTCAGAAAGAAGCTGACGTCATCCCCAACCTATGCACGGGCTTTAAGATTGACGCACTGCAGGCTGAGTACATCTGCGAAATCAAGCTGCGTTATCTCAACCGCGAATATCTTCTCAACCGTCTCGACGAAATGGAGCAGCTGCAGAAGGACATCGCCGACATTGAGGAAACTCTTCGTGACGAACTCAAGCTTCGCCGCCTGATGTCCTCACAGCTTACGGAAATAAAAAAGAAATACGGTCAGCCCCGCCGCTCCGAAATCATTTCTGCCGCAGAAGCCGGTCAGTACGTCAAATCCGAAGACGTTGAAAACTATCCTGCCCATTATTTTCTCAGTGCAGGAGGCTATTTCAAGAAAATCACCGACAAGTCCCTGCGCGGAAACGACGAACAGACCTTCAAGGAAAACGATTATCTGCTTCAGAGCTTTGACGCCGAGAACGTAAGCGACCTTGCCTTCTTTACGAACCAGGGCAAGATTTACCGCTGCCGCGGACTCGACTTTGACACGAGCAAGGCATCTGAGCTCGGTGAATACGTTCCTGCAAAATTCGGCTTTGACGACGGTGAAAAGCCCGTATTCTGCTACGTCGGCTCGGAATGGACTGACAAAAACAATATGGTTTTCGTATTTGAAAACGGAAAAGGAGTCAAGATCCCGCTTTCAGCATACGAAATCAAGGGAAATCGCCGCAAGCTGACCGGAGCCTATTCGACAGCCTCCCCGCTCGTCGGAATTTTCCTCGAAGGAAAACAGCCCTTCGATATTCTGATGCTGACGGACAACGACCGCGCAGCAGTAATTTCGACCTCCTTAATTCCGGTAAAAACAACGAGAACTGCCCAGGGAGTCACGTTGGTTTCTCTCAAGAAATGCAAGCTGAAGAACGTAATAAAAGACTTCGGCGAGCAGTTTGAATCGACCAAGGGCTATAAAAAGATAAAAATCCCCGCTGCAACGACACTTCTCGCCGAAAAGGACCTGAACAAAATGCAGCTCAAAATTGATTTCTGAGTGAAAGATTCTTAATATGAGACAGACTTTTACAAAATCCGAAAAGAAGCAGAGACTTGTGCGCCGCGTGTCTTTTATGACGGCTCTTTTCCTGTCGGCTCTTCTCTCTTTCGTCGTCTACGGTGCAGTGCTGTATGACAGCTCAAAGGACCCCGTAGTCGCTTATTCCGCAATGGAAAGCTACGTCAGCGGCCAGCTCGCATCAATCAGCGCAAAGATTGAAGATATGGACCAGCGTCTTGCCGTAGTCGAGCTCACCGGCGGCGGTGGCGGCGGAAGCTCCGGCGGTGCCTCAATGTCGTCAGAGGGTGCAAAGCAGCTTCTTGCCAGGATTACCGACCTTGAAACGGGCCTTGCCGAAGCAAAATCCGAAAACGCAGCCCTTCGGGCTCAGCTTGAAACTGCCAAAACGGAACTGTCTGAGCTGATTTCCGAGCTGCAGACGAATTACGACAGCCTTGAGACCGAAATCACATCAATCAAGGACAGCATTTCGTCAATCAAGACGGATCTTTCAAAGGTTAAGACCAACGTAACGACACTTCAGAACAACTTCAAGCAGATATCGGATATTTCGACAAAGCTTGAAACGGTTACATATAAGGTAAACGCCATGACTTCCGCAGGCGGTGACATCACCGTCCTGAAGAAAGACGTTGCCGCTCTTCAGAAGTCTTATGCAGACCTGCTTGAGGAAATGGGACAGCTTTACAAGGCTGTCTACGTTCCATACAACGCAACTGTCTTTGCAAAGGATGCGGATGACAGCCTGGTTCTGGTACTCAGAACCGGTTCGGCAGCTGCCGTATCCCCATACAACGAAGCCGGCACCGCTCAGGGACTCAACGACCTCTCTGACGGAAACGAGCTTTATAACGGTGATACTCTCACACTCTTCCACAACATCTTAATTCCGCGCGGCGGAAGTGACGGAAGAGGCGTTAAAGTTACAAGCCTTGAAGGCGCATATTTAATGATAGGAGGAGATTACGTCATTGTCGAAAACCAAGCACAGTAAGGCCGAAACCAAACAGCTGATACTGCGCATACTTGCGGGCTTTCTGGCATTCTTAATGATAGCCGGCGTTGTATACGTAGCTCTTGAAGCTGTGATTTCCGGTTTTGCCGCAGAAGCACAGGAGATTGACTCCTACGGTTTTTCCTCATCCCGTGAATCGGGTGAGTACTACGTTGCGGTGGCCCTTAGATGGGGCTCCACCGCAGCGGCGGCTCACGGCGTAGTATCCCCGCACGGCTTTGCCGTCGGAGAAGCTGATATTCAGAAAGAAACCCGCAGCTTCACCCCCGTATGGCTCACGGACGAAACCGATATTTTCGTTGCCTGTGATACGAATCTCACGGTTAAAAACGGAAACGTTTCCTTTGCCGCAAGCGAAAAAAACACGTCAATCGGCGGATATAACGTTGAACTTACTTTTACCGATGAATATCTTGCAAGCATAGCTTCCCTTTCAGGCGGTGATTCATCAGGATACGTAACGGATATATGGGACGCAGTTCCCGGACTATCGGATATATTCTCCATCACTTACACTCACGTCTATCCCGCATATATAAATGGAAAGAAAGTTCTCAGAATAGGAGCTTTCGCAAACTACGCCGAGGCAAGCTCAGCTGCTGCGGCCATCGGAGCTTCAATCGAGGGCTTCAATATCTCAGTCGTTTCCCCGTCCCCCGAAGGCATAATGATTCTGAACGAAGACTGCGATACGATTATCTTCGAATATACCGGAAACAGTGACACTCTCGCCGGGGCCGTCTGTGCCAGGCAGATTCCCGACAGCGACCGCAGCTATATGAAATTCGTTGCCAACGATTACATCTATGACGGAGCCTTCTGCTTCCGCCGCTACGACAACGGCACGTATAACGGTCTGACGCTTATCAATCTTGTCGGTCTTCTTGAATATACGGAAGGAGTTCTTCCGGCTGAAGTTTACACGACCTGGCCGCTTGAAACGCTAAAAGCCTTCGCCGTAACGGTAACCTCCTTCGTTACCAGTAACCGCAACCGGCGCTTTACAAGCTACGGCTGCGACCTTGTGGCCTCCTCGGCAGACCAGAACTACCGCGGCCGCACCGGAGTCAACGCAAAGGTTATCCAGGCCTGCGAAGAAGTCGGCTGCCGTATTCTGACGTATACCACGAGCAAGGGCGCCGTAAAGGTCGCTGACTGTGCGTACTCATCTTCCCAGGGAGGATATTCTGTTGATGCGCAGGCCGTCTGGGGCAGCGCTGCAGGCTCTTATCTCTGCTCTCAGCCGACAATGTGGGAAAATTATGCTTCCTCATCCGTAAGCTGGGGCAAGTGGACCTTTGAAATCACACCGAAGGAACTTGCCAATCTGGTTAAGAATTATAAGGAAGGCCTTATCACAGGCACGACTGTCACCGACGTAAGCTTTGAATGTGCTGAAGGCTCAACCTACGTTTATTCAATGTCACTGACTGACAATAAAGGAAACGTTGCCAACATCGTACGCTGCCAGAATATCAACAAACTGCTTTCCGGCTACTGTCATTCGGCTAACCTCGTTATCGGGAAGGACTCGGTCGACTGGTTTTACGACGAGGTTATATCAACCGAAATTATCAATCTGAAGGTAAATTATTCCGGAAATCTGACGGTAAAAACCAAGGACGGTCTCTTTACCACAACTTCTTCCCTGTTCAATTTCTTCTCGAATCTCGGAAAAGCCTCAAAAGATGAATCGGCAGCCATGTACGTCAGGACCTCAAAGGGGACTGCCGTACTTGCCGCCGAGGGTGACATTCCGATGACAACTCTTCCGGACGAAAACGATACGTACACGTACGTGTCGGACTACGGTGATTTCCTTATAGTAAACAAGCTAAAGCAGCATTACGAAACGCTTACGGCAAAAACGAAAGGCAACTTCGTAATCGCCGGCAAGGGCTACGGTCACGGTGTCGGAATGAGCCAGTGGGGCGCCAAGCACCTCGGCGATTCCGGAGCAAGCTTCGACCAGATTCTTGCCGCATATTATCCGGGCACCAAGCTTGCACAATTTGCTGACTGGTGGAAGGATAACTGAATAAAAACCGGTTCTGCCGACGGGGATTGAGTCCCGGTACGGCAGAACCGTTATTTTAAAATTAATCAGTTTTTAAGACTGTGAATAGGTGCGGGAATGCGTCCGCCGCGGGCGATGAAGGCAGCGGGGGATTTTGTATTTACGGGCATAACGGGTGCGCTGCCGAAGAGTCCGCCGAAGTCGATTTCATCACCGACCTTCTTGCCGACGGCGGGGATTACACGGACGGCAGTCGTCTTCGTGTTGGCAACGCCTATTGAAATTTCATCTGCGATGATACCGCAAATCGTTGCGGCAGTGGTATCGCCGGGAATGGCAATCATATCAAGGCCTACGGAACATACACAGGTCATGG
>DCGL01000003.1:8286-26608 GCA_002314565.1 Clostridiales bacterium UBA1779
AGCCTCAAGCTTTTCGAGAGTGAGACAACCCGAACGTGCTGCTTCAATCATACCGGCATCCTCTGAAACGGGGATGAAGGCCCCTGAAAGTCCTCCGACGTGTGAGGAGGCCATAACCCCGCCCTTCTTGACAGCATCGTTGAGCAGTGCAAGGCAGGCAGTCGTGCCGGGGCAGCCGCAGGTCTCAAGTCCCATATTCTCAAGAATATAGGCGACGGAGTCCCCGACTGCCGGAGTCGGTGCCAGGGACAGGTCGACGATACCTGCAGGAACGCCCAGTCTCTGTGAAGCTTCGGCGGCTACGAGCTGACCTACGCGGGTAATCTTGAATGCCGTGCGCTTTACAATTTCGGCAAGGGTTGAAAGGTCGCAGTTGCCTGCCCTTCTGATGGCTGATGCAACTGTTCCGGGACCGGATACGCCGACGTTGATGACGGTTTCCGGTTCGCTGACGCCGTGGAAGGCTCCTGCCATAAAGGGATTGTCTTCGGGAACGTTTGCGAAAACGACGATTTTGGCGCAGCCGAAGGAATTGTTGTCGGCAGTGAGCTGAGCTGTTTTCAGTATGACGTCACCCATCTTCTGAATGGCATCCATATTGATGCCGGCCTTGGTTGAGGCAACGTTGACAGATGAGCAGACTTTATTGGTTTCGGTAAGTGCATAAGGAATAGACTCAATAAGAGCTTCTTCACCGACGGTGCAGCCCTTCTGAACCAGAGCTCCGTATCCGCCTATAAAGTTGATACCGGTGGTATCTGCAGCTCTGTCGAGAGCCTTGGCAATCCTGATGTAGTCTTCCGGTGAAAATCTGCCGCCGATAAGGGAAACGGGGGTTACGGATACGCGGCGGTTTACAATCGGAATACCGTAGGTTTTTTCAATGTCATCTCCGACAGACACGAGATTTTCGGCTTTACGGGTGATCTTCTCGTACACTCTGTCGCATACTTTGCCTATGTCATCTCCGGCGCAGTCAATCAGCGATATCCCCATTGTAATGGTACGGATATCGAGATTTTCTTCGCGGATCATATTTATCGTTTCAAGGATATCTGACGTATTCAGCATTTATCGACCTCTCAGATATGATGCATGGTGCTGAAAATGTCTTCGTGCATAGTGGAAATAACAAGTCCGTTATCTTTTCCGAGCTTGGCCATAATATCCACAAACGAGACGAAATCACAGTTGAGTCCGTCGATATCTGCCAGCATTACCATGGCGAAATAATCTTTTAAAACCGTCTGTGAAATATCGATGATGTTTGCACCGTGGTCGGCACAAACGTTTGCGACTTTGGCGATAATGCCGACGGCGTCGCGGCCGGTTACACTGATAACTGCTTTCATTTGTTTTTTCCTGTCAGTTTATTTTTTTCTTCATTGTGAATATGTTCTTTTCGTTCTCGTATCTGTATCTGACTTCATCCATTGTCTTTTTTACCATAAGTATTCCGAGTCCGCCGATTTTTCTGTCTTCGGCAGAAAGGGTAATATCAGGATCTTCAAGACCTAAGGGATTAAACGGTACTCCCTCGTCTGTCAGAGTAATCTCTGTCATTCCGTCGCAGACGGAAACCGATACTTCAACCGTTCCCTCTCTGCCCTTATAGGCATAATGAGCGACGTTGACGAACATCTCTTCAAAGGCGACGGCAATCTGCATCATAGATTTCATATCCGCGTCATTGTTTTCAAGTATTTCCGATACAAATGCTAAAGCGGCTTCAAGCTGCTCAATTTTGGCGGGATAAATTCTCTTTTCAGTAATCATTCCTGTACCTGCATATTCTATCATAAGCATTGTAATATCGTCGAACTGGTCAGCTTCACCGACAAAGGCATCAACTGCCTCTTTGGTTCCCTTGATACTGTCTTCCGGATTTTTGTCCGTAATCGAATTGAGATATTCCTTGAGTCTGTCTTCACCGAAGAGTTCGGTCTGTGCGTTCGTTGCTTCGGTGACACCGTCGGTATATAGGAATAGTTTGTCACCGGGGTTCAGTTTCACAGACTGAGTGCGGTAACGTATTCCATCCATACCGGCAAGAACGAGTCCCGGTCTTGTCTTCAGGTATTCGTAAGTTTCGCCTTTCCTGTAAAGCATGGGAGGATTGTGACCGGCATTTACAAAGTCAAGGTCTCCTGTTTCAATATTGAGTACGCCCATCCAGGCGGTTACGAACATACCCGCTTCGTTGTTTTCACAAAGTCTTTCATTGGCTCCCGTCATAATATCCGCAACAGCCAGACCGTTTTCGGCAAGGCTCCGTATCAGAGTCTTTGCTGTCATCATAAACATTGCAGCGGGAATTCCCTTTCCGGAAACGTCCGCAATGAGGAAGGCAAGATGATTATTATCCAACAGATAAAAATCGTAGAAATCTCCGCCGACTTCCTTCGCCGTATGCATCGAGGCAAAAATGTCGAACTCCTTTATTTCCGGGAAAGCCGGAAATACGGAAGGAAGTGCCGAATGCTGTATTTTTTTCGCGTACTGAAGCTCGTCGTCCATCTTTTTTTCGGTGGCATCGATATAATGCTTCAGAGTATCGACTGCGGTATTAATATCGTTTGAAAGGCTGACCATCTCGCGGCTGCCGCCGACGCTGATCTTTTCGTTCAGATTTCCGCCGATGATTTTTGAAAGCTTCAGGTTGACGTCGCTTATCTTGTTTACTACCTTCTTCTTGATCATCAGGAAAATAACGCAGAACAGACCGGCAAATACTATGACCTCCATAAAGGAGTTTACAAACAGAAGCGTGTCACGGTCAGACATGGCCTCGTCATAGTTTTCAAGTCCCACGATGAAGTACCCTTCCGTGATTTTGAATCTGCAGAGGTAGGTCGTTCTGTCAATATCACACGAAAAGCTTTCGCTTGTCATTTTCTCACTCTGCAGGGAAAGAGCTTCGACTTCCTTTTTACGGTCTTCGACCTGAGCCTTCAGCGAATTCATATCATATTCGAGACCGCGGGAATCGCTGCCGGAATAAGAGGAAAAGAATTCTTCCGCTTCTGAAAGCTTTTTCTCAAGTTCTTCAAGCTGCGCTTTGGCTTCAAGAATTTCATTTTCAAGTCTTTCGGATTCTTCGGTATATTCAGAAGCTCTGTTTTCAAGTTCTTTTCGCAGATTCTCAAACGAAAATGAGCTGTGAGAACTGGTTCCCTGGCTCACGAGTGAAAGGTTCGAAGCGAAAACGGCTATGAAACCGTTTTCACCGATATGACGGTTTTTACCGGCGCTTTTGATTTCAGATGAAATCGAAGAGGTAAAGAGCGAATATTCAAGTCCAACCTGAATAAAGCCTTCCGGCAGTGAATGGCCGGCATATTTTCTGGCGCGGGATGCGTCGGAAGTGTCAAAGGTTATTCTTGTAAACTCCTGCACGTATTCGGTTGAACCTTGTGCAAGGCACATAAATTCCCTTGCCTGGTCACCTGATTTAAAATCAAATCCGATATAACCTGCCTCGGTGCTGTCGATGGTTATTCCCTCGGCGTTTGCAACGTTGATTTCGGTTACACCGTATTTGATGGCAAGATCATCAAGAGAAAGAGCCGGATTATCTATATAGTCAATCGTCAGATTTCTTGTAATTTCAAGCAGCTTCGTGTCCCCGGCATCAGAGATATCATCGTCGATATCGTTTATGCTGGTATCAAGCAATTCCCCGGCCGATCTGTACGCATCGTTCGTGTTGAGAATGTAAACGAAAGTAGTGGTGCACAGATAGGCAAACAGAACGGAAATCAGAAGGCCGATTTCGATGGTCTGAAGAATGAACGGAGCTTTCATTCCGTCCTGCCTTTTGTTGTGACTCAGACATTCGATAATAAACGAGGAAAGTCCGACTGCCGCGGCATTGGTAACAACCATGGGAACCGTGACGATGTTGACGAGCTGCATAGCAGCCGTAATATCATTTATGTGGGTAAGCAGAAGTATCGTAAGGTGAATAACTTCACACACGAGAGCGGTCATTGCGGCAAGCAGGGTTGAAGGACGACGCCCGTCGAACATGATTCTGTGCATAAGTCCCGCAAAGATACCTGCAAGCACGGTTGCAACCGAGCAGGCGACGACGGGATATACTCCCTGTCCCCACATACAGGCAAGAGCACGCTCAACGCCTCCGATTACACCGGCGATGATTCCGGCAGGAGCTCCGAAGAACAAGCCTGCGCAGATAGGTGCCGTGTCCCGGACGTTGATTCCGGCAGTGACACCGTTAATCGTTATCGGAACGCTGAATTCTGTGGCAAAGCAGGCAACGGCACCGAAAATGAGGCCGATAATTATCTGACTTGCCGTCTGTGGAATCTTCCCGAACCGTGTTCTGCGCCGTACAAGATACAAAATAACCGATACGGCAACAGGCACCAGTGCCGTGCCGATAAGTCTGAGATATGTATAAACAGTCATATCATTCTCCATCAACATTTTTTATATCATATTATTATACCATTTTATTAACATTTATACAATAATAATCTTTGCATTTCGGAAAATTCATTTTTGCCGTTGAAAAAGGACCTGAGTTGTGATATTATTATGTAAATATTTCTTTATCGGAGGTCTTACCGTGAAAAATCCTGTAAGTGCCGGAATAGGCAAGTTCGGTATCACAAACGGGCTTGAACAGAGCCTTTCGCTTCTGCGTGATGCCGGGATTGAATATCTTGATTTCTGGCTCTGCCACTACTGCGAACAGCTCGATACTCCCATGAGACTTGACGGATGGAAAGAATGGGTAAAAGATACGAAAGTCCTCTTCGATTCATACGGAATCAAGGTCGGTCAGAACCACGCTCACTGGAGACTGAAGAGTCAGATAAACGAAGACTTCAGCTACAAAGACCCCTGGACCGTTATTTACCGCAATTTCGAAGCCTGCCGTATGTTCGGCACGGGCGAGCTTATTTTTCATCCGATTGAAAGATGGATGTCCGTTGACAGCGAAGATACCCTTAACCGTGTAATCGAAGCCAATGCAGGCTTTTTCTCGAAGCTCGTTGAGGAGGCCGAAAAGTGGGACATTCATATCGACGTCGAAAACCTCTTTGACCATAAGCATCTGTGCGCTCCGAATTATCCGGCCTTCCCCTTCAGCCGTCCGGAGCATCTTCTGAAGCTTGCCGATCTCATCGGAAGCGACCGCATCGGTTTCTGCCTTGATTCAGGACATGCAAACATTGCCGGAAACGACATCCCCTCAATGATAAGAGCGCTCGGTTCAAGACTGTATGCCCTGCATCTCAATGACAATTACGGACTTATCGGTCCCATTTACGAGGACGTACATCTCTTCCCCGGTTACGGACGGATTGACTGGAAACCGGTTTTCGAAGCTCTTGACGAAATCGGATACAAGGGCACACTCAATATGGAAGTCATCGGAGAATTCCACCGCGTCCCTTATGCCGCAGCCGTTGCCCAGCTTCGCGCAGCAAGAGAACAGCTTGAGATTTTCCGCGATACTTATACAAAATAAAACGGGACAAAGACCTTGCCTTTGTCCCGCCTGACCGGGGTGATCCGGCACGCTGACATCCCCCGGCACGCTGACATCCCCGGGTTCACCGGAAAAAAATCAGTTTTCCCCGCCCATATATCTTTCGTAATAAAAAAGATACTGCTGGGCAAGACCGGCGTAGGGACCGAGAATATCGGCTTTGAAATCGCCGGGGAAATATTTTGCAATAACCTTTTTAATCCAGACGTCAACCGGGAACGCATCTATGCGTTCAAAGCCGAAGAGAAGCGCACAGGCTGCGACCTTCGGTCCCACGCCGCGAAGCTTCTGAAGAATCATCGAGGCTGCTGCGGTATCGGGCGCCGAACGGACGGCGCTGAAATCACAGGCACCTGAAGCTACATCAGCTGCAACCGACGCGATATATCCGGCTCTGAAGCCCATTTTCATTTCTTTGAGTGCCTCTTCGCCGAGAGCATTTACTTTTTCGGCTGAGGGGAACGAA
This sequence comes from Clostridiales bacterium UBA1779, assembly GCA_002314565.1. Classification (GTDB taxonomy): domain Bacteria; phylum Bacillota; class Clostridia; order Oscillospirales; family CAG-272; genus CAG-390. The sequence continues at coordinate 14,274 of DCGL01000003.1, forward strand.
TAAATATCTCCGGCGGCACCGTGATTTTCCATCCCCGTCGTGTCGATCTTCTCACCGCAGGCACGACAGAGTGCTCCGACAAGTCCGCGTATACGCGGGATGTTGTTATTCTGAGAGATTATAAACGAGCACAGTGTTTCCCAGGCTTCCTGACGAAGAATTCTGATACCGTTTCCGTATGCTACGGCGTTCCCGAGAGCGGGTGTCTGTGAGCGTGAAACGATGTCCGCGTCCATTGCCTCATAATCGGCATCAAGGCCGAGATAATGAAGCCAGATTTCACCGAAGTCCTTCTCATCGCTGTTGTAAACGGTCAGCGTATCGCCGTCCTTTGCAACCGATATGAACTTTCCGAATGCGGGTCCGGCCCACTCGGTTTCGTGTCTGCTGCCTTCAAGCTTCAGGAATCTGAAGCACTGACCGCAATCGAAGACCTTATCCGGGTCAAAGCCCCTGACACCGTACAGCTTAACGAACGGCACGCAATCCGTGCCGCTTTCAATTTTTTCAAAATTACTCATTTTCTTTATCCTTTACTGTTATGGAACAAATTTATACAACTCACATCAATGAAAAATTCGACAAGGCCAAGGCTGACCCTGCCTGCGGCTGTCCTGTCTGCACGCTTTACCGTATGCTTGAAGAGAACGAGCTTGACCTGATCCTCGGAGCATCAATGATGGAACCCGACGTCAGAATCAAAACGAACAAGCTCGGCTTCTGCGATATTCATTCAAAAATGATGTTCACGAGAAAGAACCGTCTCGGTATGGCTCTGACGCTTGAAAGTCATCTTGATGAACTGCGCAAAGAGATTGAAGACAAGCCGCTGCTCGTTCCGGGATACCCGGCACGTGCGAGAATTGAGGAGCTCGAAAGCACTTGCTACGTCTGCGGCCGTATTGATACGAACTACACACATCTGATTGACAATCTGGTCTATATGTGGGGAGCAGACGAAGCTTTCCGTGAAAAATTCGCGGCACAGCCGTATTTCTGCCTGCCTCACTACAGAATGATGCTGAATATGGCAAAAGCCAAGCTGCCTAAAAAGCAGTACAATGAATTTGCAAAAGCCGCAGGGGACGTGGTTCTTCCCTATTTTGATTCCCTGCGTGACGATATATCCTGGTTCTGTAAGAAATTCGACTACCGTTTTGCCGACGAACCCTGGGGCAACTCAAAGGACGCAGTCGAAAGAGCCATGAAATTTTTAAGAGGAGATATTCACAGATGATAGATCTGCTTTCGCTTCACAAACAGTTTATATTAACCCACCTGAAGCCCGGTGACGTCTGTGCCGACTTCACGATGGGAAACGGCCACGACACCGAATTTCTGTCGAAGACCATCGGTCCCGAAGGGCACGTATACGCCTTTGACATTCAGAAGCAGGCGGTTGAATCGACGGCCGTCAATCTGAAAAATGCCGGCTGTCCCGACAACTACACTCTGATAAACGCATCCCACCACCTTGCCTGCGATTACATTCACGAGCCTATAAAGGCAGGAATGTTCAATCTCGGATGGCTTCCCGGCGGGGATAAAAGCATCACAACCATGAGAGCAACCACAATGCCTGCCATTGAAGCTGCAATTTCTCTTCTCGACCGCGATGCGGTTCTCACTGTAGCCGTTTACCCGGGGCATCCCGAAGGTGATGCCGAGGGACATATGCTTGAAGAATACTTTGAAACGCTTTCAAGATTCAAGCTCTGCATAACGAAAATCAAAATCGTGAATTCTCCCACGTCACCGTATTTCTTCCTTATTGAAACGAAGGACAAAATCAATCCGAAGTACGAACAGACCGACAACGCCAAATGAAAAAGATCCTTGAAACGATATCCGGGTTACTGAAGGAATACCTCAAACCGTTTCTGATTTTCTTTCTGATTCTTGCGCTGTTGTCGGGAGCAAGCGCCGTTCTGTATCTTGAACTGCCGAGGCTGTTTCAGAGCGGAGCTTACCCGGAAAAAATCAAGTACAGCATTTTCGGACAGACGGTGACTGTTAAAGCCGATTCGGTTCTTAGAGACGGAATTCTGACAGTTGATATTGCCAAAATCTGTCTTGCGGACGGAATGACTCTCAGCGGAGACAGCAGCTGTCTGACACTGTCAACCAAATCGGGAGAAACCTGCACCTTCCGGCATAACTCTGACATTGCAGAGGTAAACGGTACGGAAGTACGTATGGAACTTCCGGCTAAAATCGCAGGTTACACGGTAAACGTTCCGCTTTCATTTGTAAAAGCGTATATTCCGGGGCTAAAGGTCACTCAGAGCGAAGACCTGTCAGAACTTGAAATCGCCGAAAACGCTGAAAGCGAATTTTTCTTCAGCCTTCAGAAGCAGACAGAGCTTCTTCACGTAAGTGCTGAGGGGGTGCGGCTCGAAATCGTCATCGATGAGAGCGAGCTTGATTATGAATTCGTGAACGATTTGTCGGAGTTCAAAAAATATATGAATCCGGAAAACCGCAACGATTTTCTGACTTATTTCAGCTTTTCCAATCCGACGGATTCGACTTTTGAACCTGACGGTCTGCTTAACAGCGTAAATCCAACGAAAAACAATTCGGAAATAAAGCTCAATATCTGTGCCGACAAAGCACTTGAAGCCATGTTCCGCGAAATGGCAAGCGCAGGTATTAAAAATATGAAGCTGACACGCGGATACGTCAGCTACGCCTCTCAGGAATACAACTACAAATACTACGTTGACGAACAGCGGCTGTATTATCACTATAATTTCAGTAAAACAGGCAAGTATTTTACGGATCTCGCATATGAAATACTTGGTGAAAATTATCTGAAAAGCGTATACATCGATAACGGCAAATATTATCTGTCATATACCAATGCATATACGGTCGTAAACAGTTTTTATGCCCCTCCCGGAGCGGGAGATAATATCACGGGGCTCGGTGTGACTATTCACAATCTTCAGGATGAATCCGAAGATTTCAAAAACACCGATGCCTATGCCTGGCTCAAAGAAAACGCGTACAAATTCGGTTTTATAGAAAGATTCCCCGAAGGCAAGGAAAAACTGACAAGCTTTGATTACAAGCCCTGCCGCTGGAGATTCGTCGGACAGTATCACGCTGCGATTATGCACCGTGAAGGCTACTGTCTTGAAGAGTATCTGGCATTTCTCGGACTCGGCGGCTGAATTTCAATACCGGATATAAACAATGTTTATGAGGATGGTTATCTCAGACAGGACTCCTATTGTCCTGATGAAAGCAACCATCCTCATATTTTATCAGTTGTTTCCAAGTCTGTCAGAAAAGTATTTATCCATTACCAGACGCACGCCGATAGCGGCATTTGCGCCTGCAGAACCGCGTTCGAGAACGCAGGAAACCGCAATTTCAGGTGCATTCAGAGGGGCAAAGCCCATAAATATGGCGTTTTTGCTCTGACCGTAAACTTCAGCCGAACCCGTTTTGCCTCCTACCTTGATCGGGAAGGTATCAAAAGCCGTAACGTTGGCGTTTTCATCAACAACCTTACTCATGGCGTTGATAAGCGTCGACTGTGTTCCTCCTGAAAAATTAATGGATGACACGACGGTCGGCTCATACGTATATACGGTTTCTCCGCTGAATTCGTTAACTCTGTCAAGAAGATGGGCAGAATATCTCTGACCTCCGTCAACAACGGTTGCAAGGTAAGACGCAATCTGAATGGGAGTAAAACGGTTGAAGCCCTGTCCGATTGCCGTCTGAATCGTAACGCCGCCCGTCCATACGGTTCCTATGCTTTCCGTGTATGCACGGTCGGCAAGAACTCCGAGTGATTCGTGCAGTTCAATTCCGCTCTTCTGACCGAGGCCGAGCTTCGTTGCGTAATAGTTTATGGAATCGATGCCCATGCATCTGCCGAGCTCATAGAAGAAGCAGTTGCATGAAACCTCGATGGCTCTGGTCACGTTGATTTTGCCGTGCTTCTGGTGCCCGTAAGCGTAGAGCCAGCAGGCCGGCTGATAGTCGTCGTAATACGTATAAATTCCCTGAGTATTGATTATGGAATTTGCCGAAAATTCCGTACCGTCTGCCATCACGGTCCCCTCTGTCAGGGCTCCGGCTGCGACACAGACCTTGAAAGTTGAACCCGGGGCATAAGTGCCCTCGAGCGCGCGGTTGATAAGCGGCTTTCTTTCGTCAGCAAGCAGCGATGCGTAATTCTGAGAGTAGGTTGTCAGGTCGTATGAGGGATACGATGCAAGAGCAAGTATGGCTCCCGTTCCGATTTCTTCGACGACGAGAGCCCCTGAGTCGCAGTCTTCGCCGTCAAAGTCGCCCGCAGTCTTCTCTGCTTTCTCATTTACGTATCTTATGTTCTCTTCAAGCGCCTCTTCGGCAGCAATCTGAAGGTCAATATCGATGGTCAGGTATACGTCCTGTCCGGCTTTCGGCTCTTTCGTAATTTCCGTTGAAACTATTTTACCGTTTTCATCGCAGGTGATTTTCATTTCACCGTCGGAACCGCGAAGGTACTCTTCAAAAGCAAGCTCGCAGCCCTCAACACCGACAAGTGCGTTTACGGGATAGCCGAGCGACGTGTATTTTTCAACCTCTTCGGCATAAATGCGGCTGATTCGCCCGAGAATATGCGACGCATATCCGGGATAATTGTAAATTCTGGTATATGAAACGCTGATTGACGTTCCGGGAATTCCGAGCTCCTCAATTCCGGTAATTACATCCATTCCTATATCTTCAAGAAGAAGAAGAGGCTCGCCCGGGGCAAACTGTATGGCCTCCATCTCATATCTGAGAAGTATGATATTCCCAAGCTCGCTGTCGGTAAAATCGCTCTCACCGTTTTTGTCAGTAAGTCTGTATTTTTCCACAAGGGCGTCGGAAAGGTCCGAAGCCGAAGCATCCTCACCGAGTTCAAGTTCCGAGGCAATTCGCTTGAGCTTTGACAGTGTCAGCGCTGAATTCTCAAGCTTTTCTTCGTCGAAATCAAAGTCGGGGTATGAACCGACGAGCGGACAGTAAGTCAGCTGCAGCTCTGAAGCTCTGCCGATTTTTTCAAGATAATTCACAAGGTCGGCAATATCACGGTTCTGGGCTGCGTATCCTTCTGACATAAGTCCGTATTCAAGTCTCAGTGAATACTTGTATTCGTTTGAAACAAGAGCCTTGCCGTTTCTGTCGAATATTTCGCCGCGAACCGCCTGAACGGTTACGGTTTTGACGGTGTATGTGTCATCATCCGTCACGGTCCCCGCATCAAAGGTTCTGATTATTCTGATAAGTGACAAAGCGTATGCAACGCAGATACAGAAAAAGACGGCGATAATTACAATCGAACGGAAAAGAGGCTGTCCGGATTTGTGTTCAGTCTTCGGCCTCGGCACAGCAGAATGTCCCGAGCCTTCATCCGAGGCCGGGACCAGCTTTATTCTGTCCTGTAATTTTTTGTTATCGCTGTCTTTTTTAAGCATTTTTTTTGCAGTTTAATTCCTGATTTATCAGAAGGAGTTTATCAGATGTTATATACGCTGAGCACCGTGAGAATGATAGAACAAAGCAGGAAAAGCATAATTCCGGGAGCCATAAAAACCCTGTCCCCGATATCCTTTCCTCTGAGCCGCCTATCTCCTCTGAAGCGACGTACCCGGTTCTTCGAAAAGAAAAGAACAGCTGCGCCTCCTATGGCAAGGCCGAGCGTAATCATTGAAATGACCGCATTTACGGCATAAGCCGGAATGATTCCGGGGTTTTCGGTAAGAACGGCCTGAAGAGTACCGTAATCTGCATACAACGACATAATCCAGGTTTCAACGGCTTCCTGCAGCTGTGAAACCGTCTCTGCCGGGCAGAGAAAGACTTCGGACGCTATGGGAATTGCCGAGAACAGCAGATTGAAAACAAAGTGGATAAGAAGCGGATATCTGAGCTTTCCTGTTCTCAGGTAAGCATATGAAAGCACCAAGCCGAGTCCGAAGGAGTAGAAAAACTGTGTCAGATTGCCGTGAAATGCGGCATAGAAGAAGGCGGAGAGAAGAATCGCCGGTCTTGAACCCCAGGTCTTGAGTATATCAAGCAGGGCTTTTCTGAAAAAGAACTCTTCTACGACGGGAACTATCAGCAGAATGAGCAGAAAATACAAGCCCATCCCGAGAGGAGAGGCACCGACGTAATCAAGGTCGATAACCTCAGATCCCGATGCTGCCGATACGGCTGCATCCGCCATATTGCCGAGATACATTCCGACGATTGCAAGCTCAACGCAGACAGACAGAAGTATTATGAAAAGGCCGAAGCCCGCATTTCCGTTATTTGCGATTTTTCCGGAAGCTTTCGGAACGTATCTGAGAATCAGCCATCCGAGAGGGATGAATGCAAGATACAGAATCAGGCTGAAAAGAGACTGAATGAGAACGTCCGTGTCATTGAAGGCCGGACAGAAATAAAATGAAAGGACTCTGAGTCCGACAATCAGCAGTAAAGGAAGGGCAAGGGAAAGTCCGATGAGAGAAAAAGCTTTTCTTGATTCGCGTCTTTCCTTCAGTTCTTCCTCGCTCATTGCGTTTTCATTTGGGTTGAATTCGTTGTTTTCGTTCATTATTCACCGTGTGTATTAAGTCAGGTCATGAGTCTGGGCATCGCCGTTTCTCGCAGGCCTGTAGATTTTAAGGAAAATACCGGAAGCAAAATACGGTATAAAAGAAAAGAAAAACGTCATTAAGGCTTCCGGAACCAGAAGTCCCGAAATTACGTCCGGCAGAATGACGCTGTTTTCGGAATACATAACGTAGCCGAGACTGATCATTGAGCGGAATAGCGTAACCGGTATCATATACACCGTCCATGACAGTATATTGCGTCGGAACACCTTTCTGCCGACAAGCCCCAGAATATATCCGACAAAGAAATACAGGACAGGCAGAAGCAGAGTACCGCGGCCTCCGAGGGCTGACGAGAATACTCCTGCGGCTATCCCGCAGATTGAACCGTTCTTTTCACCGAGCGTCAACGCAAGTGCGGCAACCGTGCAAAGAAGCAGATCCGGAGTTGCCTTGAAAAAGCCGGCTGCCGTAAAAAAAGACGACTGACATACTGCCGACAGGAACAGCAGAATAAAGCAGAGTACTCCGCGTACTATATCCTGACTGCAGATAAGCGGAGGATGAGCGGAACCGGAACCGAGTTCAGCTCTGATTGGCTCACGGTTCATTTGCCGGCCTCCTTCTCTTCAACGACTTCAAAGGAGGTGATAATCATCACCTTATTGACGTCTTCTATCGAAGCGTAAGGCTCGATTTCTGCCACGAGCGTGCGCGTTCCGCTGTCAGTGGAAACCGCTGTGACTCTGCCGACCGATATGCCTCTCGGATAGAAGCTTCCGACGCCGGATGTGATAACCGTATCTCCGATACGCACGTCCGAATCGGCTTCGATATAAATCATACGGCACTTGCCTTCAAGTCTCAATGACAGATTGCCTTCAAGAACCCCGGAAACGCCGCTGCGGCTGATGTAAACGCCGACTGAGGAATCGGTTTCCGTGATAACCGTGACGCGGCTCCAGGTCGGCCCAACCTCGCTGATATATCCGAGCAGCCCTTTGTCGGTAATGACCGGCATCCTTTTTTCGATTCCTGCAAGGCTTCCCTTGGCAAGTGTGTAAAATGCGCTGTAATTCGTCGATTCGCAGCCGACGATAACTGCATCCGTAAACTCAAAGTCCGTGTGCTCGGCGTGAGTACCGAGATAAGCGCGAAGAAAATCGTTTTCGTCCTCAAGAAGATTTGCATCGCTGATTTTATTGTTCATATCCTCAAGCTGCTGCCTGAGCTCGATGTTTTCACGTCTGAGCTCATCGAGAGTCCTGAAATAGTCGGAATAACCGCTGAGGCCCTCTCCGATTTTTGTAAAACACCACTGAAATGGCGAGGCAACAGTCTGAAATGCGGACTGAACGTAAGATTTCTGCCCCATAGCCGTCAGGACGGCCGGAATGATGGAGATAAGCACCGCAGCGCATAAAGTGATTACGAAAAACCTGTTGCCGAATAATTTTTTGAAAAATCCCATGCGGGCTCTCTCCTTTCTTTGGGGTAATGACCGTCAGATGACGGAAAAATCCAATCAAAATGCAAATCGGTACCCTCTGAGTAGCCGAATACCGACCTGATTGTCATTTTTTGCGCGGCGCTGCCGGGAACAAAGCGTAAACAATTTTTATGCTCAGCGGGGACGGACGTCGACGAGCTCCGTCATTCCTCTTTCCATTATCTTACCGATTCCCATTGCAACGCTTTCAAGCGGCCTCTTGGCAACCGTCACGCGGACTCCTGCTTTTTCACTTATTGTCTGCTGAAGTCCGGCAAGATATGCTCCTCCGCCGGTAAGCAGAATTCCGTAATCGAAAATATCCGCCGACAGCTCAGGCGGAGTGCTTTCGAGCGCCAGCCTTATAACTCTGACAATTTCGTTAATACAGTCACTCATCGCAAGTCTTATCTGCGAAGAATTAATCGACATCGTAGCGGGAAGTCCGCTTCTCCGGTTGAGTCCGCGGATTTCGGTTTCGCCTCTGTCAGTTGACGGATGAGCGGAGCCTATCGTCTTTTTGAGCATTTCGGCGGTCGAATCGCCGATGAGAATGTGGTGCTCCTGCTTAAGATATCTGATAATCGAGTCGTCCATCATATTACCGGCTGCTACCGTCGAGCTTGACGTGACAATTCCCCCGAGGCTGATGACGGCAACTTCTGTGGTTCCGCCTCCGACGTCGACTATCATAGCGCCTCTCGAACCGGTGACGTCAAGTCCTGAGCCGACAGCCGCCGCCATCGGTTCGGACACGAGGTCAACCGTTTTGACTCCCGTATCGTATACTGCTGACTCGACGGCACGTCTTTCGACCTCCGTAACCGTATACGGGGTACTGATGATGACGTCAGGTCTTGAAATAATGCCTATTGCCCTTATTTTTTTGAGAAACTCGCAGAGCATATCCGCAGCAACGTCGTAATCGGCGATAACACCGCCCTTGAGCGGATTAATTGCGCAGATGCTTCCGGGAGTTTTACCTATCATTTTCTTGGCTTCGTCACCTACGGCAAGAATGGTTCTGTGAGACGCATCAGTCGCAACGACAGACGGCTCGTTGAGCACAATTCCCTTGCCCTTCATATAAATCACGGTGTTTGCCGTGCCAAGATCAATTCCTATGTGTTTTGCCATACCTGTGCCCCAATCTTCAGGGTTATTCTGAAATAAAAAGGATTTTGTCGAAGAAGGAGTTCGTCATTTGAAGTCTGACGGCTGAATACCGAAGGCGGTCTGCATAAGCTTCACAACCTGATGAACGGGAAGTCCCATAACGTTGAAATAGTCACCGACGATTCCGCTTACAAAACGCGAGAAGAGTCCCTGAATGGCATATGCACCGGCCTTGTCGTAGGGTTCTTTCTGCGAGAGAAACCACTTGAGATCGTTTTCACAGATTCTGTCAACCTTCACTCTCGTAGTTTCGGAAAGCGATGCGGCTTTCCCGCCGTGAATCAGGCAGATGCCCGTGTGAACGCGATGCTCGCGTCCTGCAATTCCGCGTATCATACGTTCTGCGTCGGCTCTGTCCGTCGGTTTGCCGAAAATTTCGCCGTCAAGGTCTACGACGGTGTCGGCAGCAAGAATGACGTAATCTTCTCCGTCGAATTCCGGATGTGAATGAAGAACCGCGAAAGCTTTCTTTTCCGAAAGCATTACGACGGCATCGACGGGTGAGGTTCCCGGCTTCAGATTTTCGTCGGCGTCGGATACGCACACTTCAAACGGTATTCCGGCCCATGAAAGTATTTCACGTCTTCTCGGGGAGCCGGATGCCAGAATGAGTTTCATACTTCTCAGTTTACTCCGGTTGAACCGAAACCGCCTACGCCGCGCTCGGTTGAATCGAGACTATCCGCAGCAATAAACTCGGCCGTCATCACGGGCAAAAACATAAGCTGTGCAATTCTGTCTCCGTCATTGATTTTAAAAGCAACTGAAGATGAATTGTAAAGTGAAACGCAGATTTCACCTCTGTAATCGGAATCAATCACGCCGATTCCGTTTGAAAGGCAGATTCCGTTTTTGCAGGCAAGGCCGCTTCTTGCGGCAATTACGGCAACCACGTTGTCTCCGGCTTCGGGAGCAATGGAAATACCGGTCGGGATAAGCTCTCTCTGACCGGGAATGATGATTCTGCAGCCTCCTTCAAGGGCGGCTCTGAGATCAACGGCGGCTGCACCTTCGGTAGCATACGCGGGAAGAGATGCCCCGCGGGTGAGTTTTGTCATAACTTTTATTTTCATGGTTGTAATACCTTTCAGTCAAATTATACAATACTATAACCATTATATAATATCACATTTCGCCCAATCTTTCAAGACGAACGGACAAATATTCACAAAACTTTAATCTTGCTTTTGCCGGCTCTATATGGTAGAATAAAATGGTTACGGATTATTATTGCGAAAGGCGGTGAACGGATTGAAAGAGAAAGAAAAAACGGAGCGGATACCGGTTCTCGGTATCGGATTTGACAGCTGCACCGAAGAAGAAGCCGCTGAAATAATACTCGGAAAAATCAGTTCACGCAAGGGGCCGTTCACCGTATATACCCCGAATCCCCTGATTGTTATGAAAGCACGTAAAAATCCGGAATATGCGGATATTCTGAGGCGTGCAGGACTCTCACTTGCAGACGGAATCGGAATCGTCAGAAAGGCGCGCAGACTCGGTACTCCTCTTCCGGGCAGATGCACGGGTATCGGAACCGCCGAAAAGGTAATTTCCGGACTTTCCGCTTCAGGCGGAACGCTTTATATACTCGGCGGCGCGCCGGGGCGTGCGGAAAAAGCCTGCGAAAATCTCAGCAGGACTTACCCCGGGATCTGCATCGCCGGATTCCGTGACGGATATTTCAGCGATGACGAAGAAAACGGCATCTGCCGCGATATCAGTGAAAAAAATCCCGACCTTCTCTGCATCTGCCTCGGTGCCGTAAAGCAGGAAAGCTTTGCGGACCGCAATCTTTCTTCCCTTCACTGCGGTGCCCTTATGTGCATCGGCGGTTCAGCCGACGTGTGGTCCGGCCACGTTAAGCGCGCCCCAGCCTTCTTCCGCAAAACCGGCCTTGAATGGCTTTACCGTATGTTCCGCGAACCACGCCGCTTCAGAGATCTGTTTACTCTCATCCGCTTTTGTTTTGCAAAGCAAGGCTGAAACACCGACTGTTTCAAATGCAGGAAAAAGGCAGGGGAAATTTCGATTTTACCGTTTTTTTATATATAATCCGCCACATTTTACTATATTTTGATAAAAAGACTTGCTAATTTTTCATTTTTTTGATATAATAGCGTTTGATTTTGGAAGTTGAAATATCAGCCGAAAAAATAAACCCGAAAACATTAAAATATTTATATAAACGGAGGATTTATCCACATGTCAGTAAGAGTTGCCATTAACGGATTCGGCCGTATCGGCCGTCTCGCTTTCCGTCAGATGTTCGGTGCCAAGGGCTACCAGGTAGTTGCCATCAACGACCTCACCAGCCCCGCTATGCTCGCTCATCTTCTCAAGTATGATACCGCTCAGGGCGGCTACGCCGGCAAGATCGGCGAAGGCAAGCACACCGTTGAAGCTACCGAAGATTCCATCATCGTCGACGGCAAGGAAATCAAAATCTATGCCGAAAAGGATGCTGCAAACTGCCCCTGGAAGAAGCTGAAGGTTGACGTCGTTCTCGAATGCACAGGCTTCTACACCAGCAAGGACAAGGCTATGGCTCACGTAAAGGCCGGCGCCAAGAAGGTTGTTATCTCCGCTCCCGCAGGCAACGACCTCCCCACTGTCGTTTTCAATGTCAACCACGATATTCTCACAAAGGAAGATACCATTATTTCTGCCGCTTCCTGCACCACCAACTGCCTCGCACCCATGGCGAAGGCACTGAACGATCTGGCTCCCATCCAGTCCGGCATTATGTGCACCATCCACGCCTATACCGGCGATCAGATGACCCTCGATGGCCCCCAGAGAAAGGGCGATCTGAGAAGATCCCGCGCTGCCGCTGTCAATATCGTTCCCAACAGCACCGGTGCGGCAAAGGCCATTGGTCTGGTCATCCCCGAGCTGAACGGCAAGCTCATCGGCGCTGCACAGCGCGTTCCCACCCCCACCGGCTCTCTGACCATCCTGACCGCTGTTGTGGATAAGGAAGTCACCGTTGACGAAATCAACGCTGCCATGAAGGCACAGGCCAACGAATCCTTCGGCTACAACACCGATCAGATCGTTTCCTCCGACATCATCGGTATGCG
>DCGL01000117.1 GCA_002314565.1 Clostridiales bacterium UBA1779
TGGTTCAGGTGACCGGCGAAGCCGCGACGCCCGTTCAGCTGATAATCCGCAATCTGCTGCGCGTTATCGATATGATTCCCGGGGGCTCAATTGTCGACGGCATCATTGCCCTGTACAATAAGCAGGGACGCCGTGTCGGAGACCTTGCCGCAGGAACAATGGTAATAAAGTACCGCGATAATTTCAGCCTGTCAAAAATTATTGCCGATGCTGAAAAGGCGGAAGCCGATGCCGAGGCCGGAACAGCGGACGGAACAGATGCTGACGACAGTGACTTTGACATTCTGAGCTTTGTCAGAGCTCAGCGAAGTGAAGAAACGGATAGCACGGCTGCTTCGGAAAACGCAACGGAAACTCCGGATACCGAAATCCCTGTAACGGAGCTGTTTTCCGACAAGGATGAAAGCAGCACAGCTTTTTTTGATGATAACGAAGCTGCAATGCTTGATAAATACCTTGCGGAGCGCAAAAAATACGTCAACAGATATATGTACGACCAGCGCTTCGCAGAGCTGATCGCAAAGCGTCGGGGATATACCGTGACTTCGGGATTTACCAAAAATCAGGCGCTGAATATTCTGAAATCCACCTCGAATTTCCTGAAATTCAGTGCTGAAGAGAGAAACTTTGCCAATATTGCAAAATCCAATGCTTCAGCGACTGCAGCAAGCGTTTCTTCCGGGGAATCCAAGGACTCCGAATCCGGTTTTGAACCGATATATGACGAAGACGCAACTGATAATCTGCCGAAGGGGGGACTGAAACAGTGACAGAAGCCGAATACGTAAAAAAGAATGCTCCTTTGTGGAAGGAGCTCGAAAGCGAAACTGCCTTCTTCAAAAAACGTTCGGGATTTTTCGGTTCTCTCAGCACGAAGGAGCCCATAACGAGAAACCGCATTGACCGTTATACTGTTATGTATAATCAGGCGGCGAATCATCTTGCCTATGTAAGAACCTTTTTCGGCGAAACCGAAACCGCAAAATACCTCAACCGACTCGTTGGTAACGCCCACGGCATCGTATACGCGCGTAAAACATATAAAATCCGGGACGGCCTGCGTTTTCTGTGGTCCGGCTTCCCGAAGCTGTTCCGCCGCGAACTTCTGATGTTTGCAATTTCCTTCCTGCTGATGTTCGGAGGATTTCTGACAGCATATCTCTATACTGTTGCCGACGTCAGGAACGTGTCCCTGTTTTACGACGAGTCCTCACTTCAGAATCTTCGTGCTGAAGGGCAATATGAAGACTATTCAGTCGTGACAAACACCTTGCTCGGCACTTATATCGGGGAAAACAACATAATAGTATGCCTCGAAGCCCTGGCAGGAGGCTTTACTCTCGGAATCTTTACAAGCTACGTGCTGATTTATAACGGGATTATCATTGGTGCACTGGCGGGATACTGCCATGTAAAGGGCACTGCGCTGTTTTTCTGGTCACTCATTCTGCCGCACGGCATAACCGAGCTCTTTGCCATTATGCTGTCGGGAATGGCCGGACTTATGATTGCGTACTCCTTCATAAATCCCGGAAGGGTATCACGAAAAACCTCGATGATAATCGCCGGCAAAAAGGCCTGCGGTATTGCCGTCGTCTGTGTGCTCCTTCTTATAATCTCAGCGGTAATCGAAGGCAATTTCACGCCTCTCGACCTGCCTTACTGGGAAAAATACGCTTTCTCCGCCATCATGTTCTGCCTGCTTGTGTCGTATTTGTCCTTCCCGGGAAGGGAAAAGTCACTTTTGCAGTCTTGAGACAGGGGGGACGTTCCTTTTGTCTTGGAATGAGACAGAGGGATACTCCTCTTGATATTCAAAATGCGGTTCAGTGGTCGTTTAATGCAGTCATATGAAAAGATAAAAAAATATTTAGAAAATATCATAAAATGTGTTGACATATTAAATTGTATGTGGTATAATATTGTCAGTCGGAAAGAGAAAACCGACTGACAGTAATCGCCTGTCTTTCCTATGCTTATGAAGCGGTGGTGAGAGCGTACGATTTCCATCCGCATAAAACATAGGGGACGGCGATGCCGTCCCCATTATTTTATGTAAAATCTTTTATTAAAAAGGAGACACAAAATGATCTACTACGTTATCGGTGGAATAGTTGTTCTATTCTTCATCCTTCTCACTTCCTATATCAAAGCCGGTCCTGATGAAGCAATCATGATTTCCGGTATGGGAAAAAAGAGAATCCTCATCGGTAAAGCAGGTTTCAGAATTCCTTTCCTGCAGAGAACCGACCGTCTGAGCCTTAAGGCCTTTCAGGTTGACATCAAGACAGACGAAGCAATTTCTACAAAGGAATTTATCAATATCAACGTCGACGGTGTAGCAAACCTCAAGATTTCCAGCAATCCTTCAATGATGCTTCGTGCATTCGAAACCATCCTCAAGATGCCTGAACGCGAGCTTACCAACCAGCTGCAGCAGGTTCTTCAGGGTAACATGCGTGAAATCATCGGTACAGTCGGTATCCGCCAGCTTGTTCAGGACCGTCAGGGTGTTGCCGAACAGGTTAAGCAGAACGTAGTTCCCGATATGGAAAAGCTCGGTATTGAGCTTGTAAACTTCAATATCCAGTCCTTCAAGGATGACAACAACGTCATCGTAAACCTCGGTATTGACAACGTTTCCCAGATTTCCAAGGACGCCGCCATTGCAAAGGCAAACGCCGACAGAGACGTAACAGTTGCCAAGGCTGCCGCCGAAGAAACCGCAAACAAGGCCCGCGTTGAAGCTCAGGGTAAAATCGCAGAGCAGAACACAGACCTTTCACTTAAGGAATCCGCTCTTAAGCAGAAGAGTGAATCCGCCCGTGCCGTAGCCGATGCCGCTTATGCCATCGAAAATCAGAAGAGACAGGAAGAGATCAACGTTGCTACTGTCAACGCCGAAATCGCTCAGAAGGAGC
This sequence comes from Clostridiales bacterium UBA1779, assembly GCA_002314565.1. Lineage (GTDB taxonomy): Bacteria > Bacillota > Clostridia > Oscillospirales > CAG-272 > CAG-390. The sequence continues at coordinate 2,922 of DCGL01000117.1, forward strand.
GCGAGGTTGAACTCGGAAACCGTCAGGTAGAACTCGAAGAGAGACGTCTTCAGGCTGAGATCAACAAGAAGGCCGAAGCTGAAAAGTACGCTGCCGAGCAGAGAGCTCAGGCTGAGCTCTTCACAAGACAGAAGGCTGCCGAAGCTGAAAAGTTCGAGCTTGAAAGACAGGCTGAAATGCAGAAAATCAAGGCCGAAGCTGACAAGGTCGAAAAGGAAAGAGCTTCCGAAGCTCTCAGAATTCAGGCCGACGCTGAAGCTGCCGCCGCTATCGCAAAGGCAAATGCCGCCAAGCTTGCCGCCCTTGCCGAGGCCGAAGGTATCAAGGCCAAGGGTGAAGCCGAAGCTGAAGCCATCAAGAAGAAAGCCGACGCTATGAAGCAGTACGGCGAAGCCGCAACACTGCAGCTCATCCTCGACAGCGGCGTCCTGCCCGAAGTCGTAAAGGCTTACTCCGCTCCTCTCGCCGAAGCCTACAGCCACATCGGTAACATCACAATGTACGGCGAAGGCAACAATGCAAAGCTCACTCAGGAACTCACAGCCAACGGCACACAGGTTGTCGCCGGTCTCGAGCAGGCTCTCGGCATTGACATCAAGTCCGTTCTCGCCGGCTATCTCGGCGGCAAGATCCTCGGCGATGTCAAGAAAGACGACAAGGCTGAATAATTAGGAATAATCCCGCGGGGGCGCAAACGCGCCCCCGCAATTTTGTTTTGGCAGAGTGAGCCAGGGGACGTAAGTGGTGGTTCAAAATCAGCCAGGGAAATCAGCCAGGGGACGTAAGTGGTGGCTAAAAATTTAGCCATCACTTACGTCCCCTGGCTGATTCCCCTGGCTGATTCGGACTAAAACTTTACACTTTCCCGTAAAATTCTGACAACGCGCGTTTGGTTTTGCCGGTCGAGGCGTTTGTGACGGCTTCGGCGGCGAACATGGCGTTGAGGATGGCTTCTTCGGTTGCTTCGGCGGCGGCACGGAAGCAGGTGTCGATGCAATCTTCGTTCATAAGCTCAACCTGACGGATCTGTGTGTCCTTGGGCGAGGTTCTGTTCGCGGTTGAAAAACCGATGAAGACTTCTCCGCTGCCGTGTCCGATAAAGGAGCCCAGACGGATGAGGCCGACGTCGCATCTCTTGATAATTCTCTTGAGCTGGCGGTCGCTTGCGGGAATGTCGGTTGCAAGAATGACGATGCAGCTGCCTTTGTCGGGAAGGTCGGCGTTGATGGCATCGTCGATAGAAGGGCCGATAAGACGACCGTCAATCTGAAGGTCGCGCAGTTTACCGTGATTCGTCATGACGAGAACGCCGATTGTGTAGTTCTTTCCGTCAAAATTTACGATTCTTGAAGAAGAACCGATGCCGCCCTTGAGTCCGTGACAGCCCATACCGCGGCCGGAACCGACGGCTCCTTCCGCAAAATCCTCGCAGGCAGAGGCGATTGCTTCATCGAGATTCGTTCTGTCGCAGGGACGGTCGCGGCCGTCGCTGAGTGAGCCGTCGTTGCATTCGCAGACGAGCGGATTTACGGACACGACGCGCTTTCCCTCAAGAGCGCAGCGGTCAATCATATAGCCGACCATGGCGTCGTGAATCTTTCCGACGTTGAGAGTGCCGGTCATTGCAATCGGTGTTTCAAGAGTGCCGAGCTCCTCAATCTGAACGGTACCGGCGGTTTTGCCGAAGCCGTTGAGCACGTATGAAGCGCAGGGCAGCTTGTGCGTGAAGGGATTTTCGGGGCAGGGCATAATCACCGTGACCCCGGTCTGATGCTTTTCGTCGATTACGGTTGAATGTCCGACGCTTACCCCGGGGACATCCGTTATTTTATTGAGCTTTCCCGTCGGCATGGATCCGATGTTCAGCCCGTATTCTCTTGCTCTCATAAAATGATTCCTCCGAATAAAATTTTTCAGCTTCCCTGATTGATTTCGTATCCGAAATAATCTCTTGCCGATGCTGAAAACGCGCAGAGCGAGCGGCAGAGATTTATTATGTTCTGATTGTCCGTGGTTGTGACTGCGCGGCGGCAGTATTCGGTGATGCTGTAGGCAAAAGCACTGTCATAGGTTGTGACACCGGATGCAGTGCGGCAGATTCTGAAGTAATAGGTATCAGCAAACTGTTTTGCCGATGGACTTGAAAAGACGAAATTTCCGTTTGCATCGGCAGTCAGAATTTCATCGGCGTTTTCTTCTGTCATATGCTTGCCGACATTCGATGCCCCGTACTGCCTGAGCAGCTTCTGATACGTGCTGTACGAGAAAACCATCAGCTTCGTGCCGACAGTGCTGCCGTCAACGCGGAAATTCAGCTGTGCTCCGGCATCAAGATTCAGCGTGACGGACTCAATGTTGACTTTGCAGGTGTCGTTTGTTACCGGAGCATCGATTGCTTCGGGCATTTCGGTGTCGGAATACGAGAGATTTCTTGCATTTTCAGGAAGC
>DCGL01000143.1:0-2540 GCA_002314565.1 Clostridiales bacterium UBA1779
CTCCTACAATTATTTTACACCAAGAGTCTCATCCGTCACTGCTGCGCTGTGCCGGATGAGGCTTTGGATGACAAGTTGAGCGGTACCCAAGAACAGTCCGTGGGACTGTTCCAACCGCGAACCGACCGACCCGCAGGGAGACCGGTTCTTTTGTCATCTTTTTTTACGCAAATTCGCTCTTCCGTGCGGCGATGGGGCACGGTCGGATACGAGGCAGCGGGGGCCGGTTCCTATCAGGTCTTCCCTGCCGCAAAGCCTGAGTGCCTCGCAGAAAAGCTTTATTATTATCAATGCGTATAATCAACATAGCAATATTGTTTTTTCCTTATTGCCAAAGGGATAATTGCAGATACAACGATACATACAACATATAATTTTCCTTTGTTGACTAAAAAATCAGACGTTTCAGGATTATACAAACCTATAGAACTCAGATAGTCCGTTGGCGGAGTATACTCACATTCTTTAACACTTGTTTCACCGTTTATCAAATCAACCAGCGGACCTCCTAAAATACTCCAGTTCCAATCGCTTAATCTCAAATTGATTTCAAGCATTACCTTCTTTTCAGTACAATTGTCTTTCTTTATAAGTACCACCCTATAGAGAGTATCGGCATTACCGCCCCACAACACATCATTTTCCCAATTCGTAGATACAGCCTGCACTTCATCAGGCGGAAGAAGAGTATTGCGTGACACTCTGAAATATCCGGCGTTATTCAATATCTTTTCCGCTTTATCGATGGCATAGCTGATGACTGTTGTTCCAACACACTCCCAAAAATCTGACGCATAGAACAGGGCGCTTTCACAATCTGCCATTTTATCGTTCATATAATAATCACAACGGCAAAGCACCCTTAAATATTTGCAATTATCTATAACCCAACGCCCATTGAAAAAGCTGAAATACACTTTTGTCCAGTAAATATTCTGAGCATACTCACTCATTCCGATAACATCGTATACTTTTAAATATGCCATAGCAGTTTCGGATGATATATTGTCAATATAAAGCTCAACGTCTGAGATGGAAATATACTCAGGTGTATATTTCCCTGTTCCAATAATAAATCTTTGAGAATTATCCGTTAATTTATTTTCTGTAACTACTACACCTGATGCTCCGTTTTCATCTATCGGTGGATACTCCTTTATTACAGCACCGTATTCTGACACTATTTTGGCAGCCTCGTCGGTAAACAAAGCACTCTTTTGAGCCACATCATAATAATTCGTATTATCAGAATCCAATGAATATTTTAAAGAAAAATCACATATCCAATTTGTGACATCTACAATTATCCTCTTGGCATCATCTGTACTGAACGTTGCAGCTGAACCGATTATCGGGAGTAAACAAAACAATATCGAGACAGCAATCAAAAATGAAGCAATTCTTTTGAATAGCATATTCAGTTAACCTCCGAATAAAACATGGTTTGAATACGATTATACAGATAGCCGGCATCATAAGCAAATATTCCATACGGATACCTTTCAATCGGATACGAATACGGAATCTCATCCATCTCAGGATATTTTTCAAAATAATCACCTTTTTTTGCCATTGCATCCGGTATTGAGAAAACAAAGAATGTCAATGCAATCACAAATGATAATAATCGACATATCAATGATGAATGCGAAAATGAATGTATAGAATTCTTCTTTTTTATCATCTTATTCTCCTTCTATTCAGTCACAAAGCATATCATATACACTGTTATGAATTGAGAAGCCCCAAATGCACAGATTTTATTATCTATAATGCTGTTTTTTCCTCTGTGCAGGGGCACGGTCGGATACGAGGCAGCGGGGGCCGGTTCCTATCAGGTCTTCCCTGCCGCAAAGCCTGAGTGCCTCGCAGACGAGAGCGTGATTTTCGGGCAGCTTATACTGGATAAGCGCACGCTGCATGTGCTTTTCGTGCATATTCTTCGGAACGTAGACGGGTTTCATGGTACGCGGGTCAATGCCCGTGTAATACATTACCGTAGATACGGTTGAAGGAGTCGGATAAAAATCCTGAACCTGTTCCGGCATATAGCCAATATCACGCACGGCTTCGGCAAGGGCAACCGCGTCCTTCAGCGTACTGCCGGGATGCGAAGAAATGAGATAAGGGACGCAATACTGCTTTGAGCCCGTGCGGGAATTCGTGTTTTCATAACGTCTGACAAACTGCTCATATACCTCGTTGCGCGGCTTGCCCATAAGGTCGAGAACGCGGTTGCTCACGTGCTCGGGGGCGGTTCTCAGCTGTCCCGAAATATGGTGACGGCAGAGCTCGTCAAGAAAGCGCTGTCCGTATTTTGAGTCTGCAAGAACGTAATCGAATCTGATACCTGAACGGATAAAGACCTTTTTTACCCCGGGAATATCTCTCAGCTTATGAAGCAGTTCAATATAATCCGAATGGTCGGCAACGAGATTCGGGCAGGGTCTGGGCCAGAGGCATTGGCGGTTCGGGCAGGCTCCTTTTTCGGACTGTTTATCGCAGGCCGGACGGCGGAAGTTTGCCGTCGGTCCTCCGAC
>DCGL01000143.1:2661-10238 GCA_002314565.1 Clostridiales bacterium UBA1779
AGAAGCTGCAGCCTCCGAAGCAGCCGCGGCAGCTTGACAGTGAAAACTTGATTTCTTTAATCGCGGGGACTCCGCCCTCTGCTTCATAAGACGGATGATACGTGTTCATATAGGGAAGCTCGTAAACGCTGTCGAGCTCCTTTTGAGTCAGAGGACGCGAGGCGGGATTCTGAACGACGTATCTGTGCTCGCCGTAGCATTCGACAAGAGGCTTTCCGTTGGCAAAATCGGTATTTCTGTACTGAATTGCAAAGCTTTCGGCATATTTGGCGGGATTCTGCTTCATTTCGTCGTAGGACGGAAGCATAATCGCCCCTTCAATTCCGTCAATGTCACGGGCCTTGTAAACGGAGCCCGCAACGTAGGTGATTTCGGCAATGTCAAGTCCTGAATTCAGCGCATCGGCAAGCTCGACTATCGACAGCTCGCCCATACCCCAGAGCAAGAGGTCGGCGCCGGAGTCGAGCAGTACCGAACGGCGCAGCTTGTCCGACCAGTAATCGTAGTGGGCAAGGCGGCGCAGACTTGCTTCGATTCCGCCGGCGATGACCGGCTTGTTCTTGTACTTGCGCTTTATCATATTGCAGTACACCGTCAGCGCATAGTCGGGACGGCGTCCCATTTTTCCTCCCGGCGAATATGCGTCCTCTGAACGCAGCTTTTTGTTGACGGTATAATGGTTCACCATTGAGTCCATATTGCCGGAGCTCACAAGAAAGCCGAGTCGGGGTTCCCCGAATTCGCAGACGGAGTTTTCATCGTGATAATCAGGCTGTGAAATAATGGCAACCTTGTATCCGTGAGCTTGAAGCACACGGCTGATGATTGCGGGGCCGAAGGACGAATGGTCAACGTAAGCGTCACCGATTACGTAAACAAAATCGGGGGCGCCCCAGCCGAGCGCATCGGCTTCTTTACGGCTCAGCGGAAGAAAGCCGCCGTTATTTTTGAGAGTTGACGTAACTTTTGAACCTGTTTTACCCGTTATTTGCGCACCGGCTTGAATGCGAAGTGAAGGGTTTGAAGTTACTTTTGAACCTGTTTTATTCATTATCTTACACGCATAAGTATCCCTTCGCCGGCGCCGAGTGTTACCTCGTAAATTCCGTCCGCATTTCTCGTTTCGTACGGCTTCCACAGGTTTTGTGACGCATCGAAATAGTCGAGCTTTGACGCAACGTCGGGCAGAGTGAAGCTGTTGCTTCCGTATTCGGAATCGACGTATTTTTTGTTGACTATCATAAAGCTTCTGTCGTCGAAAAAGCCGACGAGCAGCGACAGCCCGTCAATCTTTCCGAGGTCACCGTAAGATTCATATTTTTCGCAGCCTTCTTCAAGTGTGCCCTTGCTTACGTGGAACACCGCCTCGGAATTCTTTGAAAAGAGCTCGTTGCCGAGGTTTATCAGCCATTTGTTTATTTCCTGAACGTCATAATAATGCTGATATTTTTCGCCCTTGTAATTCATACACCCGTTTTTCCAGCCGTCAGCCTCAAGGCCCTCTGTTATTATGAAGGTAAAATACGAAATTCTCTTGAAGCCGTAGGCGAGAGCCATATTGACCTCCCACTCTATCTGCGATTTCGAGATATTTTCATAGGACATATGCTTCGTCAGCAGAACGACGATTTCGCTGTCGAGCTTTGCGTCCAGTGCCTTAGAACGCACAGCTTCCATATTGGCAAAGAACCCGCTTCTTGCCTGTCCGTTCTGAAAATGATAATGGTCATAGCAGATATAGAGCGGATTTACGGTTTCAACGTATTGCTTCAGGTATTCGTCATAGCCTGCGGTACCGAGCTGTTCATTGTTCGCATAGGTTGGCAGAAGGTCGATGAAAACCTCTTTCCCCGGGGAAAACTTGCCGAAGGCATCCTTTACCCTGCGCAAAAGCTCAAATTTTGACGCATTCGGCTCGTCATAGAGCCACCATCCGTCGATATTGTCGCAAACGGAGTAATCCGATACGACCTTTGCAACAATTTCTTCAATCTCTGCCTGTGTGTATTGAATGCTGCCTTCGAGTATGTTTCTGATTCTCGAATCCATAAGGGATGAGCAGCGCAGACTGTATTTTTTCATCAGATTCAGAGCCGTAATATTGTTTTCACAGCTTCCGTTTTCAAGCGGGACAGTCGTAAAGCCGCATTCGGCAACCGCCTTCCACATCTCTTCGTCAAGTGCGTTTTCGCCCTGCGGTCCCCAGTAATAAGTGATTTCAAACTTTTTCATACCGTTTGTCTCCTTTATGCTCCGGAATGCTCAAAAGCCGGCACGCTGAAAACACGGGCCGGCTGTGATTTTTTATGCTTTTGTCTGTGCTTCCACGAGGCGTTCCCCGCAGTAAATTGCGCGGAGCTTCGGCTTTTCAATCTTTCCGGTGGGATTTCTCGGAACATCGGCAAAGATAATCTTCTTGGGTCTCTTGTATCTGGGCATGCCGAGACAGAAGTTGTTGACCTCCTCTTCGGTCATATTGCAATCGGGCTTTACCTCGATGATGGCAGCGGCGATTTCTCCGAGACGCTTATCGGGCAGACCGATGACTGCAACGTCCTTGATCTTTTCGTTTGCACGCAGGAAATCCTCAATCTGCACGGGATAGAGGTTCTCACCGCCGGTGATGATGACGTCCTTTTTACGGTCGACAAGGTAAATAAAGCCCTGTTCGTCCTCTTTTGCCATATCTCCGGTTCTGAGCCATTCGCCGGAAAGCGATTCGGCAGTGGCCTTTTCGTTCTTGTAGTAGCAGGTCATAACGCCGGGACCTGCAACCCAGAGTTCCCCGACCTCGCCCTTCTCTACGTCTTTTCCGTCAATATCGCAGATTCTGGTCTTCCAGCCGTATCCGGCTTTTCCGATTGCTCCGACGTGGTCGATGTTTTCAACACCGAGATGTACGCAGCCGGGCCCGATGGACTCGGAAAGTCCGTAGTTCGTATCGTACTGATGCTTTGGAAACTTCTCTTTCCATCTTCTGATAAGGGAAGGAGGAACAGGCTGTGCGCCTATGTGCATCAGTCTCCAGTGTGAGAGGTCGTAATCTTCAAGCTTTATATCTCCGCGGTCGATGCTGTCCAGGATATCCTGAGCCCACGGCACGAGCAGCCATACGATGGAGGCTTTTTCCATAGATGCGGTTTTTACAATCCATTCGGGAGTTACACCGCGAAGAAGAACGGCGCGGCTGCAGGAAATCAGAGAACCGAACCAGTGCATCTTTGCGCCGGTGTGGTAAAGAGGCGGAATGCAGATAAACACGTCGTCATGCGTCTGTCCGTGATGTGCCTGCTCGCATCTTGCCGAATGAATGAGGGACAGATGCTTGTGAAGTATGGCCTTCGGGAATCCGGTGGTGCCGGATGAAAAATAAATGGCGGCATAATCCTGCTCTGTCAGAGTCGAGGCGACGGCGGGCTTTGAAACCGATTCGCCGCCGGCAAGTGCGAAGAGATCATCGGAAAAGGCGGGAATGTCTTTTCTGACGGCAGAGGTTGCAAAAAACAACTGCGTACCCTTTATCTGAGGCAGAATTTCTTCGACACGGCCGATAAATTCTTCACCGAAAACGAGAACACTTGCGTCGGCAAGGTCGAGGCAGTAACGGATTTCATCCGCAGTATATCTGTAATTCATCGGAACGACGAGGGCTCCGGTTTTGAGAATACCGAAATATGTGGGAAGCCATTCAAGGCAGTTCATAAGAAGAATGGCAACCTTGTCATTCTTTTTGACTCCTCTTTTTATGAGAAGATTTGCGATTCTGTTGGCACGGGCATCAAATTCACCCCAGGTCATCTCTCGGCGGAAGCGGGGATCGGTTCCCTCTTCAATAAGGCTGAATTCCTTCCAGCTTTCCGTATTGGAACGAAGTGCGGGATTGAGCTCAACGAGAGCAACCTCATTGCCGGCTTCGCGTGCATTGCGTTCGAGCAGTTCAGTAATAATCATAGTATGTTTGTCACTTTCGTGAATTGTATTTCAAAGAATAATATTTAGGTTTATTATACCACTATATAATAATATAGTCAATATTTTTCTAACAGATGACAGGGGACGTTTCTCTTGTCATCTTTTTTGCAAAAAAGCTGACAAGAGAAACGTCCCCCTGTCATATGTATATCACAGAACGGCGTCGAGGAATTGCTTGGTTCTCGGGTTCTGAGGATTGTCGAAGAGGTCGGCGGGAGTGCCGCTTTCGGTGATGTTTCCGTCGGACATAAACAGAACGCGGTCGGCAACTTCACGGGCAAAACCCATTTCGTGCGTAACGACCACCATGGTCATGCCGGCCTTTGCAAGGTCCTTCATAAGCTCAAGAACTTCACCGACCATTTCGGGGTCGAGAGCCGAGGTGGGTTCGTCGAAAAGGATAACCTTCGGCTTCATCGCAAGAGCGCGTACAATGGCAACTCTCTGCTTCTGACCACCCGAAAGAGTGGAAGGATATACTTCAGCTTTTTCGTCAAGACCGATTTTCTGAAGCAGAACGTGCGCCTCGGCGTCAAGCCTTGCTTTTATTTCGGAGTTTGAAAGAGATTTTGCTTCTTCGTCTGTAAAGCCGAGACGTCTGCGGGAATCGTATCTCTTCTTGCGGCTCATCTGCTTGCAGCAGAGATAATAGGGCGAAAGAGTGATGTTTTCAATTACCTTTTTGTTTGCGAACAGATTGAAATGCTGGAACACCATGCCCATCTTTTCACGGTGAACGTTTATATCAACCTTCATATCGGCGATATCCACGCCTTCAAAGAAAATCTGCCCGCCGTCGGGGTCTTCCATACAGTTGAGGCAGCGCAAAAAGGTGCTCTTTCCGCTGCCGGAAGGACCGATAACGACAACCTTTTCGCCGTCATAAATATTTTCGCTTATATCTTCAAGAACGACCTTGCCGTCAAAGGCTTTTTTCAGGTGCTTGATTTCAATGAGAACTTCTCTGTTTTCCATTTTTCGTCCTCCTTAAACCGTTCCGGTCTTTCTGTGAACGCCGTTTTTCTGACGGTCGCTGCGGGACATGGCTTTTTCCATCCATCTGATGCCGCCGCTGATGATAAGAACCATAATGAGATAGAACAGGGCCATTACGAGGTAAGGAATCAGATATTCGTAGTGAACGTTACCTACGTCGGTAAAAACCTTGTAAAGGTCAACGCAGGCAACGAAACTTACGACTGAGGTATCTTTGATAAGTGCGATAAATTCGTTTCCGAGAGCAGGCAGGATGTTTTTGATGGCCTGAGGAACGACAACCTGAAGCATCGTTGCACCGAAGCTCATACCGACGGCGCGTCCGCCCTCCATCTGGCCGGGGTCAACCGACTGAATGCCGGAGCGCATCAGTTCAGATATATAAGCTCCGCTGTTCATACCGAAAATTATCACGCAGGTTGCAAGGGACGACACTCTCCATCCGAAAAGCGGGAAAATGACGTAGTATGCAATCAGGAGCTGAACCACGATAGGAGTTCCTCTGAAATAATTGACGTATACCGAGCAGATTGAATTGAGTATTTTCGGAAGAGTCTTGTATTTCGGCATAACCTTAACGATACTGATGAGAGTACCGATTACGATACCGATGAGCAGACCGCTGATGGCAATGATAAGAGTATTGCGAAGACCTTCGCCGAGAACTCTCTTATATGCTCCGTTGGTCCAGAATGATTCCCAGAATACTTTCCAGGCGTGTGCTGTCATGGTTTTTTCTCCTTGTTTTCAATCGAATCTTGTTAAAAGCTTATTATCCGTCACAAAAAACGACAGGTGATAAGCTTCGGACAAGATATCCAAAATCCAAAACACGGGGCCGACAAAAAAATCGCCGGTCCCGGTATAAACGACTGTCAGCGGTCCGGAATCTTCCCGGACCGCTTCAAGTCATTTTTTCCGAAGGGCTCAAATCTTCAAAGCCCCGTGCGGATATGTAACAACCCGTCCGTCTATCAAGTCTTCTGACTCGGGACAGAGAATGTTCAAAATCAGTTTGCGTTCATCTTTTTGACAACGGCATTTGCGGGGGCGTTGTCACAGATAACGTAGTCAATCTGGTTGTTGCTCATAGCGGTAACGGCAAGAGCAACGTATGTGAAGGCCTTCTTTGTTGCGGGAAGTCCGGGGAAACCGTATCCGCCTTCTGCGTTGTCACCGTCAATGTAAAGCTCGCCGGTTGTTCCCTGCTGGCAGCCGATGAGGCACTTGTCTGTCTTTGTATTGAGAATTGCAACTACGTCGTCTGCGGTCTTGCAGGCATCGAATTCAGTGTTGCTGCCCTTGACAACGAGAACCTGGCTTGCATTGTAGTAGCTGTCTGAGAATGTTACAATCTGCTTACGTGCTTCAGTAACGGTAAGGCCTGCCATACCGATGTTGCACTTGCCGGACTGAACGGATTCAACGACAGCCTTGAATTCCATATCCTTGTATACTACTTCCCATCCGAGGTAAGCAGCGAATCCGGCGGCGATTTCAAGGTCGATGCCGTAGAAATTACCGGCTTCGTCAACCATTTCGAAGGGCTCAAAGCCTGTGGCTGTAGCAACGATGAGCTGCTGCTTGGAAGCATCTTCTGCAGCGGAAGCCGTCTTTACGGGCGTGCCGTCACCGAAATAGTGATTGCAGATTTCGTCGAAAGTACCGTCGGACTTGATCTTGGCGAGATACTCATTGATCTTTGTAAGAAGCTCTGTGTTTTCCTGGCCTACGCAGAAAGCGTAATTCTCTTCGGAAAGAGCAATGTCGATAACCTTTGCAACGGGACCGGTTTCGCCGCATGAAGCGAAGCTGAGAGTAAGTGCAGCAATCATAAGAACTGCAAGAATAAGTGATACAATCTTTTTCATTTTCTTTTCCTTCTTTTCGGTCCGCTTGGGACCTCTGTTTTTTAAGATGCGCATATTATAACGCATAAATATTCGCTTGTCAACACTTTTTTGAAAAAATATTGAATTTTATTCGTTTTTTTGTATTTTTTCAGTGATTGCTGAAACATTTATGCAATTTATATTCACTTTTGCGCGAATATTATTCACCGAGCCCGATTTTATGCGCTATTTCGGGTATTTTTTTCAGGAAGCTGCCGGTATACGAACTCTCACAGCCGGCAACTGTCTCGGGGGTACCGGCGCAGAGCAGAGTTCCGCCGCCGTCCCCGCCCTCGGGTCCCAGGTCGAGTATCCAGTCGGCAGTCTTTATTACTTCAAGATTGTGCTCGATGACGAGAACGGTGTTCCCCGCATCGACGAGTCTCGAAAGAACGCAGAGAAGTTTGGAAACGTCCTCGGTGTGAAGTCCGGTCGTCGGTTCGTCGAGAATATAAACAGTACTTCCGGTTCCGCGGCGGGCAAGCTCGGTTGCAAGCTTGACACGCTGAGCTTCTCCTCCTGAAATCGTGGTTGAGGGCTGTCCGATTTTGATATATCCGAGACCGACGTCGCACATAGTCTGCAGATATTTTCTGATTTTCGGAATGCCGTCGAAGAAGACAACTCCTTCTTCAGCCGTCATCTCAAGAACTTCGTATATGCTCTTCCCTTTATATTTAACCTCGAGTGTTTCACGGTTGTATCTCTTTCCGTGGC
>DCGL01000143.1:10267-17979 GCA_002314565.1 Clostridiales bacterium UBA1779
TATACGTCGGGAAGGAAGTGCATCTCGATTTTTTTGACTCCGTCACCGCCGCAGGCTTCGCATCTTCCGCCTTTGACGTTGAAGGAAAAGCGTCCGGGACCGTAACCGCGGGTCACTGCATCCTGGGTTTTCGAGAACAGCGTTCTGATTTCATTGAACAATCCCGTGTAGGTCGCGGGGTTGGATCTCGGGGTTCTGCCGATGGGGCTCTGGTCAATGCATATAACCTTGTCGAGATTTTCAATACCTGAAATGCTCTTATACGGGCCTGCCTTCAGATGAGCCCCATTGAGCGCAGATGCAAGCAGAGGATAGAGTGTTCCGTTTACAAGTGAGGACTTGCCGGAGCCTGAAACGCCCGTGACGCAGACGAACTCTCCGAGAGGAATATCGGCGTCGAGGCACTTCAGATTATTCATAGTCGCCCCGCGCACCGAAAGAAACTGTCCGTTGCCCGTGCGTCTGTTTTCGGGTACGTCAATCTTTTTTCTGCCTGAAAGATATGCTCCCGTTATGGAATTTTTGTTTTTTGCCACTTCGGAAGGAGTACCGCAGGCAACGACCTCGCCGCCGTGGACCCCGGCCCCCGGGCCTATGTCCACGAGATAATCAGCTTCGCGCATCATCTCTTCGTCGTGTTCTACGACGATGACGGTGTTTCCTATATCGCGCAGGCGCTTGAGTGTGGATATGAGTCTGTCGTTGTCCCTTTGGTGCAGACCTATGCTCGGCTCGTCGAGCACGTACATAACGCCGACCAGAGCGGAGCCTATCTGAGTTGCAAGTCTGATTCTCTGGGATTCGCCGCCGGAAAGAGTTCCTGCTTTGCGCGAAAGTGTCAGGTATTCAAGTCCTACGCTGTCAAGAAAATCGAGTCTTGCGCGGATTTCCTTGAAAACGTCCTTTACGATTATTTTCTCGCTCGCGGTCAGCTCGATTTTGTTTTCGGCAATAAATTCACGCGACTGTCTTACCGACATATTGCAGAATTCGTCGATTGCAAGACCGTTGACGGTTACGGCAAGAGCCATTTCGTTCAGGCGCCGTCCGCGGCAGCGGGCACAGGGAATTTCTTCGATGAAATCCTCATAATACTCGTCGTTGCCTGTCATGGTCATCCAGGTCTCGATGTTTTTGAGGACTCCTTCAAATTTCGTAAGACCGCTTCTGTCAACGTGGTCGAAGCTGCGGGTCACGTTGTATTTTTCATCGCCAGTGCCGTACATAAGGATGGCAAACTGCTCTTTCGTAAATTCGCTGATGGGTGTATCAAGCGTGAAGCCGTATTTCTTTCCGACCTCGGCGTAAAGCGGTCCCTTCCAGCTGTCCTCGCCCATTGATTTGAAGCCGTTAATCGCAATGGCTCCTTCTCGCAGGCTCTTCGTTCGGTCGGGAATCAGGGCGTCGATTGAAATCTGCCTTGTGCATCCGAGTCCGGCGCAGTCAGGGCAGGCTCCCGCAGGATTGTTGAACGAAAACATTCGGGGCTCGAGATCGCCGAAAGAAATGTTGTGCTCCTCACAGGCGTAGGCCTGTGAAAACTCAAGCTCTTTCTCTTCTTCGCCGTCCCTCGGCACCGTGACTATGGTCAGATGTCCGTCAGCCAGCGACAGTGCAGTTTCGACGGAGTCCGACAGGCGCTGATGCATGCCGTCCCCTCGCATCACAAGTCTGTCAACTACGACGTCAACGCTGTGGCGGAGGTTCTTGTCCAGTTTAATTTCTTCGTCAAGCTCGTAAAGGCTGCCGTCGATGCGTACGCGGGAGTATCCCGATTTCCTTGCATCGGCAAGAACCTTCTCGTGCATACCCTTTTTTGCTCTGACGACGGGGGAAAGAACCATAAATCTCTCGCCGTCTGGCAGGGTCATTATTTTTTCAAGTATCTGGTCGACGGTCTGGCGGCGGATTTCCTTTCCGCAGACGGGGCAGTGAGGAATACCGATTCTTGCGTACAGAAGACGCAGGTAATCGTAAATTTCGGTCACTGTTCCGACCGTCGAACGGGGGTTTTTAGACGTGGTTTTCTGGTCGATTGAAATTGCCGGCGAAAGGCCTTCAATCATATCGACGTCCGGCTTGTCAAGCTGTCCCATAAACTGTCTTGCATACGAAGACAGGGACTCGACGAAGCGTCTGTGTCCTTCGGCATACAGCGTATCGAAGGCAAGTGAGGACTTGCCGGAGCCCGAAAGTCCAGTGAAAACGACCAGCTTATCACGCGGGATATCCAGGTCAATGTTTTTGAGATTGTGAACCCGCGCCCCGCGGATTCTTATATATGAGGATGACATTTATTTCTGAAGCTCCCTGATTCTGTCACGCAGATATGCCGCAAGCTCGAAGTCGAGTCGCTTGGCGGCAGCCTTCATCTCTGCGGTCATATTCTCTATCATCTTTTCCCTCTCGGCTTTTCCCATTTTTTCGGCTTTCTGAACGGTCTTCTTTGCGTTTCTGTCCTTTTCGGCAGCACTGCGTCCGTAGGCATGGCTGTCCTTCTCGCTTTCTTCGCCGATGGAGATGATGTCCCTGATGCCCTTTTCAACCGAGCGGGGTGTGATATTGTGCTCTTCGTTGTATTTCTTCTGAATTTTGCGGCGGCGGTTCGTCTCGTCGATTGCACGCTGCATAGACCCCGTGATGCTGTCGGCATACATAATTACCTTGCCGTTTACGTTTCTTGCGGAACGTCCTATGGTCTGAATGAGAGAACGCTCGGCTCTGAGGAAGCCTTCCTTGTCGGCGTCAAGTATGGCAACAAGTGAAACCTCGGGAATATCCAGACCTTCGCGAAGCAGATTTATTCCGACAAGCACGTCGTATACGCCGAGACGCAGATCCTTGATAAGAGCCATTCGCTCGATGGTTTCAACGTTGAAATGAATGTATCTGACGCGGACTCCGTTATCCGTGAGGTAATCGGTCAGGTCTTCTGCCATCTTTCTCGTCAGTGTTGTGACAAGCACTCGCTCGCCCTTTTCGGTTCTCTTGCGTATTTCACCGAGCAGGTCGTCAACCTGTCCCTCCACAGGACGGACGTCGATTTCGGGATCGACAAGTCCCGTCGGACGGATAAGCTGCTCGACGAAACCGTCGGAGTGCTCCTGCTCGTAATCGCCGGGGGTGGCGCTTACGAAAACAGCCTGATTTATGTTTTTTTCGAACTCCTCAAAATAAAGAGGACGGTTGTCGTAGGCCGAGGGGAGGCGGAAGCCGAAATCGACGAGATTTTTCTTTCTCGCCGTATCGCCGCCGCTCATGCCCCTGATCTGAGGAAGGGTGACGTGGCTTTCGTCTACAAATATCAGCCAGTCCTTCGGAAAGTAGTCGAGCAGGCAGTAGGGCGTCGAACCGGGCGCTCTGCCGGACAGTATTCTCGAATAGTTTTCAACGCCCGAGCAGAAGCCGATTTCCTTCAGCATCTCAATGTCGTACTTCGTGCGCTCGGTTATTCTCTGTTCTTCAATCAGCTTGCCCTGTTCGTGAAAATATGCGGCTCTCGCCTGCATTTCGTCGGCGATCTGTTCAAGAGCCTTCTCTCTTTTGACGTCGGAAACGGCATAATGCGTTGCGGGATAAATCGCGGCAAAGCTGATGCGGCGCACGACCTCACCGGTAACCGTGTTGATTTCGGACACTCGGTCAACCGTATCGCCGAAAAATTCCACCCTGAGGGCAAGTCCGTCGCTTGAGGCGGGAATCACGTCTACGGTATCGCCTCTGACGCGGAACCCGTCACGGACGAGATTTACGTCGTTTCTTGCATAGCTGATAGCCGTCAGGCGTCTGATGAACTCGTTTCTGTCGAGCTCCATCCCCGGACGGACCGAAAGCACGAGGGCTGCGTATTCCTCGGGGTCGCCGAGCGAATAGATGCAGCTGACAGACGCAACGATAATTACGTCGCGTCTCTGGAAAAGGGCCGAGGTCGCGCTGTGGCGCAGACGGTCGATTTCGTCGTTTATCAGGGCGTCCTTTTCAATATACATATCCTTGCCCGGGATATATGCCTCGGGCTGGTAGTAGTCGTNNCCTCGGGCTGGTAGTAATCGTAGTATGAAACGAAATATTCAACAGCGTTTTCCGGGAAAAACTCGCGGAATTCAGAGCAGAGCTGAGCCGCAAGGGTCTTGTTGTGCGAAAGAACCAGTGTCGGGCGGTTCATTTTCGCAATGACGTTTGCCATCGTGAAGGTTTTTCCCGAACCCGTGACACCGACCAGAGTCTGTGCATGCATTCCGCCTTCAAGCCCTTTTACGAGTTTGTCTATTGCCTCGGGCTGGTCTCCGCAGGGCTTATATTCCGATACAAGCTTGAATTTATCCATTGCTCAATTCCTTTTCACTGCGCTTTTTTCGTATCAGACGGCAGAAGGAGCACAAAAGCGTCCACAAAAGCGCCCCGATAAAGGCCCCGAAGCCGTTGAGCAGCACGTCGTCAATATCCGTGCTTCTCGGCAGGAAGCGCTGAAAAATTTCAACGAAAACCGAAAGACCGGTTCCGAGCAGAGTCGCCTGCCACAGTTTCATACGGAAAGCCGGACGGGCAAAGAAGCCCACGGGGACGAAAATCAGTATGTTTCCCGCAGTATTTATGACGGCGAACACTATTTTTTTGAGCGGATTTTCCACCTTTTTTATCAGCTCTATAAGCCTGAAGGGTCTGAAATTCACGTATTCCGGGTCAAACAGATAAGTGAGAGAATATCTAAGACCGGTCACTTTTCCGTCAACCGTCAGCGTCTGGGACAGTATTGCAAGCACCGAAACCCAGAACAGATACAGGGAAATTTCTCTTTTCAGGCTGCTGTCCTTTTTCAGGCACAACAGGCGGGCGGGAATATAAATTATCGAGAAAAAGAAGCTCCATACAAGAACGAGTTTTATATAATCGAGAATGTCACTCATGTTTTTTGAATACCCGGCCCTTACCTGTCCGTACCGTGACAGATAACCCGAGCCTCTTTTCCTCCTTCCATCAAAAACACCGTAAGGTTTACTGAATGAACATTGCGTCGCCGAACGAGAAGAATCTGTATCTGTTCTCAACGGCGTATTTATAGATTTCAAGCATCTTTTCGCGGCTGTAAAGTGCCGAGACGAGCATAAGCAGCGTGCTCTCGGGCAAATGGAAATTCGTGATAAGCGCGTCAACAGCCTTGAATTTATAGCCGGGATAGATGAAAATTCCGGTATCTGCGCAGATCGGATGAACAAGGCCGTCATCTGTCGACGCACTTCCGAGAGTGCGGCAGCTGGTCGTACCGACGCAGACAGTTCTTCCCCCGGCAGCGCGGCGGGAGTTGATTTTATCGGCTGCCTCCTGCGTCACGCAGATATACTCGGTGTGCATGATATGGTCCTCAATTCTGGACTCCTTCACCGGACGGAAGGTACCGAGACCGACGTGAAGCATAACGGGAACGACCTCAATTCCCTTTGCTCTGATTCTGTCAAGCAGCTCTGTCGTGAAATGCAGACCGGCAGTCGGGGCGGCGGCGGAGCCCTCCTCCCTTGCATAAACCGTCTGGTATCGGTTCCTGTCTTCGAGCTTTTCGGTGATATACGGAGGCAGAGGCATAACGCCGATTATATCAAGCACCTCGTAAATATTGGTATATTTCGTATGATCGTATTCGAGTGTGACTATTCTGTTGCCCTCCTCGGCGATAGCCGTCACGGTCGCGCGGCAGATACCGTCACCGAGAATAACCGTATAGCCGACACGGGCACGCTTTCCGGGCTTTACGAGGCATTCCCATACGTTTTCAGAGCCTCTGATACGAAGAAGAAGGAGCTCGATAAGCGCTTCCGGGCGTCCCTCAACGTAGCCGTAAAGGCGGGCGGGGATAACCTTGGAGTCGTTGATTACGAGGGTGTCGCCGGGGTTGAGATAATCGATGATATCCCTGAAAATCTTATCTTCGTGCGTGTTATTCTTTCTGTCGATGACAAGAAGGCGCGAAGAATCACGCGGCTCGGCAGCGTGCTGGGCAATCAGCTCTTCGGGCAGATAATAATCGAAATCGGCTGTCGTCAGTTTTGTGTCGGGCAGCTCGTTTTTAATGATAGTTTCCATCTTTATTTCCTGAAATTTTAAAGTCGTTTTATCAGTCTTCGCATAGCAAGATAGTATATTATACTATATTTTACTGAATAATTCAACCATAAAAAGTGATTGACACAAAAGTGTTTTTGTAATATAATATAGTGATTTATTATTTTTATTTTTGAACGGAGATTTCAAATGGCAGACAATAAGAAGATGGTGGAACAGATTACTTCAATGGATACTGATTTCGCCCAGTGGTACACAGATATCGTAAAGAAGGCTGAGCTCGTCGATTATTCCGGCGTCAAGGGCTGCATGGTTATCCGCCCCTACGGCTACGCTATCTGGGAAAATATTCAGAAAATCATGGACGCCGAATTCAAGCGTCTCGGACACGAAAACGTCTATATGCCCATGTTCATTCCCGAATCTCTTCTGATGAAGGAAGCGGATCACGTCGCAGGCTTTGCCCCCGAATGCGCCATCGTTACAATCGGCGGACAGAATCAGCTTTCAGAGCGTCTTATCGTAAGACCTACGTCGGAAACGCTGTTCTGCGAGCATTACAAGAACATCATTCACTCATACCGCGACCTGCCCAAGCTCTACAATCAGTGGTGCAACGTTGTACGCTGGGAAAAGACCACAAGACCCTTCCTTCGTACCTCAGAGTTCCTGTGGCAGGAAGGTCACACCATGCATGAAACCGCTGAGGAAGCCCGTGAAGAAACCCTGCGCATGCTCGGCGTATATGCGGAATTCTATGAGAAGACCCTCGCCATTCCGGTAATCCGCGGCCGCAAGACCGAAAAGGAAAAGTTCGCCGGAGCTGAGGAAACCTACACCGTCGAGCCCATGATGCACAACGG
This sequence comes from Clostridiales bacterium UBA1779, assembly GCA_002314565.1. GTDB lineage: Bacteria > Bacillota > Clostridia > Oscillospirales > CAG-272 > CAG-390. The sequence goes on from DCGL01000143.1 coordinate 17,188, forward strand.
CTTCGCTCTTCAGGGCGGTACCTCACATTATTTCGGCGACGGCTTTGCCAAGGCCTTCGGCATTCAGTTTGCCGGCCGTGACAACACCATTCAGTATCCTCACCAGACCTCATGGGGCGTTTCCACCAGAATGATAGGCGCCATCATCATGGCCCACGGCGATGACAACGGTCTGGTTCTTCCCCCTGCCATTGCCCCCATTCAGGTTGCCGTTATTCCCGTACAGCAGCACAAAGAGGGCGTTCTCGAAAAGACGCGCGAAATCGCCGACAGACTTGCGAAGAAATTCCGCATCAAGCTTGACGACAGCGACCAGAGCAACGGCTGGAAGTTCTCTCAGTACGAGATGAAGGGTGTTCCGCTCCGTCTTGAAATGGGTCCCCGCGACATCGAGAACAATTCCTGCGTACTCGTTTCCCGCGTAACCCGCGAAAAGAAATTCGTCTCTCTCGACAATATCGAAGCCGAAGTCGAAGCGGCACTTGCCCAGGTTCACAACGAACTTTATGAAAGAGCCGCAGAAAACCTCAAGAACCGCACCTCGGTTGCAAGCACCTACGAAGAATTTCTTGACATTGCCGAACATAAGTCGGGCTTCATCAAGGCCATGTGGTGCGGCGACGTTGAATGCGAAGACAAGATCAAAAACGATACCAACGGCGTAAAGTCACGCTGCATCCCCTTCAACGAAGAGCATCTTTCCGACGTATGCGTATGCTGCGGCAAGCCCGCCAAGCATATGGTCGTCTGGGGCAGACAGTATTGATTAAAAGGCGATGTTAAAAAAGTCAT
>DCGL01000143.1:18118-19779 GCA_002314565.1 Clostridiales bacterium UBA1779
AAACTGAGTTTTTTAACAGCCCCTGCAATTACCGCAATTCCGCAGAAAGGAGGCAGGTTTCCGGAAAAAACCGCAAACAATCATGAAAAGAACACTGCAATTTCTCTGGGACAGAGTAAAATGCATTGATCCCTGCCTCTTTATCTGCACGACTCTGTTATCCGCCGTGAGTCTTCTTATGCTTTACGGCATCAGCGACTCCCCAATGGTCGGCGGTCTTTCGGAACTTAAAATGCAGGCAGCGGCCACCCTTCTCGGTCTTTTCGGTATGCTCATAATCTCAAACATTGATTATGAAGTCATCGTCAACAAGCTCTGGATTCCGCTTCTGATACTTGAGCTCGGACTTATGGGCTTTACTCTCGTATGGGGCAGAGCCCAGGGAGCAAACCGAAGCTGGATTTTCATTTTCGGCGTAAGTATACAGCCGTCTGAATTTGTCAAGCTTTCGTATATCGTCACTTTCACAAAGCATCTCGACCTGGTCCGGGACAAGATAAACAATCCGTTGCAGCTGATTCTTCTCGGCCTGCACGCAGGGGCCGTTATCGGTCTTATCCTGCTTTCCGGTGACCTCGGAGTTGCCCTCGTTTACGTGGGCTTCACCCTCATTATGCTCTTTGCCTCAGGGCTCAGCATTTTCTGGTTCGCGGGCGGCGGTGCCGCGGCCATCATAGCATTCCCATACGTCTGGCCTCTTCTGCGTGAAGACCAGCAGCTGCGAATAATATACGGCTTCAATCCCGAAGCCGACCCTCTCGGAAAGGGGATGCAGCCGCTTCTCGGCAAAAAGGCAATCGGAAACGGAGGCATTTTCGGTCAGGGACTGCATGGCGGAAGCGTATATAAAAATCTCTACGCCTGCGAAAACGACTTTGCCTTCTCGTCCGTATGCGAAAAGTTCGGAATTGCCTGCGGAATGCTCGTCATAGTGCTCCTTCTCATCATCGTCATCCGCTGCTTCGTCATAGCAAACACGTCGAGAAAGCGAACCGGAACGCTAATCTGCATCGGCGTTGCCGGGACGATAATCGTTCAGTCTATAGAAAATATCGGCATGTGCCTTGCCATGCTGCCGGTCGTCGGCATCACTCTTCCCTTCATTTCGTACGGCGGGTCCTCAACTCTTGCCATGTATCTTATGATAGGAATGGTTCACAGCGTCCGCTCACACCGCGTCAAGTATTTCTTTGAACGCGAATCAAGATAAAAAAATACGGTCCGCACAGACCTTTTACAAAGCCTATGCGGACTTTTTTCAGGAAAACGCAAATGGAAAACGAAGAAAAAAAGCACCTGAGTTCCGAGGAAAGACAGGAACTGTACAAAAAGCACGCAGCCGACCAGATAAGCTCGGCAAGAGCACTGCGCAAGAAGCAGAAAATTCTTGCCATCGTGACCTCGTCGGTATCGGCAGTAATGATTATATGCGCCGTAGTCGCAATCATACTGTGCGAAAAGAACATCTGGAAACCGAAAAGAACTTATTCGAAGGCAGAGGATCTGTATGCTGCCGAAGACTATCTCGCAGCGTATGACGTTTTCAAATCCCTGAAGGATTACAGAGACTCCTCCACGCGGGCCTCTGACTGCATTCTTGCCAACGCCCGTAAGCTTACGGGCCGTGATGATGCCGTTATCGGAAGTTCAAAAGAATCCCC
>DCGL01000143.1:19794-21564 GCA_002314565.1 Clostridiales bacterium UBA1779
TGGTTTTCCGTTTCGGAAGAAGGAGTGCTCTCTTTTGATGAAGACAGCTACAAGGGCGACGGAAACCTTGTGATTCCTGAAGTATTCGACGGAGCTGCCGTCACAGCAATCGGTGACAAGTGCTTTTTCTACGGTGATTTCATTCTTTCGGTAAAGCTTCCTTCAACCCTTCTGAGCATCGGTGAACGTTCATTCTTCAACTGCACCTCTCTTGAAAGCGTTGAAATTCCCGATTCCGTTACTCACATCGGAATGAAAGCTTTTTCCGAATGCACTGCTCTTCGAGAAATAAAGCTTCCCGCCTCTCTCGATAATCTCGGCGACCGTGCCTTTCTAGGCTGTACCGCCCTTGAGAGCATCAATCTGCCCGAAGGCCTTAAACGCATCGAAGTCCGCGCCTTCAACAACTGCACGGCTCTTGCGTCCGTAACCCTTCCCTCAACCCTCGAATTCATAGGCAACTCCGCCTTCCTCGGCTGCGATGCCCTGAAGAGCATCACCTACAACGGAACCCTTGATGCCTTAAAGAAAATCGCAACAACCGAAGGGGCTGAAATAATACTGAATAATTCAGGACTTGTCTGCAACTAATCGGTTTTTTATCCGTCCGAATATATGTGCCTTTCTGAAAACCGAAGTATTTTTTCGACCGGGGCGTGATACCGGTCGAAAAATACTATGGTTCTCAGAAAGACACATACATCCGGACTCTGTGCTTATTTTTTTGTCTTTGCCGCACTGCGCTTGGCCGCAGTGCTTTTTTTCATTACGGATGAACCGAATTCGCCGCATTTGCGGCCGAGGGCGAAGTATTCGCCGTGAACGTAGGACAGAAGTCCCGCCTGCTGCAGATGCAGCTTTTCGCGGCTGTCGATGTAGCGTTCGTCTATCTGAACGGCGACGATTTCGGCGATAAACATCGAATGGCTGCCGAGGTCCTTGCGTTCCGTGACGCGGCACTCGAGAGAGAGAGGGCATTCTTCAATCTGCGGGGCGGATACGACGGAGGAAGGGGCATAATGAAAGCCGCACTTCTCTGCCTTGTCGAGCTTTGAGCCGCTGCGTACGCCGCAGAAGTCGGTCATATTGCACTGCGCGGAGGTCGGGAAATTGATGACGAATTCATGCGTTTCATCTATTATATGATATGAATGTCTTTCCGGTCTGACCGAGATATACGTCATAGGAGGATGCGAATTTATGATACCGGTCCAGGCTATCGTCAGCACGTTCTTCTCTTTGTCACCGGCACAGCTGACAAGTGCCGGGGACATAGGACCGAAGATTGCGCTGCCTTTCCAGACTTGCTTTGCCATACTCAGTCTCCTGAAGCCACGGCGTGATCGGGCTCTGCCTGTGCTGCCTTTTCGGCTTCGGCCTTCGCTGCTTCCTGCTCTGCAAGCTCTGCGAGCTCCTTCTCTTTCGCGGCAACACAGGAGTCCGACAGATAGGTGTTGATATAGCCGACTCTTGTGAAGCTGCTCATATTGTGGCGGATAATCCAGTCGATATATGAAGAAATGATGCGGGCGGTGAGAATGTATCCTGCGGGGTTCATATGACCTTCAAGGTAGAACTTGTCGCGGAATTCCTTATCGTATCTGAAGCCGTATTTTACAAGGTCGATGACGTATGAATTTGAGAAAATCTCGGTGAGTTTGTACATAACCGATGCCTGAGTGTAGGCGCGTCTGAAGCTCTCCGCATCGCGGCCGGGAACCATTGTGACAAAGAAGAATTTTGCATCAGGTGCCATTTCCTTGTATCTCG
>DCGL01000143.1:21569-40464 GCA_002314565.1 Clostridiales bacterium UBA1779
ATCTCGATATAATCTGACCGAGATAGCCGTAGAAGGTTTCGGCATTCTGATGCCAGTCATCGGGATGAATGTCGGCGGCTTCGCCGATGGGAAGCTTTTTGTTGAAATCGTTGCAGCCGAGGGCGATGATATATGCCTGAGCCTTTTTGGCGGGATCCCAGAGATTTCTGGCATCGCCGAAGCTCTTGCAGTATTCCATCGCTGTCATACCGCCCTTTGAGAAATTATATACCTCGGAACCGCACATTCTTGCAATGTACTGACCCCAGGAATACTCATAGTAATCATCGTAATGGGTCTTGGGTTCGCCTTTGACCTTGCACTGGAATTCGCCGGAGGAAAGTGAGTCGCCGATGACGGCAATCTTTCTGAATATTGCGGTAAAACCTCCGTTGTCGAGAATGCGGTCAAGGGGCTCTTCGTTTTCATTGAAATAAAGGTCGTAAAGTTCTGAATTCTTCATTTTTCATACCTTCTTTTATATAAATATAAAATTCTTTTGATTCAAGGGTGACTTCACTTATTGTCCGCCGCACGGCTTTCGTGACAGCAGAAATACAGTATCTGATAATCTTTCCCAAGCTTTTTCAGCAGCGACAGGGCGTATTCGAGACGTCCCGTATCAAGTCCCGAGAAGGGATCGTCAAAGATGAGAAAGGGCTTTTCATATTCGTAAATGCTTTCAATCAGCGACATTCTGAGGGCCAGCGAGCAGCAGACCTGCTGTCCGGCGCTGAGACTGCGGTCACGGTGCCAGGCTCCTGCCGCCTCGAAGCTGACGTTGAAATCATCGTCAAGAGAGAACGCCGAGCCCGGAACAGCGCCGAGCTTTGTGGCATAGCCCGAAAACTTTTCTCTTATCGGAGCGATGTATTTTTCCTTTATGCTGCGCTCTGCGCCTTCGATGGCGTCAGCGGCACACAGAAGTATTTTCCGTTTCTCATCCAGCTTACGCAGCTTTTCCTCAGCTTCGCGCAGCTTTTCCTCGTATCCCGATATGAGAGACGCTTCGTTTTCACAGCCTTCGATTTCACGTTCGAGTGTGCTTATGTTCCTGAGAACGGTGTCAATACGGGAATCGGCTTCAGCGGAGCCGATATCCGGTTCCGCCGGAGCTTCTTTGGGAATATTGGCAATTCTGTATTTTTCGCAGTCGAGTTCACGTTCGGAAAGCTCGTTTTTCAGAGCGGAAGCTGCGTCTCTGTCTGCCGAGAACGAATGAATCACAGCGGAAATCCCGTTCTCTTCCGGACAATCGAATCCAAACGAGGAAAACAGTCCGGAAATAATCGAGAGTGTTTCGCTTATCTGTTCCGAAAGCTCCTGCCGTTTTGCAGCCTTTTCCTTCTGCTCAGCAGAGAGCGCTGTAAACTCGTTATAAAGACTTACAAGTCTTGACAGCGCTTCACGGCTGTCCGCACAGTTTTCAGAGAGCCCGTAACGCGACAGAAGCGTATGCCGACGCGAAAGCAGCTTCTTTTTGTGCTCGTTCAGCACGTATAATTTCGCGATGCTGTCGCTCTTTTCCGTGCAAAGGCGCTTATATTCGTTCTTTATCTGCTCGGAACGGTCAATCGCCGAACGCAGGCCCTGACTCGTCATAAGAGCAGACTGAATTCCGTGGTATCCGAGAAATTCGTCGATATCCGTCCTGATTTCGTCGGCCTCCGCTTTGAGGTCGGCGAGCTTCACCGAGCATTTTTCGGTCTCCGTTTTCAGATGCAGGTACCGGTTTCTTTCGTTTTTAAAGGAGTTAAGCAGTGAGAGCGGGTCGTCCCCGAAATACGAATAATCGGCAAGAGAGGAAAGAATCGTCTCTGAACATTTTTTCTTCTCTGAGGCCAGGGACATAAGCTCCATATCCCTGCTGCCCTTCACGCGGTTCTGCAGCCAGGAATCAATTCCGAATGCGCTTGCCGATACGACGAGCAGGGACGCTCCCACTATCATCACGGGAACTCTTGCCGGATTCTGCATAAGCAGCAGAATCACTCCGGCACCGAGCAGAAGGACGCTGAGCAGCATCAGAATAACCGGTATCCACGAAATTCTGAACTTCTTTTTCTCTTCGCCGGAAACCTCGGTTATCAGCTGCTGCAGTCTGTTCTCGGCATCAACGTATTTTTTTGCCTCGTCGTCGAGCTTTTCCGTCAGGTCTGCTGGAACAGGAGTACAAAACTTTTCGCACAGTCTTTTGTATTCGGGGGTGTCCGCCGGATTTCTTGCGGCAGTCTCGGTTATCGTTTTTTCACGCGCAAGAAGCAAATCGGCTTCTTCGCGCATATCTTCATATTCATCAGGCTCCGGAGCCCCTTCATCGCGGAAAAATTCATCAAGCGCAGAAAGGCGATCTTCTGATCTGAAGCCGGTGTTTCCGATTTTAACTTCGGTTTCCCCAAGGTCTGTGATTATGCTGCCGAGTTCTTCCAATTCGGAATCCTTCGGGAAACCCTGAGGGTAGGAATTGTGAAGGATTGAAAGGCGTTCAAGCCTGTCTGGCGGAAATTCCGACGATGCGTACTTTGCCCTGAGCTCGGGAAGCAGTGAAGCTGCGGAAGACAGGGTCATACAGGTATCGGAATCGGGTATTCCTTCGGGATATTTTGCGTATATTGAATCAAGCTTTGAGGCTGACGCGTTTTTCTGTGCCAGCTTTTCTTCATAAACCTTTTTCTTTGAAAGCCAGTCGTTATAAGTCTCAATCTGTTTCTTTTGAGCCTTAAGGGAGTCAAAAGACCGCTCGTATTCACTTCTCAGAGCGTATCTGCGCTCAAGGGTATCCTCAATTGACTTCAGATTGAACAGTCTGTTTTTAATGTTGAATATCTCGTTTTCAACATCGCAGGCAAAGCCGATTTTGCGGCTTTTGGCTCTGATTTCATAAGCCTTTTCGCGAAGCTTTGAAGCGGCCTCCTCGGCACCGGGGCGTCCGTTCTCCACATCAAGCATACCTGTCAGGGCACGGTTTATTCCTTCTGACGATTCAACGGCAGTATCGTCGCACATAAAGAACACAGTTCTTGCAAAGGAATCGGAGTCAAGGCCGAATATCGTCTTTCCGGGACACTCGCCGAGTTCGGTACAGGGAAAGCCGTTTCTGTATACGGTCATACGGTCGTCCTTCGCATTTTTTTCACCGAAAAAGCGTTCTATGCGGTATTCGCTTCCGTCCTTTTCAAAGACTATATTTCCGCCGAAGGCAGAATTACCGCCCTTTCCCCATGGATAATAGTGCATTCTGTCGGGGAAGCCGCGGGCATCGCATCTGTATCCGTCCATGCCGTAAAGCATGGCGCGCAGGAATGCCGTAAGTGTGGTTTTTCCTCCCCCGTTCTCACGAACGAAACAGTTGAGTCCGTCTTCAAAGGAAAAATCGGTATCGGAATATCTGCCGAAGCCTTCAATATGGCAGCTGATAAGCTTCATATTTCGACCTCCTCACCTTCAAGAGCCTGAAGCCCCGCCATAATTACGCGGCGGCGCTCACCGTCAGAGTATGACGTGTCTTTCATAACGTTTCTGATAAACTCGCCTCTGAGGGACAGGTCATTTTCATAGTCGCCGAGAATGAGTGGCGGCTTTGTCAGGTCCTTTACGTTGACGTTCCAGAAGCTTTCGCGAAGAAGGCTTTCCGTTTCATATGACAGATTTCGTGTATCGAATTCGGGTGAGCCCGAAAGTTCTGCGCGAAGCATATCGTCGGAGCCGGCCGGAGAGGCGAGTGAATCATCTTCTGCCGCAGCGTTTATGCGTCCGAGTACCTCGTGAATGTCCAGGCAGCCGCTGACGTCAATGCGGCGGATGACAAAGCGGCGGCGGGCGAAGGGTATGAACTTATGTGAAATTCCGGAATCAGAGGTTTCAATCAGAACGAAGCCGCAGTCTCCGGGCTCATCCCAGCCTCTGCCCTCGGGGCAGCCTGAATATACTGCCGTGCATCTTGAGTCAAGTGCCTGCTCGGTATAGCCGTGATAATGTCCCAGAGCAAGATAATCAATTCCGCGTCCCGAAAGACGCCTGCGGTCGATTTCACAGACACCGGCTTTGTCGCAGAGCTGACCGTGCATAACGGCAATATTATATTTTTCGGAATCGGCAACGTAAGTGGAATATACCGAAGAGCAGTTTGAGACGTTGAGCTCAACCCCGCTGATATTGATATTTCCGTAAGAATAGCTGACCCAGCTGCTGCCGAAGGGCTTTAAATTTGCGGGAAAGTCCTCACAGACCCCGTCCATATCGTGATTGCCTCTGAGATACAGAAAATCTACACCCGGGTTTGCTTTCACCGTTGAAAGGAAAAAATCACGGTCGCGGCGGAACGGACGGTCGCGGTCAAAAAGATCGCCCGCGATTATTATCGCACTGATGCCTTCAGCCGCTGCAAAAGACGCCATGCGCGAAAAAGTCGCGCGCAGCTCGCTTTGCCTTTCTTTTCTTTTTTCATCATCGGATATACTTGACATCGGGGAACCGAGGTGTATATCCGCGCAGTGAATGATTTTCATATTCTGAACCTTTGTGATAATATCGGTGTTATACAACTGCCTTCACAGTCTTTTGTCAATAAAGATTTATTTGGGAACAAATCATTTCCTGACGACCGCCGTGGCAGCTGTGAAAAATTACTTGTTAAAATCTGTCAGCTGTGTTACAATAATGCAGTAAGTTTTCGGGCGCGGAATTTTCCGGACGTTTTACCGTCGTTGATTCTGAACCCCGGAGCGTATTATGAACGTGCAGACGAAAGAAGGAAGCAGCAGAATGAAGCTTGAATTTACCAAAATGCAGGGAGCCGGCAACGATTACGTTTATTTCAACTGCCTTGACCGGGAATTCCCGGAAGGAATCGACCCGTCCGCGCTTTCACGCCGCCTCTCAGACCGTCATTTCGGTATCGGAGGAGACGGAATAGCTTTAATTATGCCGTCTGCAACCTGCGATTTCCGTATGAGACTGTTCAATGCCGACGGAAGCGAAGCCCCGATGTGCGGTAACGCTTCTCGCTGCATCGGAAGATTCGTTTACGACCGCGGATATACCGACAAGACCGAATTCACTCTTGAAACGATGAGCGGTGTAAAACACATTTTCATTAACCGCAGCGAAAACGGTGACGTTTCAGTCGGAGTGGATATCGGACGCGCCTCATTTGAACCCGCCGATGTACCTGCCGTTCTTCCCTGTTCTGCAGACGAATTTGAAGTGGACGGAGACAAAGCGGTCGTCGTTTCTGTCGGAACCGCGCACTGCGTAATATTTTCGGAAGAAATTGACGGATATCCGCTTGAATCAGTCGCAACCGGACTCGTTTCCCGCGGACTGTTTCCGGACGGAGTCAATACCGAAATTGTGAGAGTTGAAAAAGACGGTCTGTATGCACGCGTCTTTGAACGCGGAAGCGGAGAAACCCTTGCCTGCGGAACCGGAGCCTCAGCCTCAGTTGCAGCAGCCGTCAGACTCGGCTTCTTCCCTCACGGGAAAAAGATTCCGGTTAAAATGCCGGGAGGCACCATCACCGTCACGGTTACGAAAGATTTCACCGTGCTGATGGAAGGTCCGACAGCCGTCGTTTTTGAAGGAACGGTTGACGTCTGACAGTATTTTCATAACGGCGGCGGTTCCGAAAAGGCCGCCGCTGTTTCTTGAGTCAAAGCCCTGCACAGCCTTGCGTCGCAGGTAAATCCAAACTTATATTAAGTTATACAATTATATAATATTTTGGCATTTTTTGCAACTTGTCATACTGAAATATTGAAAAAAGCTTCACGTTGTTGTATAATATGCAAACTTGCGCAGAGACTGACCCGACTCTGCTTATCACCAAACGAAAGGAAATGTCTATGCTTCTCGGAAAGTACATAAACAGGTATTACGTTAAATACTGGTATTATTTTCTGCTCGGCGTTGCGGCACTCGTTGCCGTCGACTACGCTCAGCTTTTCATTCCCGAATTTCTCGGGGTCATGGTTGAAAATCTGAGAACCGGAAATACCGATTCCGCGGTTATAGGAAAACTCTGTACAAAAATACTCGGCGTTGCCGCAGTTATGTTTATCGGCCGTATGGCCTGGCGCTATACGCTTTTCAACGCATCACAGAGAATCGAAGCCGGGCTTCGCCGCGATATGTTTCAAAAAAGCGAACGTCTTTCGAGAAAATACTACCATGAAAACAAAACCGGCTCAATTATGTCCTGGTTCACAACCGACCTTGAAACGATAGAAGAATACTGCGGTTTCGGAACGGTTCAGCTGGTTGACGCCTTTTTCCTCGGTCTGCTCGATATAGTCCGGATGATTATGCTCGACTGGGTGCTGACTCTGTTCGCCCTGATTCCGATGATTCTCATCATAGTATGGGGAGCCCTCGTTGAAAAATTCATGGCAATGAAATGGGAGACGCGTCAGAAGGAATATGACCGTCTTTACGATTTCACACAGGAAAATTTCACCGGCATCCGCGTCATCAAGGCCTTCGTCAAGGAAACCAAGGAAATTCACGCCTTTGCAAAGGTTGCAAAGAAAAACAAGGATGCAAACGTTTCATTCGTCCGCGTATCCGTCTTCTTCGATGCCGTAATTGAGCTGATAATCGCCGCAATCATGGCCCTCATTATGGGCTTCGGCGGCTGGCTCGTTTTCAGAGCGGTAAACGGGGATCCCGTCGTATTCTTTTCTCATAACGTGATAATCACTCCCGGAAATCTCGTTACCTTTATCGGTTATTTTGATTTCCTCGTCTGGCCGTTAATGGCATTGGGCCTGATGATAACGTCACTGTCAAGGTCAAAAACGTCACTGAAGCGCATTTCGACTTTTCTTGACAGTGAAGAAGACGTCAGAAGCCCTGAAGGAGCCCAAAAACTGGAAAACGTACGCGGAGATATTGAATTCAGAAACTGTTCTTTTTCCTATCCGGGCAAGAAAAACGCCGTCATTCTCGACGGTATCAATCTGAAAATCAATGCCGGCGAAACCGTCGGAATAATCGGACGTGTCGGAAGCGGCAAGTCAACGCTGACCTCGGTACTCAGCCGTATGTACAATTTTGAACCCGGCACGGTATTCATCGACGGTCACGATCTTATGGATTGCGATATTGACAGCGTACGTGCAGCCGTTGCCTACGTTCCGCAGGAAAACTTTTTATTCTCTGATACAGTCAGCGGAAACATCGCGTTTTCAAAAGCCTCCGCTTCGGAAGACGAAATCAAAGCTGCCGCAGAATTTGCCGACGTTGCCTCAAACATCGAGAATTTTCCCGACAGATACGACACCGTTACCGGTGAACGCGGGGTAACCCTCTCGGGAGGCCAGAAGCAGCGCATTTCAATCGCCCGAGCCTATCTCAAGAACGCTCCGATTATGGTCCTTGACGACTCGGTTTCCGCCGTGGACGTCGGTACCGAAGAAAAGATTCTTGCGAATATAAAAGAAAAAAGAGCCGGCAAAACGACTCTTATCGTTGCATCCCGCATTTCCACCGTATCCCATCTTGACAGGGTTATCGTCCTGAATGAAGGCAGACTCGAAGCCTTCGATTCACCCGAAAATCTTCTGAAGAACTCCCCCACCTATGCAAAGATGGCCTTCCTTCAGGAACTTGAACTTGAAGTGGAAAGGGGGAAAAACTGAGCAAGCTCAGTACAGAAAAATCATGGCAGACTGTGAATTTGAATTTGACGAAAAGGAAAAGCTCAAAGGTGATGCAAAAATACCGACAGGCAGACTCCTTCTTCGTACCCTTTCCTATCTGAAACCCGAATGGAAGGCCTTTACCTTCTCAATGCTTCTTATCGTATTCAACGTAATACTCGACGTCCTTCTTCCCGTTTACGTTGAAAAAATAACGGATAACCTGTCGTCAAGCCTCATAGATCTGAAGCTTATAATAACTTCAGCCGTTATTTATATGCTTATCAGCCTTTTCAACAACGTCTTCGTATACGTTGAATCGATGATACTGCAGCGTGCCGGTCAGAAAATCATTTACAATCTTCGTATGGACGTTTTCACCCATATCGAAGGAATGAGCCAGAACCAGTTTACCGAAATGCCGGTCGGCTCACTTGTCACGAGAGTGACTTCGTACACCCAGTCAATGAGTGACCTGTTCACCAACGTTGTCGTCAGGGTTATCAAAAACCTGATGACAGTTGTCGGCGTATACGTCATTATGTTCTTCATCAACCGGCAGCTGGCACTGATTATGATAGTGCCGGTTACGGTGATTTTCGTGAGCTCCCTCATCTTTTCCAAGGCCGTCGGAAAGAGATTCAAAGAGGAGCGCAAAAACGTTTCGGATTTGAACTCCTTCCTCAATGAAAATCTGTCGGGAATGAATATCATCCAGCTGTTCAACCGTCAGGAAAAGAAGCTCAGTGAATTCGACGAACGCAATCAGAAGCTGCGCCGTTCGCGCTTCAACGTTGTAAAACTCTTCGGAATCTACCGTCCCTTCGTTACTTTCGTATATATCGGTTCAGTGGCGGCGATTTTTTGGTTCGGGGTAAAGCTCGGACTGACTCCCGGAGGAATCGTTGCCTTCTATCTCTATCTCGGCAAGTTCTTCAATCCCGTTCAGGAGCTTACGGACCAGCTCAACAGTATACAGAAAGCACTCAGCGCTTCAGAGAGGCTGTTCAATCTGCTTGACGTGGAGCCGGAGGTCAGAGACCGTCCCGGAGCCGTCGACCTTGACGAAAATCTCAAAGGACGTATTGAATTCCGCAACGTCTGGTTTGCATACGAAGGCGAAGACTGGATTCTCAAGGACGTTTCATTCGTTATCGAGCCGGGACAGACCTGCGCTTTTGTCGGTGCAACGGGTGCCGGTAAAACAACGGTTCTCAGCCTTATCGTCAGAAACTACGAAATCCAGAAGGGTCAGATCCTGATTGACGGACAGGATATTTCAAAGGTGAAAATCAAGTCCCTGAGACGTGCGGCCGGTCAGATGCTGCAGGACGTCTTCCTGTTCAGCGGAACCGTCAGGACGAATATTACGCTGCACGATGACACGATAAGTGACGAACGCATACGCGAAGCCTGTCGCTACGTCAACGCTGACCGCTTTATTGACAATCTGCCCGCAGGCCTTGACGAAGAAGTCATTGAGCGCGGTGAAAACCTGTCACAGGGGCAGCGGCAGCTGCTTTCGTTCGCACGTACGGTGCTGCACAATCCGAAAATTCTGATTCTCGATGAAGCAACGGCAAATATCGATACCGAAACCGAGGTCCTGATTCAGGATTCACTCGAAAAAATCCGCGGCATCGGAACCATGCTCGTCGTTGCCCACCGTCTTTCGACGATTCAGCATGCCGATAAAATTATCGTTATCAAGGACGGAACCGTTGCAGAATCCGGAACCCATCAGGAACTTCTGTCCGCACACGGATATTATTACAAGCTTTACACACTTCAGTTCGAAAACAGAAATTAAATCAGATGACAGGGGACGGTTCTTTTGTCATCTCGCGCTTTTGGCGAGATGACAAAAGAACCGTCCCCTGTCATCTTTCTTTCAGATATCTTCGGGAAGCTTCGGATGTCTTGCTTCGTATGCTTCAATAAAGGGCTGGCGGCGTTTTTTGAGAGACTCGCTTTCGCGGGCCTTGGCTCTGCGCGTGGCATCCATCTCATAGATGACGTCGACCGCATCGTTGTATTTCTGGGTCAGAGCCTTGTAGGAGGCTCCCATACTGTGCATAATGCGAAGGGCCTTGTCGGGATTCTGTGCAGCATAAGCTCCGAAATTGCGGTCACGGATAAGACGCAGCATGGTGTCGTCGCAGGCAGCAACGATTGTTGCATTGCGCGGCATTGCTTCAAGAATTGCAAGCTCACCGAAATAATCCCCGGGGAAAAGCTGGGCAAGCAAACGCTGGCCGGGCTTCTGGTAGTTTTTGAATACGTAAACGCTTCCTTTCACGATGTCGTAAAGGCAATCTCCGTATTCTCCTTCATAAAAGACGACGTTGTCCTCAGCATAGAAACGAAGCTCAAACTGAACGTTGTCATTTCCGAATCCGTTTTCCATTTTGATAATTCCTTTCTTTTGGTTTTGTGGCAGGTTTTGCGAAGCAAAATTGCCGGTGTTCAGGCGGCAAAAGACGCAAAGTCGTGATTGAAAGATTCATCTTTCAATTGTGCCGCTTTATATAATGTACCTGTCGCCTGCTTTTGCGAAGGTTGTCGACGGGAATCTGTTCTGAGCTTCAAGCTCAAGACCGTGCAGCTTTTCATCACTGTTTCTCGGATTGTGATGCGTGATAACGAGACGCTTGACCTTGGCTTTCTGTGCAAGTGCGACACCGCTTTCCCAGGTTGAATGACCCCAGCCCATATGCTCGTTGTAGTACTGTTCTTCGTACATACCGTCATACATAAGCATATCGCATTCCCTTAAGACGCTCAGTGGCAGGTCATCGGGATTCTCGCAATCAGCCATAATGCAGATTTTCTTGCCGTTGATTTTCAGGACAAGAATGTTTGCACCGTTTGGATGGCTTGACGGATAGAAGGTGACACTGACGTCAGGCCGCAGCTTGTATTCGAAATATCTGTCAACGCTGATGTTTGTTCCCTGACTCAGGTCTACCGGCCAGAACGGAGCACGGAACAGCTCTGAAATCGTCTTTTCCCCGAGCCATTCATTGAAGTTTCCGTAGAACGTCAGCTGGGCTCCCTTCGGGAAAATCGACCAGTCAAGCAGACCGATAATATGGTCGTAATGAACGTGGGTAAGAACGATGTCGATTCTCTTACAGTCATCGAGAATGTCTCTTCCTCTCTGAAGTCCGGTTCCGCAGTCAACAATGAGTGCGTAATCATCCTTTTTGAAAATATAACAGCTGGTTTCACCGCCGTAATCCTGATACCGGTTGCCGGCAAGCGAGTAGGAACCGCGGCTGCCGCAGACGTTGAGAACGAAACCGCTCGGCTCATCCGGCTGCTGAATTGAAGTATTTTCGTTTTTGTGTTTTGTGCTGAGAAGTGCAAAGATGTCAACCGGACAGTTTTTTCCCTTAAGAACAACTTTTTTCTGTATCTTTGCAATTGAAAACAAATCCATAACCTTATTAGCGGCATCCTGTGACAGATAAATAACGTCACTCGGAGCAAGGTTTTCAAGTCTTGAAGCGATATTGATTGCGTCCCCGATAACTGTAAAATCAAGTCTCGATTTCGAACCGATCTCACCGACAATGGCCGCACCGTAGTTGATGCCGCAGGATACTCTCATTTCACAGTTGAATTCCTGATAAATTGATTCAAGCTTATCCTTCATAGTGCTTCTGATTTCATCCGCAGCCCGGCAGGCAAGCTCTGTTGGATTGTATTTACCGTTATCAATCCAATAGCACATAACGCAGTCGCCGATATATTTGTCGATGATTCCGTTATATTTATGTATGCATTCTTCCGCGATATTGAAAAAGACGTTGAGAAACTGCGCCGACTTGGCAGGAGTCATATTTTCAGAGACGGTTGTAAAGCCGACTATGTCGGCAAACATAATTGCAATGTTCATTTCTTTTCCGCGGCCGTCCCCTTCGGTTCCGTCTATCATCGGAACGACACGGCTGTCCATATGTTTGGTCAGGCTTGAGATTTTCTTTGAAAAATGTCTGTATTCCGAGAAAAAGCAGGCAATGGCAACTGAGGCAACGGATGACAATAGGATAAATGACACCATCACGTCAAGCGCATACTTTTTTTCATCAAGCGGAATTACAGCTTGCGGAAAAATGATTGAAGCGCAAAGAGCCGCCGCATTTGACATCAGATTGAAACCAGTGGAAATAATACAGCTTTTTATTTCCGGACACAAAGCCCCCATTAAAACACCTATGATGCAGAACAACGGCATACCCGAACTGATTCCGCCGCAGAAGAATACGCTTGAGGGTATTACCAGACCTCCGACAATAATGCACATTGCAAGATAGGATAATCTGATGTTCTTTTTTATATAGGCAAATGCAATATTGCCTATCATTAACACGACAAAACAGGCACAAATAATCGTCAGACCAATCGATTCGCCGAGAAACATCGAGTAAATCAGAGCGGCAAATCCGGTCAGAGATATAATGGGAGCCGCCTGCCAGTACAGCTTCGTCTCAATAGTATCAATATTTTTATAAGCATCTATCAGTTTTTTAAACATCTTAACCCTTCCGCAATTTCACAAAGATCGCAATCGGTATATCCGAAATTTTCAGTCAGTTCAGAGCACACCGTAATGCAGTATCCGCACACAGTACGGAATTCCTGAAGCCTGTACGTCTTTTTGTCATAATTCTGAATCAGTCCGAGACCGCCGCAATTATCGGGACGGAGTTCAAAAGACGACAGTTCCATTTTCATTCCGAGCCCCGTGAGCTTCATAAAGCTTTCCTTGGCAGTCCAGATTCTGTAAAATCTCAGCGTTCTTTCGTTATCACCGTCAGCACTCATTATGTACGAATACTCAGACGGAAGAAAAAATCTGCGCGCTATATCGGTTTCGCAGGTCTTCATTTCTTCGATATCACAGCCGACTTCGCTGCTGCCGACACAGCAGATAACGTATTCGCCCGAATGTGAAATATTGAAATGAAAGTCCGGAAAATCCGGAAGGAAGGGCTTTCCGCAATCTGAGGATTCAACAGTCAGGTCGCTGATGCCGATTCCGCAATCAACCGCTGACTTCAGAAGCAAAAGGCCTGCCCCCAGCGAACGCAGCTTGTCCATAGGCTGTCTGTATTTATCGGTCTTTTCCCTTCTTTCCGGGGAAACGACAGAATAAGCACTCTCAAAAAAGTCGCGGCTTTCGAGGGGGGGTAATTTTGCAGCATAAAGCCGCGGCGCCGGTTTCCCGGCGCCGGTTATTTTAATCATAACAATACCCGTATCAGTTGGATTTATTAAACAAATTATAGCAAATATAATGAGATTTGACAATAATTACAAAGAAAAAAATAAATTATCACCGTGTTTATTGGGGATTATCGCTTTTTTTCTGCTCTTCTTCAAGTTCAATCATGAATCTGACCTTCATAATTGCACGGTAAAGGGCGTCCGGCAGAAGATCTCTGTCTGTTTCGTCAGCCCGGCATTCATCAACTCGAAGACCGTACTGAGCCATTTCAACGAGAACGGACTTATGGGCTTCAAGCTGTTCGGGTGTGAGTGAACAGCCTTCCTTATTCCATTTACAGTGTCTGAATACCGGTCTGCCTTCTTTGTTGTCTGAGGCGGAAGCACCGAACAGGCGGCAGATAAGCGGACGCCATTTATAAACGGTACAGTGATACGGTCCTGCGTCCTTGTAAAACATACATCTCTTCATATCGTCCCGTTTTTTCTCAATGTCCTCAAGAACCTGAGTGTCAAGGCCCTCGGATATGAGGCCGAAAGCAAGATATTCTGCTTCAATCGGGGTGATATCGGGAATGAAATGCTCGCAGCAATGCCCACAGCCTTCGACACAGTGAATGTCAAAGCTTGAACAGAATTTTTTCTGCTTTGCCGCAAGGCTTCTGTAAATTGAACGGATTTTTTTGAGCTCTGTGCAGAGCTCGGTTTTGTCAAGAGTTTCATAGAGCTTTTTTTCGCCCATATATATGCTTCTTTCCCGGTATCAGTGAGAATACGCCTTCTGCAGGCCGCGGACGCCGGATAATTCAGGGAAACTGTAGTACCGATTGCCTGAAGATATCAGTCGGATTTTTCGCTAAAAATGACGGATAATTACAGTACGACTGTGAATCCTGAAGCGTCTTCAGGTATCAGTCAGAACTGCTGTGCGGCAGGCAGGAGGCAATTGACTGTGCAAACTGTGAAAGAGGCATTGTCTGCAGAGTGATTCTGCCGGGACCCGTCACTACGGTATTGAAAATGCCCTCGCCGCCGAAAAGCGTATTTTTAAAGCCGCCGACCGCACAGATATCTATGGATACAGTGGAATCGGCAATTGCGAGATTACCTGTATCGACTATCATTTCCTGACCGGGCTTGAGTTCATATTCAACTGCAGAACCGTCTATTTCAACAAATGCAATTCCGGAGCCCGAAAGCTTCTGCATAATGAATCCTTCACCGCCGAAAAATCCTGCACGGAATCTCTTCTGGAAAAATACGGAAAGCTCAACACCTTCGGTGCAGGCAAGAAATGCGCTCTTCTGGCAGATAACGGGCTTATCCGGTGTAATTTCAATGGCTCTGATGGAACCCGGGAAGCTTGACGCGAAAGCAATCATCCCGTTACCGTTATTGGCAGTATAAATATTCTGAAAAATTGATTCTCCCGAGAACATTCTTCCGAGAGCCTTGCCGAAGCCTCCTGCGGTGGTTTCCATTTTGAGATTCGGGGACATCCAGACCATTGAACCTCTTTCCGTAATCATTTTTTCACCTGCATCAAGATTGCAGATAACGACGGGCATGGGCTCGCCCTTGATTTCATAATGCATTTTGTACTCCTTCCGGCACCGAGGTGCTTATAAAAACTGATATAATTATTATATATTTTTCAAAGCTGTCTGTCAATATTTTCTTTGCCACTTCATTAATAATTCTCTTCTCCGTGCACGTAACGTTTCTAATTGTTTCAGTCTGTCATGCGACTGATTTTCCATGTCCGGATTGCTTTTCTATGAGATTGCAAAGTGAAAAAGAATGTATTTGCGTAAAATATCAGCGGGGTTATTCGGGTGTTTTCGCCGAACCCTTGTATTTATCGTGTCATTGCGTAAAATTTTTGCTCGTTTTTTCGGTATTTTCAAGTTATTTCCTGCGTTTTGACTGTATTTGCGTAAAATATTTACTGTGATTTTGCAAAAAAACAAAAAATAAATTAAATTGGGTCTTCCATTTTTCGACAGAAGTGCTATAATTATGTCAACCTGAATATATGCGGTTTAATGTAGTATATTTACTTTTGAAACCGCTCAAAAAATCGGAGGAAAAACAATGCTGAACAGAAAGCCCCGAGTAGGCGTTTTCGGTCTCGGAAGAGGCTCCGCCTATGCAAAGCTTGCCGGTCTTGCAGGAATTGAAATTGTCGCAGGCTGTGATAAGGATATCACAAAATTCGAAAAAATCAAAGAAATTGCATCCCCGGACTGCGTCTTTTACCGTGACTTCGATCAGTTCATCCAGCACGATATGGACGCCGTTATCCTTGCAAACTATTTCAACAGACACACTGAGTTTGCAATCAAAGCCATGAAAGCCGGGAAGGACGTACTTTCCGAAACACAGGCAGCAGGAACTCTTGCGGACTGCGTCGCCCTTGTCAATGCAGTCGAGGAAACCGGCAGAAAGTATATGCTGGCAGAAAACTATCCCTTTATGAGAGGACCTTCCGAAATGGCCCGCGTTTACAAGAGCGGCATTATCGGTGACGTAGTTTTCGCCGAAGGCGAATACGTTCATCCCATAGGTCCCGTCGAGCAGCTCAAGCTTGCTCCCGGTGAGAACCATTGGAGAATGCATAACCCGAGAATTTATTATCTGACACACTCATTGGCTCCTCTTATGTACATCACGGGAGTCCGTCCCGAGAGAGTCAACGCCGAGACCGTCTTCCTCAAGGACGACGCCCTGTTTACCTGGGACAATGAAGACCATAAGCCGACAGTTGAGGCTGCGGGTATTATGCTCCTCAAGATGAATAACGGCTCGGTATTCAGAATTTCGGGCTCCAACAACCTGGCCCCTCACGGAAACTGGTACCGCGTTGCCTGCTCAAACGGTTCAATCGAATCAAAGAGAGGCGATATCGGAAAGGTTCTTCTTGACTACGGTACCTGGGATCTTCCCGTAGGCGTAACAGAACCGCATCAGGAATATGATGCCAAGTGGGCTGAACTCAATGACGTTGCCGCCAATGCCGGTCACGGCGGCGGAGACTTCTGGGTAATGTACAACTTTATGAAGTACCTGCGCTACGACGAAGAGCCCTACTTCACGGTTTACCGTTCGGTAGACCTGTCCGCCACTGCAATTATGGGTTACCGTTCCGCTCTTACCGAGGGTCAGCCCTTCGATATCCCCGATTTCAGCAAGAAGGAAATCAGAAAGCAGTACGAAAACGACACCTTTGCTCCCTTCCCCGATTTCGATACCGGCGAAGGAAAGACTCTTCCCAGCAACGCTCACCAGAAGGAATTCGAAGAAATCCTTGCTGCCCGCGAAGCTGCCGGGAAGAAAGAAAACTGAGGGAGGCATAGATTATGAGAAAACCAAGAATCGGTGTATTCGGTCTGCGCCGCGGATTTGCACACGTTAAGTCCGTCAACGCAGCCGGCGGAGTTCTTGCCGCTGTATGCGACAGAGATTCTTCCCTTTTTGCAAGATGTGCAGAATATATGGCAGCAGACGGAGGCTATTATCAGGATTTCGATGAATTCCTCAAGGCTGACATCGACGCCGTAGTTATCGCCAATTATTTCCCCCAGCATGCCGAATATGCCGTCAAGGCAATGAAGGCAGGCAAGGCAGTTTATTCGGAATGCATTCCCGCAGCCACTATGGCTGACTGCGTAAAGCTCGTAAGAACCGTTGAGGAAACCGGAATGGTTTACTGCTTCGGCGAGAACTATCCTTACACGGCTTACAACCAGGAAATGAGAAGAGTATATATGAGCGGCCGTCTCGGCGAGGTCGTATTTGCCGAAGGCGAATACGTTCATCCGATGAGCCCCGATACTCTCGACAGTATCGCTCCTTCAAGACAGAACGAAACCGCAGCCGACCTTCTCGCAGAAAATCCTCCGAAATACCACTGGAGAAGATATCTGCCCAAGACATATTACGTTTCGCACTCCATATCCCCGCTGATGTTTATGACAGAGCGCTGGCCGAAGGACGTAACCTGCTTCCCCGCTCTGCTTGAAGAGGAAGCTTCTCACGACTCGCGCTACTCCGGTGAAGCCGCTGCTCCCATGCTCGTAGGTATGGATAACGGCGCCATCTTCCGCGTAACGGCAGGAGTACACTACGGACCTTCAGACAACTGGTACAGACTCGCCTGCACCGAAGGCGGAGTTGAAAGCGTCAGAGGAAACCGCACGTCAGTCCGCCTTTCCTTCAATCCCGACAAGCTTCCTGCCGGCGTTACCAAGGCCGAGCAGGTTTATACTCCCAAATTCCCGCATCATAACGATGAAGCCATGGCCACAGACCACGGCGGCGGAGATTTCTTCGCACTGTTAAACTTTATGAACTGCCTGACCAAGGGCGAAAAGCCTTTCTTCGACGTATACCGCGCCGTTGCCATCTCTGAACTTGCCATTATGGGCTGGAGAAGCGCCGTTGCCGGAGGCGTCAGATTTGAAATTCCGGACCTCAGACTGGAAAAAGAGAGAGAAAAGTGGCAGAACGACTGCTTTACTCCTTTCCCGGATCCCGCAACAGGAGAAGGAGCAACACTTCCCTGCTGCACAAAGAACATAAAGACGGACTACTATGACAAAAAGGCCGCCAAGGAGGTAAAGTGAGATGGCTGACGTAATCAAGCTTGGTTTCTTCGGACTGAAGAACAGAACTACCACTCTTCTTGCCGCTTCTCATCTTAAGGATAAGGGCGTAAAGGTCACCGCCTGCTTCGATGACGGACGTTTCGCCGCCGAAACCGAAAAATTTGCAGAACTCTTCCCGAAGGCCGTCGTTTATCACGACGCCGAAGCCTTTATGAACAGCGGAATCAACGCCGTCGTTCTCGGCGACTGCGCCAAGGGAACTGCCGACAAGGCAGTAAAGTTTATGAACCGCGGAATTGCCGTTCTTGCAGGCGCTATGCCCGCAAAGACACTGGCCGACGCCGTAAAGCTCGTCCGCACATATGAACAGACAGGCGTTGCCTATATGACAGGCGATCCCATCGTTTTCTCGGCTCCCGTTCAGAAGATGAAGGAGCTCTACACCTCAGGCAAGTTCGGAAAACTCATCTTCGGTGAAGGCGAATACCTTTCCGACGGTTCCTATACCTGCGAAAACGTTCCTCCCGTAAATTACGGCACTCACGCTCTGCTTCCCCTGCTCTACGTCACAGGCGATACGCCCGACAAGCTGGCCGCAAGAGCTTCATTCAATCATATGGATGCTGCCGCTCACGGTGCCAAGGGCAAGGAGACAATTCCCCAGACCCTGCTTTTGATGAAGAGCGGAGCCGTTATACGTATCTGCGCTTCAACAAGAGTTCAGGCCCGCGGAAGCTGGTACAGAGTTGCCACGACCGTCGGCGGAATCGAAACCGTAAGAGGAAAGGAAACCGACCTCTACTACGGATACAGCGAAAAGATGAAGCCCGAAGATTTTGACGCCGAAAAGAATACGAAGACGGAAACGGCAGAATATCCTGCTGTCCTGCAGAAGAAATACAAGGGAATCGAAAATGACGAAATCGCCGAAATTCTTATGCTGGGTTACTTCATCTCCGTTCTTCGCGGTGAGCAAGAGAACGAGTTCGACGCTTACAAGGCTGCAATGCTGGCCTCCGTCCTTCTTCTCGGATGCAGAAGCGGATACAACGACGGTATGCCTTATCTGCTTCCCGACTTCAGAGTCGAAGGGATCAGAAAGCTGTATGAGCGCGATGAGATGACCCCCATCCCCAATGAATTCGGCTTCGCTTCAATGCCCATCACCGCAAAGCAGAGCTGATAAGGAAAGGCAGGCAAAATTATGAAAAAGAAAATTAAAGTAGGTATTTTCGGTCTCGGCAGAGGCTGTGCATATGCCGCTCCCATGAAGCTGCTCGAAAACGTTGAAATCGTCGCCATGTGCGACAGACGTGAAAGCACCTTCGAAAAAGCCCGTCTGTTTGCCGACAAGAACACGAAGTTCTTCACCGATTTCGACGAATTCATCAAGGTCAAGATGGACGCCGTGGTTCTCAC
>DCGL01000143.1:40491-42070 GCA_002314565.1 Clostridiales bacterium UBA1779
CATACTCCTTTCGCAATCCGCTGCCTCGAAAAAGGCATTGCCGTTCTCTCTGAGACCCAGCCCGCTTCAACCATGGCCGAAGCGGTTGCTCTGGTCCGCGCGGTTGAACGCACCGGCGGAAAATATATGCTTGCCGAGAACTATCCCTTCTCAAAGCAGCGTATGGAGCTCGCCAAAGTATATAAAGAGGGCACTCTCGGCGAGGTTGGTTTTGCCGAAGGCGAATACGTCCATCCCGGCCCCAAGAAATTCCAGGGCGCCGGAAGAAACGACGAGCCTCTTCACTGGAGAAAGTTCAATCCGAAAACCTTCTATTCTACACACGCTATGGCTCCTCTGATGCTGGCAACGGGACTTTCTCCCGTTCAGGTCATCGCTCAGACGGCTATGGAACCTGACGCCAACGGAAATCTTGCAGATAAGACCGGTATTATGATGGTCAGAATGAGCAATGGCGCAATCTTCCGCATTGCGGGCTCCTGCGGCCTGCAGCCTCACCAGAACTGGTACAGACTGTCCTGCACGAAGGGCAGCATCGAAACCGTTCGCGGCGGCGGAAAGAACGAAATGCGTCTTTCTTACAACAGCTGGTGCAAACCCACACCCGAGACCCCCGCTGATCAGAATTATGATGCGGTATGGCCGTCAAAGGGCGAGCTTGCCGACCGTTCCGGACATTCGGGAGGCGACTTCTGGGTTGTCGAGAAGTTCATCAATTACGTCCGCGGCGAGGAGGAACCCTTCTTCACCGTCTACCACGCAGTTGAGCTTTCCGAAATTGCAATCCTCGGCTGGCGTTCAGCCATCGGAGACGGAGTTCCCTTCGCAATTCCGGATCTCAGGGATGAAGAAGTCAGAAAGATTTACGAAAACGATACGCTGACTCCCTTCCCGGATGAAAACGGCTTCTGCCATTATCCCAACAGAGCCACAAGCGTCAAATCTTTTTGATTTTTCAGACAAGATCATTTATATCAATTCTGTTTGAGCATTTCAAAAAAACGAGAATCAAATTCATATGAAATACATAGTTTTCTCTGATTCGCACGGCCGCAAGTCCTTTATGGAAAAGGCCCTCGACAAAGAGAAATTCGACGGTGTCATTCATCTCGGCGACGGATATTCCGACCTTGACGATATTGAAGCAAGATACCCGTACAAGGCGTTCATTCGCGTCACTGGCAACTGTGATTACAGCTACCTCGGACCGGCGGAAAACATCGCAAGCACCGACGGAGTATGTTTCCTTGCCTGTCACGGACACACTCACGGTGTAAAAGGACTGTCAAAGGCTTCACTTGCGCTTTATGCAAAGGCAAAAGGAGTAAAGCTTGCGCTGTTCGGACACACTCATTCTCAGTTTCTCGAAACCGTCTGCGGTGTGCTGCTGCTCAACCCCGGATCCATACAGACCGGCTATTATGCGCTTCTCAGCTTAAAAGACGGTAAGGCAACCGCCGAGCTCAAAGAAATCGAATAAAAAACGGGGCTGCCGCGATTTTCGCGGCAGCCTTATCTTTTTGGGCAGCGAGCCTTATCTCAAATGCATTTTTGCAGGGCGGACCAGGGGACGTTTCTG
>DCGL01000143.1:42081-52606 GCA_002314565.1 Clostridiales bacterium UBA1779
GGCAGAAACGTCCCCTGGTCCGCCCCGGTCCGCAGATTTTGATGCTGTTATCTCGGTTTCTTCAGGTCGCACATATCGAAAGATATAATCTTGCGAAGATCTTCGACTGATACTTCGACCTGATAGCCGATTTTACCGGCGCTGAAAAAGAAGGTTTCAAAATCGGCTGCCGTTTCGTCAACGACGGTACGGAACTGTTTCTTCATTCCGATGGGAGAGCAGCCGCCGTGAACGTATCCGGTCAGAGGCAGAAGCTCTTTTGCCTTAATCATTTCGATGTTTTTCTCACCGACTGCTGCGGCAGCTTTCTTCAGATCGAGCTCCCCGCTGACGGGAACGACGAAGACGTAATGTTCGCGGCTTGCGCCGACGGTCACGAGAGTCTTGAAGGTTCTGTCATAGTCTTCGCCGAGAACGTCGGCGATTTCGGTTCCGTTTACGGCTCCGGTTCCGACGTAATAATGACTTTTGTAGTCGATTTTGTGCTGCGAGAGAAGCCGCATCACGTTCGTTTTTTCTTCCTGCTTCATTGTATGAAATCCTTACTTTATTAATATTGCAGTATTGTAATATAATTTGCCGCGGATTTCAATACCCAAGCGTATATTTTTTATTTTTTCGCTCCGAGGTGAACCGTCTCCTGTCAAATGCTTTCTAAAAAAAGAAAGATTTTTGTTGACTTTAGCACTTTAGCGTGGTAAAATATTAAAGTGATTTTTTCAGACAGGTTATTTATATTTATTTATTAATAAAAAAGACAAAGTACAATTCAGCTTTATGAAGCAACGGAGGCTCCAGATGCACGGATACAGAGACGAATCCCTTGAAAATCTTGTTAAGGCGATTATCAATATTGACAGCGAAGAAGAATGCTATGCATTTCTCGATGATCTTTGCACCATCAGAGAATTACAGGATATGGCTCAGCGCTTTGAAACGGCAGTCCTTCTGACGAACGGAATGAATTACCAGCAGATTGCCGAAAAGGTCGGCGCAAGCACTGCAACCATAAGCCGAGTCAACCGCTGCCTGCAGTACGGCGAAGGCGGATACAAGGCCGTAATCGAAAAAATCGGCAAACAGGACTGACGTATTCATAAACAATAATTCATATTATTGAAATGCCCTTAAGTCAAATTTCATAATCAGACGCACCGGGCAGCATTCCGTATTACGGAAGTGCCTTCAGCACAATTGCCTGAATGAACCGCACAGTACATTATTCTCCCACACGGACAGATGTCCATACAAAAACTCTGCAAAAAACGAAAGGCGGCTTTAAAAACTCGAAAGCCGGAATACAGATATGAATATAAACGAAAGCATTATGCTTGAAGGCGAGAAAATAAACTTCCGTCTTCGTGAACTGTATGCCTCCCGCGGTTATTCACAGTTCAGAATGAGCAAATTCGAAGAATATGACCTTTACGCCGAAAACAAGGAATTCCTCGTTTCCGACAACGTCATAACCTTCACGGATACCAACGGCCGTCTTATGGCACTCAAGCCCGACGTAACCCTCTCGGTTATCAAGAGCAGCCGCGACGAGCCCGAAAAGCTCAGAAAGATTTACTACAACGAAAACGTTTACCGCGTTGCAGGTGGGACTGAAGGCTTCAGAGAAATCAGTCAGTCCGGTGTTGAGTGCATAGGAAACGTTTCGGCTGCCGATATAGCGGACGTAATTCTGCTTGCCGCCGAAAGCCTTGCGCTCCTTTCCGACAAATGGGAGCTCGACATCTGCGATATGGGCCGCTCGGAACAGCTGATAAACTCCTGCATACCCGAAGAAAAGAGAAAAGACATTTACAAAGCGCTCGGCGAGAGAAATCTGCATGAAATCCGCACAATCTGCGAGAGCTGCGAGGCACATGTCGTGTTTGACTGCCTGTCTTCCCTGCTTGCCGTTGACGGAAGCGTGGCGGACTGCAGCGACAGCTTTGACGGTCTTTTCGGTCAGGTGATAAAGGAGCTCAAAAACAGCCCTCTGGCAAGAGGAATCAAGCTTGATTTCTCACTGACCGCCGACACGAGATATTATAACGGAACGATTTTCAAGGGATTTATCGACGGTACCCCGGACACGGTGATTTCAGGAGGCACGTACGACAGGCTGATGCAGAAGCTGCACCGCCGCTCACACGCCATTGGCTTCGCCGTCTACACGGATGCCGTCAACAGAACCGATACGGCAAATGAAGCGCTCGGTTCCGACAACGAATGGCTCAACGTTGCGCTCCCCAAGGGCAGACTCGGTGAAAAGGTTTACGAGCTTTTTGCCGGAGCAGGCTTTGAATGCCCCTCCATTCTCGAAAACAACCGCAAGCTGATATTTGAAAACGCCGAAAAGAAGGTCAGATACTTCTGGGTAAAGCCTTCTGACGTTGCAATTTACGTCGAACGCGGGGCAGCCGACATAGGCGTTGCCGGAAAAGACATACTTCTTGAATACAATCCCGACGTTTTCGAGCTGATTGACACGGGACTCGGCAAGTGCCGCATGTGCGTTGCCGCCCCGGAAAACTACAATCCCGAAAAGCCCGGCACGGTCCGCGTTGCAACCAAGTTTTCCAACATCGCGGCAGCGTATTACCGCTCAATCGGCCGCGACATCGACATCATTCACCTCAACGGCTCAATCGAAATCGCTCCGATTCTCGGCCTTTCCGACGTAATCGTCGATATCGTTGAAACCGGCACAACCCTTCGCGAAAACAATCTTCGCGTTTTCGAAGAAATTCTTCCCATCAGTGCTCGCCTGATTTCCAACAAGGTTTCGTACCGCTTCAAAAAGCCCGCCATCGAAACGCTCAGCCGCGCACTTTCTGAGAAATAACAAAAGCCTCATCCGTCACGGCTAAGCCGTGACACCTTCCCCCGTGGGGAAGGCAAGCATTAAAATTATCAATCTGACAGGAGAAACGTCCCCCTGTCAGATTAATAAAAAAATGACAGGAGAAACGCCCCCATGTCATACCCCGTGGGGAAGGCAAGCAATAAAATTATCAAGAGGAATTTATTATGATTAAAATAATGAAATACGGCGAAGTGAAAAACGAAGAAATCTTCAAAAGAAATCTTCCGACGGTAAACGTCGAAGACGTTGTCGCGGATATAATTGCAAATGTCAGAAAGAACGGTGATGCGGCGCTTTTCGAATATTCCGAAAAGTTCGACAAGGCAAAGCTTTCCGCCCTCGCGGTTTCCGAAGAAGAAATAGAGGAAGCTCTGACTCTGGTCGAGCCCGAATTTCTCGAGGTGCTGAAGAAGGCAGCCGCAAGAATCCGCAAGTTTCACGAAAAGCAGAAGCGCAACAGCTTCATAATCAACGACGAGCCCGGAATTCTTATGGGTCAGAAGGTAATTCCCGTTGACAAGGCCGGCATTTACGTTCCCGGAGGAACGGCTGCCTATCCGTCTACGGTTCTGATGGACTCCATCCCCGCCAAAATCGCAGGGGTTCCCGAAGTCGTTATGGTCACACCGCCCAACCGCGAAGGAAAAGTAAATCCCGCCGTTCTTGCGGCAGCCCGGGTTGCCGGAATCGACCGCATTTTCAAGGTCGGCGGAGCCCAGGCAATCGCCGCTCTTGCATACGGCACCGAAAGCATCCCGAAGGTCGACAAAATCGTCGGTCCCGGCAACGCCTTCGTTGCCGAAGCCAAGAAGCAGGTATTCGGCAGAGTATCGATAGATATGATTGCCGGTCCCAGTGAAATTCTCGTCGTTTCAGACGGAAAGAGCAATCCCGCTGTCGTTGCCGCCGATCTTCTTTCACAGGCGGAGCACGACAAAATGGCCAGCGCAGTCCTCGTCACAGACGACGAAAAACTCGCCCTTGCCGTCAGCGCGGAGCTCGAGCGTCAGATTCCCCTGCTTGACAGAGCCGAAATCGCACGCGCTTCAATCGACGTAAACGGAAAAATCATCATCGCCGACACGCTCGAAAGAGTCATTGAAATTGCAAACGAGATTGCCCCTGAGCATCTTGAACTCTGCGTTGACAATCCCTTCGATTATCTCGACTCAATCAGACATGCGGGCTCCATCTTCATGGGACGCAACTGTCCCGAAGCTCTCGGCGACTATATGGCGGGTCCGAACCACACGCTTCCCACAGAGGGCAGCGCCAAATTCGCAAGCCCCCTGTCAGTCGACGATTTCGTAAAGAAAACACAGTACACCTATTTCACGGAGCAGGCCCTTGAAGGACTTGCATCCGACGTTGACCGCTTTGCGCGCAAGGAAGGCCTTACGGGTCATGCAAAGAGCGCAACAATAAGAGGAGAACTTAAAAAATGAGCCGTTTTTTCAGTGAAAAATACAAGGAGCTCGAACCCTACGTTCCCGGCGAACAGCCCCGTGAGAGAAAATTCATCAAGCTGAACACGAACGAATCCCCCTTCCCTCCTTCCCCGCTCGCACAGAGAATGGCGCGTGAGGAGGCCGGAATTTTACAGCTTTACTCTGACCCGAGCTGCCGCTCTCTCGTTCTTGCGGCGGCAAACTGCCTCGGAGTTGAGGAAAATCAGGTTATTTTCACCAACGGAAGCGATGATATTCTCAACTTCGCATTTATGGCCTTCTCAGATGCCGGGCACCCCGTTGTTTTCCCGGACATCACCTACGGTTTCTATCCCGTATTTGCAAAGCTCAACAATATTCCCTATGAGACAATTCCGCTTCGCGAGGATTTCACGATAAACGTTGAAGACTACATCGGCATCGGAAAGAATATTTTCATTGCAAACCCCAACGCCCCGACGGGAATTGCTCTGCCGCTTTGTGATATTGAGCGAATCGTTGCCTCCAACCCCGACAACGTTGTCGTAATCGACGAAGCTTACGTGGATTTCGGCGGAGAGTCCGCAATCGGACTTATTGACAAATACAAGAACCTGCTTGTAACCCAGACCTTCTCAAAGTCACGCTCCTTAGCCGGAGCCCGTCTCGGTATGGGCTTTGCCTGCAGCGAGCTGATTCAGGACCTTGAGACAGTCCGTTATTCCACCAACCCCTACAACATCAACCGCATGACGATGGCCGCCGGTGTCGGAGCTCTTACGGATAAGGAGTACTTCATTGAATGTACGTCGAAAATCCGCGCAACACGCGAAAGAATTTCCAAAAAACTCAAGGAAATGGGTTTCTTTATGACCGAATCCCGTTCAAACTTCATTTTCGCAGCTCATCCGGCAATTTCCGGCCTTGACACATATCTGAAGCTGAAGGACATGGGAATTCTCGTCCGTCACTTCGAGACACCCAGACTGAAAAATTACAACCGCATTACCGTTGGAAGCGATGCCGAAATGGATGCCCTCTGCGATGCACTTGCTGAGATTCTAAAGGCCCCCAATCCGGCAGAAAGGACTGATTTATGAGAACTGCCGAAATAAAAAGAAAAACAGCCGAAACGGATATCGAACTGAGTATCAATCTTGACGGAAGCGGAAAGAGCAATATTCAGTCCGGCTGCGGTTTTCTTGACCATATGCTGACACTTTTTGCATCTCACGGCCGCTTTGACCTTGACGTGAAATGCGTCGGCGACACCTACGTTGACTATCATCATACAGTAGAAGACATAGGAATCGCCCTCGGAGAAGCCTTCATTCAGGCTCTCGGCGACAAAAAAGGAATTCACCGCTACGGCGACACGGTCCTTCCCATGGACGAAGCGCTGATACTCACCGCCGTTGACTTTTCAGGCCGCGAATATCTCGGATACGCCCTGAATATTCCGACGGAAAAGGTCGGGGACTTTGACACCGAGCTCTGCGAAGAATTCTGGTTTGCCTTCGTCCGCAAGGCGGGATGCTCACTGCATCTGCGTCAGCTTGCCGGAAAGAATTCGCACCACATAATTGAAGGAGCCTTCAAATCCGCTGCCCGCACGCTTCGCGAAGCCGTGGCATTTGACGCCGCATATTCCGGGGAAATTCCCTCGACCAAGGGGATGCTGTGATGAGTATTCCCGTCGTTATCATTGATTACGGAGTAGGAAACCTTTTCTCACTGAAATCCTCCTTCTCCGCCATAGGACAGACAGCAGTCGTCAGCCAAAATCCCGAAGAAATCCGTCAGGCTGAACGCATTATTCTTCCCGGTGTCGGGGCCTTTGAGGACGCTGCAAAAAAGCTGAACGATAGCGGAATGGCAGCCCTACTTGACGAAAGACGCAAGGCGGGCATCCCGATTATGGGTATCTGCCTCGGTATGCAGCTGCTTTTCGACCGCAGCTTTGAATACGGAGAGCACAAGGGGCTCGGCTTCATTCACGGCGACGTCCGTCCGATTTCCGAAATTGTGAATCCGGAGCTCAAAATCCCGCACATGGGCTGGAACGCCCTGCGCAAAGCAAAGAATCACCCGCTTCTGAAGTACGTTAATGAAGGTGACTGCGTTTACTTCGTTCATTCGTACAGTGCCGTAAACTGCGAAGACGCCGTGATTGCCGACTGTGAATACAGTGCTCCGATTACCGCAGCCGTTGCATCCGGAAACGTGATGGGCTGCCAGTTCCACCCCGAAAAGAGCGGCAATATCGGTCTTTCAATTCTCAGAGCCTTCTGCGAGATAAAGGGGGATGAATTATGATTATTTTCCCTGCCATAGACCTCTATGAAGGTCAGGCCGTCCGTCTTTTCAAGGGCGACTACACACAGAAAACCGTTTACAGTGACAATCCCCCCGAAATCGCCCTGGATTTTGCCCGTGCAGGTGCCGAAGCCATTCACCTTGTTGACCTGGAAGGAGCAAAAAACGGGGACACACCGAACTTCGACGTCGTCCGACGCATCAAAGAAGCTTCCGGTCTTTTCTGCGAAATCGGAGGAGGCATACGTTCCACTGAAGTCATCGAAAAGTACGTACAGGCAGGCATTGACCGCGTCATACTCGGAACGGCTGCCGTCAAGGACCCGGATTTTCTGAATCGTGCCGTCGAAAAATACGGAGAAAAAATCGCAGTCGGGATAGATATACGCGACGGACGCGTTTCAATCAAGGGCTGGCTTGAAGATTCCGGCCTTGACGCCTTTGATTTCTGCCGCCAAATGACGGAAATCGGAGTTGAAACCGTTATCTGCACGGATATTTCAAAGGACGGTGCCATGCAGGGCACCAACCGGGAGCTTTACCGTGAAATGTCCGCAAGATTTAAAATTGACATAACCGCTTCCGGCGGGGTTTCATCCATGGACGACGTACGCGCGCTCAGACAGATGAACCTTTACGGGGCAATTATCGGAAAAGCATATTACACCGGGGCAATTTCGCTCAGAGAGGCAATTGAGGCAGCAAAATGATTACAAAAAGAATAATTCCCTGCCTCGACGTCCGTGACGGACGAGTTGTCAAGGGTGTAAATTTTGAGGGACTGCGCGACGTTTCTTCCCCCGTTGCCCTTGCCGAATATTACAGCAATTGCGGTGCCGACGAGCTCGTTTTCTACGATATCACGGCTTCCGCCGAAGGAAGAAAGCTCTTTACCGACATTCTCACCGAAACCGCTTCAAAGGTTTTCATCCCGCTGACAGTCGGCGGCGGAATCAACACCGTCAACGACTTTGACCGCGTTCTCAAGTGCGGGGCCGACAAGGTCAGCGTAAACTCGGGAGCCATCCGCAACCCTCAGCTGATTTACGACGCCGCAAGAATTTACGGCAACCAGTGCGTCGTTCTCTCGGTTGACATCAAGCGTGTTGGCGGAGAATTCCGCGTATTTGCCCGCGGAGGCCGTGACGACACGGGTATCGAAGCAATCGGCTGGATAAAGCGCGGTGTTGACAACGGTGCCGGGGAAATTGTAGTGAACTCCATCGACACGGACGGGGTCAAAAAAGGCTTCGACCTTGAAATGCTATCCGCAGTATGCAAGGCTGTAAACGTTCCGGTCATCGCATCCGGCGGAGCCGGCTGCATTCAGGACTTTATCGAGCTTTTCAATGCTCTTCCAGGCGTTGATGCCGGCCTTGCGGCCTCCATCTTCCATTTCGGAGAAGTGAAAATCAGCGAACTCAAAGAAAAAATGCAGGAAGCCGGAATTCCCGCAAGACTTGTTTAACAGAAAAGGATAAACAGCGTGAAACATTTAGACATTCGTATCTGAAAATATGCTTGTTTCACGCCCACTTTGTGCCCGTCTGCGCAAAGTTCGAAGAAAGGAATAGATATATTATGGTAAATATTGACGAACTCAAGTTTGACGAAAAGGGTCTCATTCCCGCCGTTGTTGTAGACAGCATCACGAAGAAGGTTCTTATGCTTGCATATATGAACCGCGAAAGCCTTCAGATTTCAATGGAAAAGGAGCTCTGCTGCTTCTGGAGCCGCTCACGCAATGAACTCTGGCTCAAGGGCGAGACCTCCGGAAACTACCAGCACATCGTTTCAATCACAGCAGACTGCGATAGAGACACCCTGCTCATCGTTGTTGAAGCCGACGGTCCCGCCTGCCATCTCGGCACCGAAACCTGCTTCGAATATCCCGTTTTCGAGAGCGACGAACGTCACGAATTCTCATACGAGGGACTTATGAAGCTTATCGAAGGCCGCAAGATTGAAAAGAAGGAGGGCTCCTACACCACCTACCTCTTCGAAAAGGGCCTTGACAAGATCCTCAAGAAGGTCGGGGAGGAATCCACCGAGGTTATCATTGCCGCCAAGGATCAGGACAAGAAGGAGACAATCTATGAAATTGCCGATCTTGCCTACCACGTTATGGTCCTTATGATTGAAGCAGGAATTTCCCTTGAGGATATTCACAAAGAGCTTGCCTCCCGCCACGTCATTGACAAGAAGGTAAAGCAGGAGAAAATGACTCAATGATCGAAGCCGATTTTCATACGCATACCACGTACAGCGACGGAAAGAACACGCCCGAAGAGATGATTCTGGCGGCCATCGCGGCAGGAATCAAAACGCTCGGAATCACAGACCATTCATATACGGATTTCGACGACGGATTCTGTATGAAATGCGAAGATATAGATGCATATTTTGCCGAGGTCAACGCACTTAAGGAAAAATACAAGGATAAAATCAAAGTTTTTTGCGGAATCGAACAGGATCTGTATTCAGGCCGTCCCATAAAGAATTACGATTACGTAATAGGCTCCTGCCACTACGTAGACTCACCGAAGGGCAGATATTCAGTTGACCACAAACTTGACGTAACAAAAGAAGCAATCGAAACAGGTTTCAGCGGTGACTCAATGGCCTTTGCCGAGGCTTATTTTGACAACGTATCAAAGCTTTGGGACGTCACCGGATGCAATATCGTCGGTCACTTTGACATTCTTCAGAAATTTCACGAGCGCGAAGCGCTTATCGACCGTGAAAATCCGAGATATATAAAGGCATGGACAAGAGCCGCCGACGTTCTGCTTTCACACGGGGTCACTTTCGAAATCAACACAGGGGCAATGGCCCGCGGATACAGAACCTCCCCCTACCCCGATTCCGAAATTTATACTTATCTGCGTGAGCACGGTGCGAAATTTGTGTACTCCAGCGACAGCCACAGCATAAAAACCTTAGGTGTTGATTGGGGTATTGATTACCTGAAATAAGAAAAAAAGACGTTTATTCAAGGACGGTTGTCTTTGGTAAACGTCTTTTTCGCATATTTTCTATACTTTGAGGGACGACTCTGAGGGGCTGAGTTTGCAAATTTTACACAAAGTTCTCAGTCTTTGAGTTGTATTATTCTGTCAGTTATCGGCTTCTGTATATTCGATTTCGGTCATATGCGAATGGTCGTCGATTGTTTCAATTTGCGGCACAATGAAATCGCCCTCTTTGGCCTTGAAAACGACCTTTGAAATACCGGTGCACTTGATTCTGAAGAAGCAGCAGGCGTGCAGTGAATTCGTGTTGAGAAAATGTCCGAGAATGCAGGAAATCGAACCGCCGTGGGCATAGATGAAAATTCTCTGATGATTTTCTTTGATGCAGCGGTAGCCGAGCCCTTCGCGTTTGAACCCGAGAGTTTCAATCCAGTTGTCGAAGCCTTCAACAACACGCTTATCGTGTTCCGGGAATCTCGTGCCTGTGTATATGTCACAGTCTTCGGGATTTACCGTTGCAAGATTTATCCCCTGTTCAGCATATTTCACGGTTCCGAGCCAGGGACTGTAATATTTCTTCTCGTCCGGCGTCATTCCCTCTTTGCCGGTCGTGATTTCGTGAATGAAATCAAGTACGTTTATTTCCATACCGAGCTTGTTTGCCGTATGCTCTGCGGTTTCGTAGGCTCTTCCGTAGCTTGAGGAGTATATCACGCTCGGCTTTTCGCTTGACTTTTCAATTCTTTCGGCAAGCGCCTCAGCCTGAAGATGTCCGAGCGGAGTCAGGCAATTGTCTTTGTAATTGGGGTCGCCATGTCTTATGAAATAGATGGTCATCTGATTCGGTACCTTTCAGTTTTGGTCTTCAGGATAATTCCCGTATACGAATTATACCATCTATCCGTATTTTTTTCAAGCAATATTTGATTTATGTCTGTGTCAAGTTTTTGTAG
>DCGL01000005.1 GCA_002314565.1 Clostridiales bacterium UBA1779
AGGTTAGCGCCCTTACCGCCGAGAAGTTCACGCATTGAAGCGTTACCCTCAGTAAACAGATAGCAATACTTTTTTGCCATGGGTTTTTCCTCCAAAAATTATATAAATTATTTATTTTTATTAACAACTACGCTAACTTAAAAATTATACCACATTTTTATGAAAAAATCCACATCATTTTCGACTTTTATTTGTTTTTTGAATGATTTTTTGCATAATTGTTTTCCGTGAAGGTTTTCGGCACGGATTTGAAGTATTTCTTTCATATAATTATTGCCGACGTGTTGAATTTCATCCGCCGCTGTAGTATAATTGTCACAACGATACGTTCAAGTGTCAGCGGGACCAATCTCCTTTCTGACCGGAATGACGGAGGTGAATATTATGATTATAATGTCAAACAACCAGTGGAAGTGCGATGACAACAAACCCATGTGGGCAGAAAAGGGCCTTGACTGCTCTTCCGACGCAAGAACTCCCTTCCTTGTAAAAGCCTATCTTGAGGTGATGCCGGACATTCTCGGCCTTCAGGAGGTCTCAAGACACCAGGCTGAGCTTATGATGGAACAGATGAAAGAGGTTCCGCTTGCCGACGGAACGAGTGCAAAATACGAGTATATCTTCGGGGCTGACACTCCTCTCGTTTACAGATACGACAAATACAAGGTCATCGAGACCGGCTTCTTCCGTTACGACGAAGAGGTTCCCGGACTTGAGGGCTGCTTCAACAACGGCGGAACCAAATCCTACGCCTGGGGTGTATTTGCGGACAAGCAGAGCCATAAACGGATTGCCGTTATGTCAACGCATCTGTGGTGGAAGACTTCAAATCCCGCAGCCGCGGCCTCTTACTATCAGGCAGGCTCAAACGAAGCAAGAGCCTACCAGATTAAGCTTGCTATGGCAAGACTTGAAGAAATAATGGCAAAATACGGCTGCCCCGGCGTCATTATGGGTGACTTCAACGCCTCTCTCGACAGTCTCTGTCTTGAAGCCGTTTTCGAAAACGGCTGGCAGGAGGTTCATGACCTTGCCACAGGCGATAAATCCGAAACAAGAGGCCACCACTGGTGCGGAAACGACGGATTCGGACGCCGCGATGACGGAGGCAAATTCTCACAGGCAATCGACCACATCGTCGTAAAGAACCTCGGAGACGCCGAAATCACGTACTTCCGCCGCCTTGAACCCGAATGGTTCGACCCGATTTCAGACCATTATCCCCTTTACATTGAGCTTAAATATTGAACTCCTTACTCAGGCAGCGTCGGTGACGGCGCTGCCTTTTTAAATAAAAAACACCGACTTTTCACATTTTGTTAATTGAATATTTGACAAAACAGTAGTATAATTATATACTTGTATAGTATTTTTTTGCGGGGCGCCGGAGAACAACAGGCGGAATCCGGGACAGACTCCGATAGAGGTGAGGGTAAAATGACAACAATGGAAGGCAAGACAGGTTTTGACAACGACAAATATCTGAAAGAACAGTCAGAACACATCAGAGAACGGATTGCAAAATTCGGCGGCAAGCTGTATCTCGAATTCGGAGGCAAGCTCTATGATGACAATCATGCATCGAGAGTGCTGCCCGGTTTCGAGCCCGACAGCAAGCTGAGAATGCTGCTTGAACTCAAGGATCAGGCGGAAATCGTAATCGTTATCAATGCAAACGATATCGAAAAAAGCAAGAAGCGCAGCGATATCGGAATCACATACGACGCCGATGTGCTCAGACTCATCGACCTTTTCGGCTACCGCGGACTTTACGTCGGCAGCGTCGTACTCACCTTCTATGAATCACAGCCGGCCGCCCGTGCCTTCAGAACCAAGCTCGAAGCACAGGGGGTAAAGGTATACAGACATTATGAAATTCCCGGATACCCATCTGACATCGAAAAAATCGTTTCCGATGAAGGATACGGAAAGAACGATTTCATCGAAACCGAGAGACCTCTCGTCGTCGTTACCGCTCCCGGTCCCGGCAGCGGAAAGATGGCCGTCTGCCTCTCACAGGTATACAACGAAAACAAGAGAGGCGTAAAAGCCGGATACGCCAAGTTCGAAACCTTCCCCATATGGAATCTCCCCCTCAACCACCCCGTCAACATCGCATACGAAGCGGCAACCACTGACCTTGCCGACGTCAATATGATAGACCCCTATCATCTCTCAGCATACAAAGATACTGCCGTAAACTACAACCGCGACGTTGAAATCTTCCCCGTTCTCTCGGAAATTTTCGAGAGAATTTACGGTTCCTGCCCCTACAAATCCCCCACGGATATGGGCGTAAACCGCGCGGGCTTCTGCATTTTCGATGATGCAATCGTTCGCAAAGCCGCAAATATGGAAATTATCCGCCGCTATTACGATGCCAAGTGCCTTGTAAAGCGCGGTGAAATAAGCGCTGAAGTGCTCCTCAAGCATGAAATTCAGCTCAAAAAGGCCGACCTTTCAATAGATGACCGGACGGTCATCTATTGAAAGGTCGGCCT
>DCGL01000149.1:0-1354 GCA_002314565.1 Clostridiales bacterium UBA1779
GCCACCAGTTACGTCCCCCGGCTGATTTTTGACCACCAGCTACGTCCCCCGGCTAAAATTTAAACAAAATATTGAAAATATAATCTTTTTTTGATATAATATACTTGTATAACTTTTTGTATAAGGGATAGAATGCAATATGGAGAGAACTGACCGTTCGCTGATAAGAAACTTTTCCATAATCGCACATATCGACCACGGAAAGAGCACCCTGGCTGACAGATTGCTGGAAGCTACGGACACAGTGGCAGTGAGAGATATGGAAGCACAGGTCCTCGACAATATGGACCTGGAGCGCGAACGCGGAATTACGATAAAAGCAAGAGCCGTCCGCATGAATTACACTGCGGATGACGGAAAAACATACGTACTGAACCTGATTGACACCCCCGGCCACGTGGACTTCAACTATGAGGTTTCACGTTCGCTCAATGCCTGCGAAGGAGCACTGCTCGTCGTAGACGCAACGCAGGGAATTGAAGCGCAGACACTGGCAAACGCATATCTTGCGGTTGACGCGGGACTTGAAATTATCCCGGTCGTCAACAAAATCGACCTTCCGAGTGCTGACGTTGAGGGCTGCCGCAAGGAAATTGAAGACATTATCGGCATTCCCGCCGATGGCTGCCCCGCAGTTTCGGCAAAGATGGGAATCAACATCAAGGACGTGCTCGAAGCCGTCGTAAAGGACGTTCCGTCACCGAAGGGAGACAGCGAAAAGCCGCTCAAGGCCTTGATTTTTGACTCCTACTACGACTCGTACCTCGGTGTCGTCGTTTACATAAGAATTATGGACGGAACGCTGAAGGCGGGCGACAGAATTCACCTGATGAGCACGGGCGCCGAATTCGACGTCACTGCCGTCGGTTCGATGGAGCCCTTCGGACTTCAGCCCCGCGAATGCCTGTCAGCCGGCGAGGTCGGATATATCACGGCTTCAATCAAAAACGTATCGGATACGCGTGTCGGCGATACCGTAACGCTTGCAGATAATCCCGCAGAAGAAGCTCTGCCTGGGTTCAAGGCCGTTCACCCCATGGTTTATGCCGGAATTTACCCCGAAGACGGGGCAAAATACGAGGATTTGCGCGAATCTCTTGAAAAACTTCAGCTCAATGATGCGGCTCTTGTGTTTGAGCCGGAGACCTCAATCGCCCTTGGCTTCGGTTTCCGCTGCGGCTTCCTCGGTCT
Organism: Clostridiales bacterium UBA1779; assembly: GCA_002314565.1. Classification (GTDB taxonomy): domain Bacteria; phylum Bacillota; class Clostridia; order Oscillospirales; family CAG-272; genus CAG-390. Next base: position 1,192 of record DCGL01000149.1, read on the forward strand.
GCTTCATATGGAAATCATCGAGGAGCGCCTCGAGCGCGAATTTAATCTCGACCTCATAACCACCGCACCGAGCGTTATTTACGAACTTACGATGAAGGACGGAACCGAGGTCAGAATTGACAACCCGTCAAGCTACCCCGCCGCCGACCAGATTCTTGAGGCC
>DCGL01000149.1:1391-5101 GCA_002314565.1 Clostridiales bacterium UBA1779
GAGCCGATAGTCAAGGCAAGCATCATTTCTCCGACCGAATACGTCGGAAACCTGATGGAGCTCTGCCAGGACAGACGCGGAACCTTCATAGATATGAAGTATCTCGACCAGACGAGAGCCGAGCTGCACTACGAGCTGCCTCTCAACGAGATTATTTACGATTTCTTCGACGCACTCAAGAGCCGTTCAAGAGGATATGCCTCCCTTGACTACGAGCTTTCGGAATACAGACCCTCGAAGCTCGTAAAGCTCGACTTCCTGCTCAATGCGGAACAGGTCGACGCTCTGTCATTTATAGTCCACGAGGAAAAAGCCTACGCCCGCGCCCGAAAAATCGCCGAGAGACTGAAGGACAATATCCCGCGTCAGCTCTTCGAAATCCCGATTCAGGCGGCCATCGGCGCAAAGGTTATCGCCCGCGAAACCGTACGTGCCCTGCGCAAGGACGTTCTTGCGAAGTGCTACGGCGGTGATATAACCCGTAAAAAGAAGCTTCTTGAAAAACAGAAGGAGGGCAAAAAGAAGATGCGCAAGCTGGGCTCCGTCCAGGTATCTCCCGAAGCCTTTATGGCAGTTCTCAAGCTTGGGGACTCCGAAAACTGACACAAACGAAAGGTTTTGCAAAAAATTATGTTACTCAGCAAACAAAAAAAGCCGCTGGGGCTCTACATTCATATACCGTTCTGCAAGAGCAAATGCGAGTATTGCGATTTTTGCTCCTTCGTGCCGAACGGAACTTCGGTAATTGAACATTATACGGATGCTTTGATTCTTCAGATGGAGGACTGGGCAGACAGATGCCGCTCATACGAGATTGACTCGGTTTTCTTCGGCGGCGGAACCCCGACCTTCCTTGATTCCAAGCACCTTCTTCGCATTCTTAATGCGATGTATGACAATTTCCACGTCACAAAGAAGGCTGAAATCACCGTCGAGTGCAATCCTGCAACTGCGGATTTCAAATCTCTGCGCCGCCTGCGCCGCGCCGGGGTCAACCGACTGAGCTTGGGCCTTCAGAGTGCGAATGAAAACGAGCTCGCAGCTCTCGGCAGAATTCACTCCTTCAAGGATTTCCAGAACAGCTATGAGGATGCACGCCGCGCCGGTTTTGAAAACATCAGCGTGGACCTTATGTACGGAATTCCCGAGCAGACGGAAAAGAGCTTCGCGCATACGCTGTCAGCCGTGACCTCCCTCGGCCCCGACCATATTTCGCTTTATGCGCTGAAAATCGAAAACAATACTCCTTTTGCACAGAAAAAGGATACTCTGAATCTTCCCGATGACGATGCGGTTTACAATATGTATGTCAAGGCAGTTCAGTATCTTGCCGCAAAGGGATACGACAGATACGAGATTTCCAATTTTGCAAAGCAGGGAGCTGCCTGCCTGCACAATCTTAAATACTGGCACTGTGACGAATATCTCGGACTCGGAGCCAGCGCACACAGCTACTTCGGAGGCGAAAGATTCGCCACGACACGCCGTGTGAAGGATTACATCGACGGAATGGAAATCATAAACAACGACATCAAGGTCGTCGTTGAATCGGATAAGATCGATTCTCACGAGAGCATGGAAGAATACGTTATGCTCGGTATGCGTCTCGATGAGGGCGTTAATATTCACGATTTTGAACAGCGTTTCGGTGTATCGTTTGTTGAAAAGTACGGAAAACTGCTCGATGAATACATCGACGACGGCTTTGTCAAAAAGGACGACGAAAGCTACTCCTTCACGACTGACGGAATGTTTGTGTCGAATTTCATTCTGTCAAGCGTGCTTGACCTGGATTCGGATAGCCCGGATTCCGAAAACTAATTTTGAAAGCTAATAGCGTGAAGCATTTGGAAATCCGTATCTGAAAATATGCTTGTTTCACGCTCACTTTGTGCCCATCTGTGCAAAGTGCGAAGAAAGGAATGGATATTACCATGAGCGAGAATAATACAAACAACGACGAAATCAGAATTGAAGACGGAGACCCCGAGGTTGTCACACTTGTCGACGAAAACGACGAAGAGCACCGTTTCGAGCTTATCGGAGCCTGCAACGACCGCGGCTGCCAGTACTACGCCCTGATTCCCGAAGGTTCAGCCGACGAAGACGGCGGATTTGAAGAATATATCATTTTAAAGCAGATTCTCAACGCTGACGGCACAGAGGATATGGTTGAAATCGAAGACGATGAAGAGTTCGACCGCATCGCCGCCAAGTTCGACGAAGCTTTCGACACCGATATCGATTACGATAAATAATCCGCTTTAAACCGTGCCGTGGGACGGTTCTGTGGCACGCCGCCTGCAATTCGCCCCGATGCACGCTTGACAATTCAGTTTTTTACCCTGCTTGGCCCGTGATTCAGCCTCATATCGGAACCTACGTAATATAATAGGGGACCGAATAGGATGCTCAAAGGCCGTTTTGCAGACCTCCCACGGTGACAAAAGCCGGTGACTTGTCCCGGTTTCATCGCGGAAGTTGGGAGCAGTGAAGCCGATGATAGGACCCCACCCTGACTGACAGGGTTTCCCTTTGCGGCACACGACCCGGCGGGGTTATCATTTATACGATGAAAAAAATAATGCTCGTGTTCGGGACAAGGCCGGAGGCCGTAAAAATGTGCCCCCTGGTTTCCGAGCTCAGAAAAAGAAAGAATTTGAAGACGCTCGTCGTATGCACCGGTCAGCACCGTGAGATGCTGTCCGGCATTTTTGACGTCTTCGGAGTCGTTCCGGATTACAATCTGGAAATAATGAAAGAAAAGCAGACGCTTTTCGACATTACCGACGGCGTGATGCACGGACTTCGTGAAATTCTTGAAAAAGAAAAGCCCGACACGGTTCTCGTTCAGGGCGACACCTCCTCGGCGTTTGCCGCGGCACTTGCCTGCTTTTATCTTCACATTCCCGTCGGTCACGTTGAAGCGGGGCTGAGAACCTACAACTGTGATGCTCCTTATCCTGAGGAGTTCAACAGGCAGGCCATAAGCATAATTTCAAAGTATGATTTTGCCCCGACGGAGCTCGCAAGGCAGCATTTGCTGCAGGAGGGCAAGGATCCCGCCTCGGTTTTCGTCACGGGAAACACGGTTATTGATGCGATGAGATACACCGTGAGTGAAAATTACAGTCATCCGGAGCTCGATTGGGCAGGAAATAACCGCCTCGTTTTCATCACGGCGCACAGACGCGAAAACATCGGGGATCCTCTTCACCGTATGTTCCGCGCAATCCGGAGGGTCATTGAAGAGCATCCCGACGTGAGGGCGGTTTATCCGGTTCATATGAATCCAGAAGTCAGAAAAATTGCCGAAGAAGAGCTCGGGAGCTGCGCCAGGATTCATCTTATCGAGCCGCTTGGAGTAACCGACTGCCATAATTTTGAAGCAAGGTGTTATCTGTGCCTTACAGACAGCGGAGGCCTTCAGGAAGAATGTCCTTCATACGGCAAGCCCGTTCTCGTAATGCGCGACACGACTGAACGCCCGGAAGGCGTCGAATCCGGCGCTCTGAAGCTCGTCGGAACCGACGAAGAAACCTTATACCGCGAGTTTACTTCTTTGCTGGATAACGAAGAGGAGTACGAAAAAATGGCCCGCGCCGCAAATCCTTACGGTGACGGACACGCCTGTGAGAGAATAGCGGATATACTTGAAAAAGAATAAGCTGACATTGGGGGACGATTCTGCGGACCGGGGGACGGTTCTG
>DCGL01000150.1 GCA_002314565.1 Clostridiales bacterium UBA1779
CACTTACGTCCCCCGGCTACATTATTTATTCAAATGCCTTAAGCAGTGTTTTCAGGTTGTTTTTCCAGATTTTCAGCTGCCCGTCGACAACCGTCTTCCATGAAGTACCTGCCAGAACCGATTTTTCAAAAACCGTATACGGTACACCGAAGTTGTTGGCGAAGATTCTGCCGAGGTCGAATACGACGTTGTCGCGGATACCGTCGAAGAGTGCGGCGGACTCGGCGTCGTCTGCAAATCTATACTTGATAACCGTATCATAGAGAACGGGGGATACCTGTCTGTAGGATTCGGAGGCCATAAGTTCCATTACTGAGCATGCAAATTCAATATCCGTTGTAGTACTCGGTAAACCGTAAAGTGTGAAAGGATTGCTCAGAGCCGTGTAAAACTTATCCTGATTTTCATCCGCCTTGGCAACCGGAACGATGCCGTAAATTGCAGTACCTTCCTGAATAGTGGCAGCAGCATAGCAGCGGTCGGTCCAGAACAGTGAACAACCCTCAGCAAAGTACATGACAGTCTCCTTCGCGGATATGTCACCGTACTTCGGAAGCATAAATGCAGCTGTCGTATCCTTTGTAAAATCAACGAGCTTTCCGACAACTTCAATTCCACGGTCGCCTGTGAAATCATCATTGAGCTGAACTTCACCGTTATTGTTGTTCATAAACGTTATTCCGGCTGCTATTACGTAGGCATCAAGATGAATCTGGTAGAAATAATTGCCGTAAAGGTCCCCGGCATCGTGAATGCCGTTGGCATTGACGTCGGTGTAAATACCCTTGCTCATTTCCCACATTTTCTCGAAAGTCCACTTGTTCTGTTTTACAAGTTCGTAAGGATTTTCAAGCTTTCTGTCCTGAAGGATGGTTTTGTTAAAGAAAGTAACATACATCATATAAAGAGCATTGGTTGAAATATCACCGGATGCAAAATACAGCTTGTTGTTTATTGTAACCTGTGACATAAGAGAATCAGGCCACCAGGGCTTGTCCCATTCAAGATATTCGCTGTCGGCAATATTGACGTACATACCGCGTACTGCAGAATAACCGGCAGTCATCGAATAAGTGCCAACCATATCAAGCTTGTCTCCGGCTGTAACCATAGCCTGCAGTTTATTGTAGAAACTTGCAATGTTTGAAGAGTTTCCCGGTGTCTTAAGATACTCAAAAGTGATACCGGCTCTCTCTTCAACCTTCTGGTTTCTTGCATAAAGTGCATCTGAAACGGCTTCGCCCGAGGTTCCTTCCGAGGTGAATTCGTTGAAATTGGCATCACTCCAGAATAAGAGTGTAAGTGATTTTCCGTAATTGAAATCGCCTATTTCATCCTTGAGATAGCCCTTATCATCGTAGCGCGGGTCATGTGTGGTTTCGACTTCAAGAGTCGTCTCTGACGGAGATACAACGGTATCTGCTGAAGCCGTGGTTGAGTCGGGTTTTGATGAATCGCCGCAGGATACAAATAAAGCGGCTGTAAGTGAGAAAAGCAAAAGCAGGCATATTAAGTTACGTACCGTTTTTTTCATGTTTTATCTCCTGACCCGTTTTCCCGCATTTTGACGGAAAAACTGTAATTGTAAAAAATTATAACAAACAATTAAGGTGAAAAGAATGGCAATATTTAACCTTATGGGGTGCATTTTATAACTTCTTTTCTTTGACAACCGGCGTCACTTGTGATATAATGATGTTAAATCAGTCCGAGTAAAATATGAATTTTTTTAATTTCGGCTTGCGGCTTTTCCGGCTGACCCCCGGCAATTCCGGTTCGCAAAATCTTCCGCAACAAAAAGGAAAGAACGTTATTATGAACAGTAATTACCCGGACCGTATGGCTCCCGTTTTCATAGAAAACTTTCAGGTGGATTTCGTCCGCAATTTCAGACGCGTGCTTCACTCACATATGGGACTTGAAACCGCATACGTCGTTTCAGGGGAAGCAAAGCATCTCATCTGTCCACCTGACACTGAGCCTTTTTCCCTGCCGCTTACCAAAGGGACTTATTACGTCATACCCTACGGAACCCGTCACAGCTTTGAAGACGGAAGTGACGATTTCACGGTTATCAACTTTATGATTAACCCGAACGCCATCGACAGCTCTCTGTCCGCGGATGTGCCGATGGAACAGATTGAAGCCTCGCTTTTTGCGGGTCAGGAATGCGATTACTCTATTCCCTGCAACAGGCATTGCTATGATAAAAGCGGAACGGTATTGCCGCTGTTCGAAGAACTCCTCGTTCTAAAGCACGACAACCCGGCAGCACTGCGCGGGATGTTCAGGGCTAAGGCTATTGAACTCCTGCTCACAATACTGAACTGCAATATTTTTGACGAGCATAAAGCCAAGAAGGAAATATCCGAGCTTGTCAGGGATTACGTCAACATTCATTACAGCGAGCGTATCAATCTCGACGAAATCTGCGAGCTCTTTCACTACGCCCCGCCGTACGTCAGCCGCCGCTTCAAAAAGAACTTCGGCGTATCTTTCGAGGATTACGTGCAGAATCTGCGCCTGACTCACGCCTGCGACCTTCTGCTCGGAACGGAAATGACTGTCGAAAAGATTGCCGTCAAAATGTCATATTCCTCGCCGTCCACCTTCCGACGTGCCTTCAAAAAACAGTTCGGGGTTACACCAAACGAATACCGTATGAAATTCAATTGAAAATAGGGGAGCCTCATCCGTCAGGCCGAAGGCCTGCCACCTTCCCCCGTGGGGAAGGCAAGATATGCCAGGGGACGTAAGTGGTGGTGCAATTTTGTGTAGCCAGGGGACGTAAGTGGTGGTGCAAAATTGCACCACCACTTACGTCCCCTGG
>DCGL01000163.1 GCA_002314565.1 Clostridiales bacterium UBA1779
TATTCAATAATCTGAAATCAAAAAAATAAAAAACAGTGGGCTCCTGAAAAGTATTCGTTTTGAATGAGAAATGCGATATTTCAAATGAATAATTCAAAAGAAACACAATTAATTATTGACAACGCTTCTTATTTATGATATATTGTACGAAACAGCATAATTTAAGAAAAAGGAGTAAGACGATGAAAAAAGTTTTATCTGTTGTTCTCGCCGCTATCATGATTCTTTCCATGGTAGTCGTATCCGCTGCCGCTGCTCCCGAAGGAACAGCAATCAAGACCGCTGCCGAATTTGCCGCGATGGCTGCTGACGGCAAGTATTATCTCGCCAATGATATCACACTCGACGCCACATACGGTGGCGGAGAAACAGTTGTCCCCTTCACCGGAACACTTGACGGAAACGGAAAGACAATCACAACCACAGTTGCCGTATTCGCCGAAATCGACGGTGCAACAATCAAGAACCTGACACTTGCCGGTTCCGTAGAAAGCACCGTATCAAACGTTGCCGTTCTTGCAAACTGGGCCACAAAGGCTGCTGCCGGTGACACCGTTCTTGAAAACATCGTCAACAACTGCACAATGACCACCACAGGCGGTATCTGCGGTGCTTTCATCGGAAGACTGTACGGCGTCGAAGGAACTCCTTCTTCTCTGACAATCAAGAATTGCGTCAACAACGCCAAGATTACCGCTTCAAGCCATGCCGGAGGTTTTGTCGGATATAAGGATGATACAACCAAGAAGGCTGCGTTCACATTCGCATTCATCGATTGCGTAAACAACGGCGATATCGAAACAACCTCAACAGGTAAGGTCGGCTGCGCCGGTTTCGTCGCTTCTGCTGCACAGGCTACAAATGAATCTGACATTCTTTACACTCTGACTTTCACAAACTGCGTAAACAACGGTAATATCATAGCCCCCTCAACAGGAGCTGCCGCATATGCCGGAGCTGCAGGATTCGTCGGTTCAGCCGGATGCAAGATTACATTTACAAACTGCAAGAACAAGGGTAACGTTACCACAGCAGGCAACCATGCCGCAGGTTTCCTCGGAACAACCAGATATTCCTGGACTTCCGTTGAAATTGTCAACTGCGATAACTACGGAACAATCACCGGCACCGGTAAGGTCGGTGAATTCATCGGAAATACGGATAAGGCAGTTGCCGAAGGTTCAGGATTTGCTTACCTTATCAAGAACTGCTACACCGTAAACACTGCCGCTCCTCTTTACGGCGGAACAGAAGATCCTTCCAGAGTAACAATCGAAGGAACTCCCGCTGCTGCTCCCGTATACACTGAGGCTGTTGTAACTGAACCCGTAGTTGTAACTCCTCCCACAACCGGCGATAACTCCGTTTGGTTCGCAATCATTGCCATCGTGGCCGTCATTGCATCCGCTGCAGTTATCGTCAGAAGAAAAGAAAACTGATAATCAACTTAACCCGGCTGACAGGAAGCTTTGCTTCCTGTCAGCTTTTTTTACGGACAATGGGGCGAAGCGAGCCATGGGACGGTTCGCTTCGTCCCACGGCTAAAAAAAACTTGAAAAGAGCGTCATTATTTGATATAATAATATAGTTAATCAACAAAGGACAGTGCTTCGGAAACGCAGTTGTTCAAACGCGTTCAGACTAAAAAATTACAATTATATATAAAGGTTCAATATGAAAAACTTCGATTTACTCGCATCATATCTCGATTCCCTTGAAAAAGCCGGTTTGCCCGGCTACGAAATGGTCGTAAAGCAGGACGGCAAAGAGGTCTTCCGCAAAAAAGGCGGGGCCGTTCACGTTCCGGAAGACAAGGCATATTATTATATGTACTCCTGCACCAAGCCGATAACGGTCGCGGCGCTTATGAAGCTGTATGAGGAAGGGAAGCTCAGCCTCGGCACTCCGGTTTCGGAATACATTCCGGCTTTTGCTAACCTTACGGTTAAGGAAAAAGACGGTACACTCAGACCTGCAAAGTCCGTTCCGACAATAAAGAACCTGCTTCAGATGACCTCCGGCTTTACATATGTGTTCCCGGCAGAAGTAATCGGCAGCATCGACCGTAAAACTCAGGGTCACTTCAGCACCGTTGCGGCGGTTGAGGAGTTCGCAAATATTCCCCTGAGATCAGACCCGGGCGAGATGTTCAGATACGGAATTTCACACGATATTCTTGCCGCAGTCGCCGAGATTATCACCGGCGAGAAGTTCTCGGATTACGTTACAAGAACCATTCTGAAGCCTCTCGGAATGAATGATACTTACTGGCACGTCACCGATGAAATCGATGCACGTATGGAGCCTCAGTTCAACTACAAGTCCGAAACCAAAGAATACATCCAGCGCACCAAACGCAACGGTTTTATTCTCGGTCCCGATTACGATTCAGGCGGAGCCGGCCTTGTTTCAACTGTCGACGACATTGAAACCTTCTGCGAAACTCTCTGCAATTTCGGTCTCGGTCCTAACGGAGTCCGCATTCTGAAGCCTGAAACCGTTGAGCTTATGCGTACGGAAAAGCTGCCACACGAAATCGTAAACGAACTTGTTCCCGACGCCTACGGCGACGGCTACACCTACGGTCTCGGCGTCCGCGTCTGCGACAGATTCCCGAATGAGACCGGTTCCCCCATCGGCGAATTCTCATGGGCAGGAGCCGCCGGCTCGTTCCAGATTGTAAGCCCCGAAAAGCATCTTTCGGCCTTCCTTGCCATGCACGTTCTCAGCGGCCCCGCTTTTACAATACGCAGAAACATTCTGAAAAATCTGTTTGAGGAATAATGTAGCCAGGGGACGTAAGTGGTGGTGCAAAATTGCACCACCACTTACGTCCCCTGGCGCACCGGAAACGGTCCCCTGTTCACAAAAAGGAGAAATCAAATGAAAAGAACGGTATCCATCCTGTCTGCAATTCTGGCTCTTCTGCTGCTTGCTTCCTGTTCCGGTAATAAAGCCGGGAATATTGAGGAGCGCAGCGAGCTTGAAAAGCTTTTTTATACCGAATGCTCTGCCGATGAAGCGCTTGAACTTGCAAAAAGTTCAGCCGTCGTAGTATTTGAAGAGAAGGGCTGCTCTTCCGGTAAAGACGTCTGGAATGAATTTTATGCGGCAACCGGGAAAGGCGAAGTAGCTGAAGTCGTTGTTGCGAACTATTATACTCTCGACGAAGACGATAACGTCAGTGAAGAGTATTACGAACAGAACAAGGACGATTATCCCGTTCTGTACTTCAGCTATGTTAAGTATGACGGTAAAGAATACAGTATCAAAACCCGCAGCAGTACGGATAAGGAACTCGAAAGCGAAGAAAAATATAAGTATCTTCTGCATTTTACAGGAGATGCCGATGAGGATGCTGAATATACAACGTACGATATGTTTGTTCTTGCCGATGATGCCGAACTGACACTTAAAAAAATAATGGCATATTTGGTCAGTTCGAATCCGGAAAAACAAATCAGATTTGATTTTGTTTATATTGACCATCTCGGGTGGAAGGAATAAACGGTACTAATTGATAACACTCGTCAGTGACCGTTTTTCGTTGCCGTATGGCTTGACTGGTTTTTATGAAAGAACAAGTGGATGTGTCTTATGGGTTATGTGTAGTCGTCCACTCAATCAGAGTGTACGAGCAATCCGACGACGGACTCCTGAAGGCCGAAGGCGGAACCCTGCTGAGCCTGAGCCGGACGCTTGAATGCAGTATTGAAGAGCTGCTCGGTTGAGTTTCTCCGTACGATAAGACAAAGTGACAATTAATAAGATTAATATGAAAAAAAGGTTTGGAAAAGATTTTTACTATGCCCTCAGGATGACACTCCCGGTAATGGCAGGATACGTTTTTCTGGGGATGACCTTCGGCTTGCTTGCAAAGAGCGAAGGTTTTGCCTGGTGGGTTCCGGTGCTGATGAGCCTTGTAATATACTCTGGGGCGCTTGAGTTTGCCGCGGTTCCGCTGATGGGCTCCTTCGACCCTATAGGAGCGCTGCTTCTCGGCATTATGCTGAGTGCAAGACACCTGTTTTACGGCATACCGATGCTGAAAAAATACGAAGGAACTAAGATGGCGAAGCCCTTTCTGATTTTCGGGCTGACGGATGAAACGTTTTCAATACTGTCAACCGCTGAACCCGAAGACGGCGTAAATCCTTCGAAGTTTTACGTCCTTGTCACGCTGCTCGACTACATATACTGGGTTTCCGGGACGCTTGTCGGGGCGATTCTCGGCACTGCAATAAATCTCAATCTCGAAGGCCTGGATTTTGTGCTGACTGCACTGTTCGTCGTTCTTTTTATTGAACAGATGAAGACAAAATCCGGAATTCTGAGCGGAATCGTCGGAGTGGCGGCAAGCGCAGTCTCGCTGATTGCTTTCGGCAAAACGTACTTCATAGTCATTTCAATGGCAATGATTGCCTCCGTTCTGTTTGCAGGGAAGAAGGTGATTGACCGTGAGTGAGCTTCAGATTCTCGTAATGATTGCAATACTTGGGTTCGGGGTGGCCCTTACGAGATTTTTACCCTTCCTTGTGTTCAAAAACACGAAAAAGCTGCCGAAAGCAGTTGAGTATCTCGGCAAAGTTCTTCCCGCGGCGATGATGGGGCTGCTTGTCGTATATTGCCTGAAGGATTGTAATTTCGGGGAAGCCGGCGAGGTGATTCCTCTGGTAATCTCTGTTGCCGCAGTTGCCGGGGTTCACCTCTGGAAAAGAAAAGCGGTTCTCAGCATTGCAGTCGGCACGGTGCTTTATATGGTGCTGATAAGAGTAATACCGTTGATAGCGGTGTAATCGTCGGAATTTAAATGTTTTTTAATAAAGAAGGAGTCCGAAAAGCGAAGGCTTTAGGACTCCTTTTAATTTGGCGTTCAGACTTTGTCTTTTTTGGTTTCCGAAAGTTCCCAGATGTATTCACTCGGGCTTTTGGAGTAATATTTGCGAAAGACTTTTGCAAAATACATTGAATCGGAAAATCCGCTCATATCGGAAATGTCCTTGACCGACGTGTGCCCGTTTTCCATTAGGGAAACGGCAAGCTGAAGGCGAAGTGAGGTGATGTAGCTGATGAGCGTCATATTTTCCTGCTGACGGAAAAGGGTTGAAATGTAGTTTTTATTATAAGAGCTTGCTTCGGCAATCATATCGAGATTCAGGTTTTTGTCGAAAAGATTGTCGTTGATTATTTTCTTGATTCTGAATATCGGTTCTTCCTTCGGCATCTTGTCTTTTTCACCGTTATTTTCGTGAATGATGACTGAGAAAGTATAGATAATTACGGATTCGATAATTATATCCAGATTCAGATTGTCCGAAATTTCAAAGCAGTGCTGCCAGGTTTTCTGAACCTTTGTATCCGGATGAAATAAAAAGTTCTGTTTGCTGACACCGGCGCGCTCCATCAGCGATGCCTTTGCAGCTCCTGAAAAACCTACAAAATAGAACTGAAAATTGTCTGACCCTTCAATTGAAAACTGTTTTGCGGGGAAAGAAAAGAAGACGTCCCCAGTGTTCAGAGAAACGGTTTTTCCGTCAAGATGAAGAATTCCGTGACCGTTTGTAATGCAATAAATCTTGTTGTAAATGTCGGTGTAAAATATGGGTTTCTTTACGTTTCTCTCAAAAACGAAATAAGCCGACGAATAGCCGGAAGACTTGTTTTTTTCATTGACAAATTTGCATACGTTATCAACATACATTGTATTTTCCTGCCCCGAATATGAGAATATTACACAATTCTATGTGTTATTTCCATATACTCATAATTATTTAAGTGATATAATTGTTGAGTAAAGAAATAATCATCAAATTGCCGCAACGGCAATTGTTATTATCGAATTATACATAAACCGATATAAAAAGTCAAGAAAAAATTGTTTTCCGGTTTTTGGAAAAAGAGGAAAGATTGAAAGATAAATCTTTCAATCACTGTTTTGCGGCATTTGCCGGCTGAACACCGGCAATTTTGCTTCGCAAAACCCGCCGCAAAAACAAAAGAAAGGAAGCTTTTGCTAAGCAAAAGCTACGGTAATTAAAATGGAAAAGATCAAAATGGGTGTCTTCGGTGCCTGGAGAGGTCAGCACTATGCCAAGCTTTTTGTCAAACAGCCTGAAATCGAACTGCTGGCAGTCTGCGACAAGAGAAGAAAGAAGCTTGATGAAATCAAGTCGTTTTCAGACTGTGCATTGTTTGAAGACTTTGACAGCTTTCTTGAATACGGCAAAGCAAACGGAATGACGGCCGTGTTCCTTGCAAATTACTTCTACCAGCATGCTCCTTATGCCATAAAGTGTATGGAAGCAGGTATGGACGTAATCAGCGAATGCACTGCTGCCGGAACTCTTCGCGAGTGTGTTGAGCTTTGTGAAGCGGTTGAACGCACGGGACGTAAGTATATGCTTGCCGAAAACTACCAGTATGCTCCTTCCAATCTGAAAATGAATCAGATTGTAAAAAGCGGAGCACTCGGAACCTGCATGTATGCAGAAGGAGAATACAACCATTCGGGCTCACGCAAGGAATGCCTTGATCTTGCTCCGACCGGACAGTATCACTGGAGACTGTGGATGCCGAGAACCTACTACTGCACCCATGCCCTCGGTCCGATAATGTTTGCAACCGATTCCGAGCCCCTTTACGTTTCGGCAAGAACTGCAAAATCCGACCTTTGCTTCAATACCATGGGGGATTGCAGACAGAATTATGACGGAACCGCGATTCTTTTCTGCGAGATGAGCAACGGTATGATTGCCAGATTTACCGGATGCACGGCAATGGCAAGCGATTATACACGTTACCGCATCGTAGGTGACGTGGCAAGCGTTGAGGTCGGTGAAAATATCGGAAGTGAGAGAGCAAGACTGTTCTGGCTGTCCCATACGAAGCCTGAAGATGAAGAAAACAAGATAAAAATCGTGCCCGCTCCTCTCAGCGAATACGGAGAGGACGGAGAGAAGGCGAAGGATGCAGGTCATGCCGGCGGAGATTACTGGGTGACAAGACACATAGTCGATTATCTTCTCAATGACGCAGATCCCTTCTTTGACGTATACAGAAGTGTTGCGATGTCCGCTGCGGCAATTCTCGGCTGGAGAAGCTGCCTGAATCACGGCGAAAACTTCAGAATTCCGAATTTCCGGGATCCTGCAGACCGCGAAAGCGTCAGAAACGATGAACTTACCCCGTTCCCTGATGAAAACGGAAACGGAGTCACATTACCGATCTCTTTACCCAGAGAATAAATATTATTTTGACCCGAAAACCGAAAGGAGAAAAACCATGAAACGTTTCACAGCAAGAATTCTCGCAGTCGCAATCATTGCGATTCTGTGCACATCAATGATCCCGGTCTGTTCACAGGCAATTACTCTTCCCAAGGCATTCTTCGACCTCGAATTCGATAAAAACGGTGTTCCGTATGATGCTGCCGGGAACTATTCAGTTACGGTTTGCGGTGGCTCTGTTAAGGACACAGACGTCAAAATCGGCGACAAATCCTACACGGTAACCGGCTACTATGCAGACAAGGCCGCCGAGTATCTTGAGCTCGGACTGACAAACACAACGCTTATCCCTTCAGTTGAGGCCTGGGGCAAGCTTATCAACAGCGGCTTTACTATGGAAGTCTATATGCAGATTGACAAAGACGTCACAGTCGAAGTTCCGTTGTTCGCAAGCTGCTATTCGGGCGGAGTTGCACTTTATGACTTCAAGGGAACACACGCATTCTTCCATATCGGAAGCAACGGCGGTACAGACGCCGGAGCAACAAAGGGAAATTCAAATTATGCCTGGGCAGGCAGCGGAAGCGCTGATGAGAGCAAGTTCAATTACGGCGAAATGGTTCATCTCGTCGGAGTATACGATCAGAAGACCAATATGATCCGTCTCTTTATCAACGGTAAGCTCGCACAGGAAGGCAGCTACGGAACCGCCGATTTCAAAATCGGAAAAGCCTATTATGACGTTCTCGGTATCGGTCTGAATCCCTCATACCCCGCAGAAGAAATCGGTTCAAAGAGCCCTTATACCGTTCTTGAAGCAAAGCTTTACAACACAGCTCTTACAGACACTGAAATTGCCGGAGCTTATGAAGACCTTACAAATAAGGTAACCAGCGGACAAGCAAAAATCAAAGTCGAAGAAACCACAGTTGAAGTAACGACAGTTGAAGTTACCACTGCTGCCGAAACGGCTCCCGTAACCGAGGCGCCGGTTGAAACCGAGGCTACTGACGTTGCAACAGAGGCTCCCGCTACACAGGCTCCCGAAACAAAGGCTGCAGAAAAGAAGAGCGGATGCGGCTCTGCCGTCGGCTCTGCAATACTCGCAATGATTCTTCCCGCTCTTGTGTTCGTCAAGAGAAAAAAGCAGGACTGAAAAGCAAATAATCAGAACAACTTCTAATTTTGTGAAAGGAAAACTGTATTTTTGATACTCCTTCATCGGAAAGTCAACTATACATATACTATATAAAAATGAAGAAGACTGTCAGACTTTCAGCTCTGCTTCTTGCGCTCGGCCTGCTGTGTCCGATGCTGTTTTCCTGCGGAAACACAGAGGCACCGGCAAACACAGATACCCCCGTATCTTCGGCTGTTTCTCTTGATGAATCTACTGAGCCCGTTGAGACCGCTCCGCAGTTTCCGGCGGCGGATTATCAGGGGGATGATTTTGTAATCTACGCAAGAAAAGCCACGAACTATTATTACCGTCACATTATTTCCGACAATGTAAACGGCGATGTGGTCAACGATGCCGTATATTCAAGAAATCAGGACCTCAAGGACAAGTACAATATAAATATAAAAGTTCTTGAAAAGACATCTCCGTATTCAACGCTGCTTCAGGATATCAACGCAGGCGATTTGCCATACGATATAGTTCTCGACCAGAGAAATACGCTCGGAAGCGTTGTGACAAACGGAGTACTGTACAATCTGAATTATCTTGATATTGATTACTCCAGACCATGGTGGGATGAAAACTGCGCCGAAGGGTATGCCATCGGCGACAAACTGTATTTCTTTGTCAATGACGTAACGACGGTTAACCTCGATTATGCCAGATTCCTGTTCTGGAGCAAGCAGCTTATTGAAGATTATAAGCTGAAGAGCCCTTATGAGTATATCGACGAAAACAAGTGGACTCTTGAAAACTTTGTCACTCTGGTTCAGAGCATATCCGATCTGCGTACGGACGGGACGCTCGGCACATACGGAATTATCATTGAGACAGGCGAATCCAACGGCAACAATATGCATTTCTTCACCGGATGCGGGCTCAAGTTTACTGATATTGATGCTGAAGGAAAGCTTGTATGTACCCTTGAAAATGATATTGAGAAGGTTCAGAAAATCACTGATATTCTCAAGAGCGCGCTGGTCAGCGGGACATACGGTCTGACGTATGACGAGAACAGCAAGGCAGCTTCTGCATCAGGTTATATGGGATATCCGGACAAATGGACGCTCGGAAGAGGAATGTTCAGCAACGGACATTATCTGTTCGTACAGGGAGGAATCAACCTCTGCGACGAGCTGAAGGAAATGCCGACCGACTATGGCGTGGCTCCGAATCCGAAGTACAACGAAGACCAGACCGATTATTATCATAAGATTGACAAATTTTCACTGATCAGGGCGGTTCCGAACTCGGATTCCGTCGATACCGACAGAATTGCCGTCATAATGGACTTTTGGGCTTATGATTCATCGGAAAAGCTTATTCCGGCATATTATGAAACGACGATTAAGGCCAAGAGAGTATCGGATCCCAAGGCTCAGCAGCTGCTGGATATCATACGTCACTCGGTTTTGTACGAGCTTTCCGATCTGTTCTGCACTGAGATTAATGCCTGTGTAAACTCCATCTACAATACCGGGGCCGCTGCATCGATGCTCAGAGCAAACAAAAACGTAATAAACAACAGACTGAAAACATTCAATCAGTCTCTTGAAGAGCTTGATTAAAGCAAACGAACTCCCCGTCGGCATCCGGCGGGGAGTTCTGTTATTAATGTTGATATATTTCTTCCGATATGCTATAATTTATGCACAAAGCAAGGGGGGACTGCAATGAAAATTAAAGCCCAAAGAGTGCTAATCCTCGGACTTAGCTTAATTGAATTGCTGACGCTGGCGGCGTGCGCGTCGCAGTCGGGAACAGCGAATGAGACGCAGGTTGATAATACGCAGGCAATAACCGTGACCGCCGAAACCGGACAGGAGCTAAATACTCTTGATTTCTTCGGACCCGGTTCGGATTACATTATGGTTCGCGACGAAGAGGCCGGGCAGGCGGAGCTCAATGCCTTTCTCATTTTTAAAAAGGCAGTCAAAGAGAAGAACCAAAAGATAAGTATGACCACCGACTGGCTTGCCGAGGGTAAAGCTCCTTCTGAATTTGAACTGCTCTTCGGAAACACCAACAGACCGGAAACGGCAGAGGCACTGTCGAAAATTGAGGGCTCCGGCTATATAATCTGCGTGATTAACAAAAAACTTGTGATTGCTGCCACGACAGATAAGGCGCTCTCAAATGCAGCGAACTATTTTGTTGAAAATTGTTTGGGGGATGATATGGAATTTACCGAAAATTTTGCCGTCAACGGTGTTGAAACCACTGTGATTACGCGGGTGACAATCAACGGGACTGAACTTAAAGATTTCACGATTGTGCTTGACAGCTTGAAAATCTGGGAGCTCCCCGACTACACGCTGAAAACGTTTTTCACGAAATATTGCGGCGTCAGACTGAACTCGAAGGCCTCCTCAGCCGTGGGTGACGGGCACAAAATCATAATCGGAGGGAAAAAAGCGGACGGAAGCACTCCGTCAAGATTCGAAACCGAGATTTACTTCAAGGACGGAGACCTGCATCTCTGCTGCCTGACCCCGACAATGGCTCAGAAGGTCATCTACACGCTCATAGATCAGTATCTTGATAAGTCGGGGACTGTTGAAGTCGTTCTGGAAGAAGGAGTGCCACAGTTCAACTCCACCGAGGCAGATAACTGGGATGATGCAGATCCCGCTGATTTCCTCTCGATTCAGGACAGAATCTGCCGCAGCTGCTACAAGCTTCAGGCGATTCTCGAATATGATAAGACTCAGGGAATCTACTTCACATACGCGAATTCCGGTTACAAGAGCACCGTCGCCGAAGCACGCAGGACGGGAATCCGTTCAACGAACTGCGTAATACTCGGCAACTGGGCTATGAAGGACGCAGGCTTCTACACAAGCGGAAGTTACAACCATAAGTACGACGGTACATTCGGATACGTTTTTTCGACCGGCTGCGCAGATTTTTTCAACAAATACTTTGACGTTATCGACGTAAGGGAGCGCAATACAAATATGCCGGCCCTTATCGCATCAGGCGAAATTCTGCCCGGCGATATTATCGGCTTCAAGGACCACAATCAGACAGCCCTGCCTCTCGGCTACGCCATGGACGGGGGTCACGGCTTCTGCCTTGAGTCCGGTCAGGGAGCCCGCTTTGATAACTTCATAGGGCCGAATCCCTGCAAAAAAACAATAGTCGGATTTATTATCAGAGCAAAAGACGCGGAATAATCGAACCGAGGGCGTGTAGCCGGGGGAC
>DCGL01000139.1:0-24319 GCA_002314565.1 Clostridiales bacterium UBA1779
TCCTACAAAAACTTGACACAGACGATGAGACTTTTTTATATTGATCAAAAAGCCATTTGGTGATATAATTAATAAATATTATTTAATAACATAAAAGGAGCAGGATACTTAATGAAAAAGACACTCTCGGCCATATTGGCACTTCTGATGCTTCTGTCACTTGTCACGGTCTTTGCCTCATGCGGCAAAACTGAGAACGACAATACGGACACCGCCGCCGTCGCACAGACGACTGCCGCAGCGGAAGAAACAACCGAACCCGAATACGTTCCTGACGACATTCCCGACAGCCTGAAATTCCCTGACGGAACCGTTTTTAACGTTCTCTGTGACGATCAGCAATTTCAGTACTCCTTCCTCGAAGACGAGGGGGACGGCGGTCTGCTTGATTCCGCAATTTTCTCAAGACAGGTCGGAATTGAAGAAAGACTCAATATGAAATTCAGCTTTATCAGAAAAGCCGGAGCATATGACGGAGCCGCCAATTTCACCAATGCAGTTATTGCCGCAAGCCGCTCCGGAAATCACGATTACGATCTCGTTCTTGCTTACAATATGACCCCGGCCATGATGGCGAACAAGGGACTGCTTTATGACCTGAATGACAGTTCTTCATACGTCAATTTCGACAAGCCCTGGTGGGGCAAGGGAGCTTATCAGTCCATTGCCGTCAATGACAAGGTTTACTTTATGACTGATAACGCCTCCTACAACACGATTAAGAATATGCTTGCCGTTTACATCAACATTGACCTTGCTTCCGCATACAATATTGACGTAAACACACTGTATAAACTCGTTGACGAAGGCAAGTGGACGATGGAACAGATGTTCACAATGGTTGCAGACGTATATGAGGATACTGATAAGGTTGATGGCAAGACAGCCGGTGACACCTACGGACTGTGTTCAGGCAACGGTGTCTGGAACGAAGGCTGGTATTATGCGGCAGGCTTTATCACCACAAAGGTCAAGAGCGCCGATGAATATGAATTCACACTTTCAAGCCAGGAAACCGTTGACTTCCTTGACTGGTTCAATTCAAAATTCCACAATCTGCAGGGCGTTTACAAAAGCGATCCGTCCCAGTATCAGATGTTCAAGGAAAACAGAGCTATGTTCTATCTGTCTGCCATTGCAATCACAAGGCAGGATATAAACTTTGAGTACTCCGCAATCCCGATGCCGAAATACAATGAGGACCAGCAAAGCTATTGCACTCATTTCTCAAACACCTATGACGTCTGGGCTGTACCGAACGATGCCGTTGACCCCGCAATGTCAACAGCCGTTCTCGAAGCACTGGCTTCAGGCGCTTACAGAACCGTATGCCCCGCTTACTATGAGCAGTATCTGAAGCTGAGAAAGTCGGTTGACTCAGATGCTTCCAGAATGTACGACATCATACGTGAAAGCATCGTCTTCGATTTCGGAAATATGTACGGTCTCTGCTTCTCAAACCAGAACACGAACCTTCAGGTAAGAAGATATATCAACAACGGCGATCAGGGCTGGACCTCAACCTGGAAAGCCTACGAAACACAGTACAAGAAGGATATCGAAAAGCTTCTCGATAAGATATCATGAGTAAAACAATCAGAATAATTACCTGTTTTCTTCTGATTGCTCTCTGCCTGCCCTTTGCTTCCTGTGAAAAACAGGAGCTTGATTCTCCTTCCGAAACGGAAGCTGAAACAAACGTGACAGAACTTGTCGTTTTTGCGGACGGAGCTACGGATTACGTTATAGTCCGCGGGGAGGATACCTCTGAAACCGTTGTAAATGCCTGCCGTGCCATCAGAGACGCTTTCAAAGATGCAACCGGTGCGGATATCAAAATCACTACGGATTTCTCGGCAGAATATCAGAAAATCGACATCACGAAGGCTATAGTCGTCGGTGTTATCGACGATGAGTTATCAGCCGGCTTTGCCGAAGGTCTTAAGACAGACGAATACAAAAGTACGATTTCAGGAGACCGCATTTATATCTCGGCCGGCTCTGATTCGGCGCTGCTTGAAGCCGCACAGGCCTTTGCCGAAAAATATTTGTCTGATACCGTCACTCAGCTCGTTATTTCTTCAGACAGTCTGATTTCAAAGAAGATGCAGACAAAATTCGATACTATCACACTCAACGGAACGGATATACGCACTGCAACGGTAATCTATGACGGTACGCTTTCCTCAAAAGGCAGCGCAGAGACTCTCAAGGGTTTTTTTGAAGAGGCTTACGGAACCCAGCTGAAGGTTGCAAACACCGCCCCGAAGGACGCCGGTTGCGTGTTTTACGTCGGTACCTTCAAGGGTTCTGAACTCAGTCAGAATACGGTCGCTCAGTTCGACAGACCGAATTACTATTGGGCAGATATTCCGAACGGTAAAGAGTATTTTTTTATCGGTGAGGGAGCAGCCACTATGGATGCTGCCGTGTCGGCCTTCTGCGATGCTCTCAGTGCAAAGACGGAAAAAAATGCCGAGCTTTCTGAAATCGTTCTGAACGGTGATATCGGCACCGCTCTCAAGGGTGACAGAGATTCGGCTGCCGACGTCAGAGTAATGACCAGCAACGTGCTCTGGATGGATGACCAGAAGATAGCAACTCAGAAGCGCTGTGAATATATGACGGACGTGTATCTTGCATATCAGGTTGACGTTATCTGCTTCAATGAATTTTATGCAAATCCTCTTACATATCTGAGCGGAAGCCTGTCCGGATATTACGATATTATTTTCCCCGAATTTGAAGACGTGTTCAACGGGGACTGGACTGGTTACACCAATGACCTGATTAAGCTTCAGAAGCACGTTCAGGCAACACCCATTGCCGTAAGAAAAAATTCCGGCTTAAAATACGTTGACGGAGGCTTCAGATACACAAGCGAAAAGTGGTGGATTCATTCCATCACCTGGGTTTTACTTGAAACCCAATCAGGAAAACGCTTTGCCGTAATCAACAATCACTACGGGGATCAGGCTGTCGGAAATTTTGCCAAAGACACTCTCAGCTGCGCCGAAGATATACGTAAAAAATACGGCGATATCCCGACGGTTATCTGCGGTGACCTGTATACAAAGCGCGGTGAGACGGCCTATAATACCCTGATTTCAGGCGGCTTTACGGACTCCTGCTTCAATTCCGCAACAAGAGGCTCGAACGTCGGTTACGGGTCATACCATGAGCTCGGCAATATGGCAACCGGCTCGTCGGTTCCGATTGACCATATTCTGTTCTCAGGCGGAAAGTTCGAATCCCTCAGGTATCATATCATTGTAAGCAAATACACCAAGTGGACAAGTGACCACTACCCGATTTATGCCGATCTTAAAATAAAATAAATTCAAAAGTGAGGACAAAACACATGAAGACCAAAAGAATTCTCAGCGTAATTCTTTCCCTCGTTATGGTTGTATCAGCCATGGCACTCATCACTGCAAACGCAGAGCAGGATCCCCTGTATGCAGTTGCCAAAGACGGAGACCTTCTTTACGAGGTTGACTTCGGTGACGTTACAAACCAGGAATGGTACAATGACTGCGGCGCCGGAACAAACACTGCTTCCGCAGACGGCAAGTCAATCACCGCTTCGCATCCCGACACAACGGGTGGAAACTTCTACGGACCGAAGCTTACACAGTATGAATTCCCCGGATACGTATATACCCTCGAGTTCTGGTGTGAAGTCAGTGACCCACTTACTACAAGAGTCGGTATGAGACTCGTTCGTGCAACTGACGGTGCAACCTACGGTTTCTTCACAAAGAAGGACGAATACTATGCTTCCGCCACCGGTATCAGAAACGGTACTGCCCAGCACATGCTTGACGGCGACCTCTGGAGATTCCACGAGGGTACAAACAACCGTCAGTATTTCAGAGTCGTAGTCGACGGTGTCAACGGAACACTGACCTTCTATGCCAAGGAAGCAGACGGTAAGCATGATTACAAATATATGGGTATTTACGAAAATATTCCCAATACCCCCAATGAAGAACAGCCCAGCTATATCACAGCCTGTCTCTGGCTCTGGGATGCCGGAACGGTATCAGTCGGTGATTTCAAGATTTACAAGGGCAACATTCAGCCTGCTGTAGAGGAAACCACTGAGGAAGTAACAACTGCTGCCGCAACTACTGTTGCCGTAACAACTGCCGTTCCCGATACCAAGGCCCCTGAAACAAAAGAAACTGTTGAAACAACTGCTGCCCCTGAAACAGAGGCTGAAGATATTGCTGCAGCTCCTGCAACCGAAGCTCCCGCCACAGAAGCTCCCGCAGAAAAAAAGAGCGGATGCGGCGCTTCCGCTGCTGCCGGAATCGTGGCTCTCGTCTCAATTCTCGGATGTGCTGCCGTTTATAAGAAACATTAAGTCACAACTCCAAAAGCCCGCTTCCCCAAAAGGGAGGCGGGCTTTGGCGTTAAACGGCTCGGTATGCTCAAGAAAAGAATGAGCAACGCATTGCATTCAATGAGCGAGTGATTTCAAATACTCTTCGACATTCAGATATTGAATTGAATTTCTGATTGTATTTTCTCCGCGGTATAAAACGTAACGTCCTTGGATTTCTCCGTAACGGAACTCTGTTTTTTCGCTCTTTTCCGGATCAATCAAATGACGGAACTGCTTTTCATCGATGCTTGTACTGTATTTGATCTCATAAATCGAGCACCCTCCGTTTTGGCAGTCAAACACTACCATATCATATTCACCGTCAATGAATTGGAGTTTGAACACTTCTTTATCCGGATTTGCCATTGCTGTTTCAAGCAAAATAATATCTTCCAGCATTCTGCCCTTGATTTCGTTCAGAATGCGTTCGGTAACATATTTAAGGTCGCCAAACGAAAGAGATGAGAACACCTTGTCTCGCATAAGGGAGTCCACCAGTGATTTTGCCTGCGAATATCGAAGTCCGGGCTGTGTAAAAGTGATTCTTTCCTCGCTTTTTCCGAAGGCATCAATATCGGCAACAGGAATGGCTTTAATTAAATCAAGTGCAGTTAGATACTCTTTTATTTCCAGCTCGTGTACGGAGTCAATCTCAACGGCTTGCTCTGATTTGTTTTTGATTTCAAGAAGGTCTTTCAGATATTCAGTAACAGCATCTCTGTCTATTCTGTCAAGTATATCGTTTTCTGAACGAAGATTCCTTGCGGAAAGAGATAAATCCCCGGACTTGAACTCACGTGTAAGTACGTTCACCGTGAAGCGGTGGTTGATGTCTTCCACGACTCTGTTGATTGCACTTGTCAACTCGTTTTTTTCATAAAGAGAGTACAAATGCCGGAAATGTCCTTCATTCTGATAGAATTTCAGAGAATGCTGAATGTTGTGAGCAATGGCACTGTCAATATATTCGTCAGTATCGGATTTACCGGCAAAAGTGTTGTAATGATTGCCGCTGATACTCATAGTGCCGCCGTATTGAATATACGAATCGATTCCGTTTATTCCGAGAACATTTTCAAATTCCCGATATGGAATAAACGTCGTATGTAGTATTCTGCATCTGTCGTATAATTCTTCGGATTTGGAAATCCAGAAGCCAAGGGAGTCAGTGCCGGACAGAACAACTTTCATACCGTAAGCAGCATAGATATCCGAAAACAGTGCGGCGCCCTCAATAAAATCCTCTAATAAAGTGATTTCATCCAGAAATACATACCGATATCCTTTGTCAAAAAGACGTCTCAAATCCTGATTCAGTTTTCCCAAATCATCGCGGGCATTGATTTGAATGAAAGCTGTCCTTGAGAATTGTTCTTCGGTCATTTCGGATATTACCTGTTTAATCATAGTGGTTTTTCCTGTACGGCGTAACCCGTATAGAATAAAAACCTTGTTGTATTCATTACCGAAAACATATTCTTCAAGCGAGCTGAAAATTTCTCGTTTCCTGAGTCCTGACACGCTATTAATCAGCTCTTTCAGTGCTTTATCGGTTTGAACATTTGTGAAGAAGACCGCAGATGATTCGGCGTCTGGACTTTCCAAGATGTTTAATTGTACTTCAAGTTGCTTGCGTTCTTCAATCAGAGCAGTCATTTTTTGAATTTCATCGCCTTTAAGATAGCGTGAGCGTTGTTTTCCGTTTTCAGACCATTGATATACCGTGTAGGTATAGTATCCTTCGACTTTTTTCCTGGGTATTTTTTTAACCGTAATTCCGCCTTTTGGCAATTCGGCAATTTTCTTTTTTATTTCGTCAATTGTCATTTTCAGAAACCTCCGAATATTCTCAACAGCGTAATTATAACGTATTTAACTTAATTGGTCAAGATAAAAAAGTTAAAAAGTTAAATAAAATTACAATTCTGTGGTAATAATCAGCAGCATCAATGTACAATAAACAAGCAGGTGGAAACTATATCTGCGCTTTTGCAAATCAGAGAGTTCTTGGTCGTTGCTTTTCTATTGACAAACCCGATAATATGGTGTACAATGACAAAAACAATCACAAGGGTGATTAATGTGAAAAAGAAACGGAAGAAATCATTATGTCAGTAAAACCTTTATATCTCAGTTACAGAGACGGTTTTCTCAAAGAATACAGAGATGCCGTGACAAATATTGCCGCAGCCCCGGTTGTGGGAATGTGGGCAGAAAGCGATTTTGCAGAGAAGGTCAGGGCGCAGAAGCCTCAGAACGTTTTTCTGCGCGTCGACGAAAAGCTCAACGTGCTTGACTCAAATGGAAAAGTCATCGGAACACTGTATGACTGTCTGAACATAGAAGACTGCTTTGTTCCCATTTTCTGCTTTGACAGCCTGCGCACGGTCAAGGCGCTTGAAAAATTCGTTTTTGAAAACAATATTGCCAATGCAGGACTCTGCGTCACTTACGCAAAGAGAGGTCTGCTCGATACGGCTTTCGCGGCAATGCCGGCTCTGCACTGTATTGTTGACTGCAGAGCGGTAAAGCATATCCCGAATGTCCTGAAGTTTGCCGGAAACGTTCACGAAGCACATTCCATGACCGTGATTCTGAGAGCAGACCTTGCAGACAGAAAGACTGTCAGGACCTTCCGGAGCCGCCTTGTGACAGTTGTCGCAGAGGCTGCGTATTATGAACTCCCGTCCGTGCTTCTGAACGGAGTAAACGGAATAATTACGGATAATCCCGACAGCCTTTACGAACTGTACCGTAAATTTCCCGAGAATTCCTTTGTGCGTCACTACTTTATGTATGCCCATAAGGGATACCAGCAGGACGGAAAATTCGGAGAGAACACGGTAAGCGCCGTCGTTAATGCCGGAAAGCACAGGCTTGACGGTGTTGAGGTGGATATCAAACGCTCACTGGACCACAAGTCGGTGATTATGCACAATCCGACCACCCGCGGAATGTTTACGGGTGAAGAGCGCGTTTTCGAGGAGCTGACCTACCCCGAAATGCTTGAAAGACGCCGCACTGACTATCCGGATGAAAGCGTCGACCTCGTTCAGGATATGCTGACTGCAATAAAGAAATATCCGAAGCTTCAGACGATTATTGAAATCAAATCCTCTGAACGTTTTTATCAGGTTGAGGAGCTCACTGATATCGTCAGACGTGAAATCGAAGAGACGGGAACCGAATATCAGACGATGATACTGCTCGGCGATATGACACCGGGAATCGCTTACATTCACCGTATGTGCCCGAGACTTCCTTTCGTCTATGCCTTCTGTGAGAACAAGGTTACGCCGCCCGAAACGCGCGAAGAGGCCGAAACCATGGTATTCAGATACGTATGGAACGGAAGAGGCTCCGTCGGGGCTCTCTGTCCCGAAGACGTGAACGTCGGAAGACTGTATCACGAATACGCAAAGATGAACCTTACACCCGTTTTTCCCTGGACACGCAGCTGGTATTTCAAGCCGAGCACCTGGGAAGAGGACGGAAGACAGGGAGATACGAATTATCAGGCCGGGTACCACGGCTGGACCACCGACCACGCCGGAAAGTATCTCGGACTTCCCGAATCGCTGAAAATCAATGCTGAAGGAAAGCCGGTCTGCGTTCTCAGAAACGGCAGAACCGTACCCGCTGAAAATGCCTTCGTCATCGAACTCGGAAACGGATGGAAGGCATACGGCCTTGACGTCGAGCTGCATTTCGGCGAGCATATAAAGATTTATTCGGAAGCATTCAGAGATTAAATCCGCGACCGGCTTAAATTGATTCCGGGAAAAATCAAAAGCAATTGGACGCTGCTGCTTTGAAACTGTGATTGAAAGAAGCAGCCGGATTCAAGCTTCTTCCCAATATCCTCTGCTTTGAATAACGAAAGGAAAAACTCTTATGGAAAGACTGATTGAAAGCGGAAATATCAGTTTCAGAAGAACCGCTGAAAAGACCTGCCCGCGAATCGGTATAGGACTTGAAAAGCTTGACCGGAATCTGTATAATCCGTCGAAAGCTTATGACAGACTCGCAGCAATAGGGGTGCACTTTGTCCGACTTCAGTCAGGCTGGATGAGAACGGAAAAGGAAAAAGGAGTATACGATTTTTCCTGGCTTGATGAAATAACGGACAGCCTCATTTCAAGACATATGCAGCCCTGGATCTGCCTTTGCTACGGAAATCCTCTGTATACTGACCGGGCCAAAGAAGCCTTCGGTGCCGTCGGCTGTCCCCCGCTCAATGGGGAAAGCCTTGAAGCATGGCTGAATTATGTCAGGGCGACCGTCAGACATTTTTCGGGCCGTGTTGAATATTACGAAATCTGGAATGAGCCGGACGGCAGATACTCATGGCGCCATGACGGATATACGGCTGAAAATGATCCCGGCTGTTCAGGCTATGAGTACGGAGTATTTGCCAAAGCAACGGCTGAGGCAATTCACTTTGCCGATTCAAATGCCAAAGCCATAGGCTTTGCAGCTGCTCATCCCAACAAGCCCGCCTTCTTTGAAGATGCCTTCACGGTTCCGGGACTTGCCGAAGAGCTCGACTGTGCCTCCTTCCACGCCTATAAGGCCGATGATACGCACAGGGCGGAGCATTACAGTCTTTTTGCGGAAATCTGCAGACAGGCAAATCCGAAGATAAAAATTATTCAGGGTGAAGCCGGAACTCAGTCAAGAAGCGACGGTGCAGGAGCCCTGAAGCGTATGGCGTGGACGCCATTAAAGCAGAGAAAGTTCCTCTTGCGCGAGCTGATTCGCGACCTGCATGACCCAAGAGTTTTATTCACGTCATATTTTTCAACGATGGATATGGTAGAAGCTCTGAACGGCAGAAACGGAAATGTCGCGTCATATCTCGATTACGGATATTTCGGAGTGCTTGGGGCTGATTTTGATGAAAACGGATTTTCCGTTGGGGAATATACACCGAAGCCCTCATATTATGCGCTTGGATATCTTATTTCGATTTTCAGTGATGAGTGGAAACCGATAAGCGACGAAGAGGCGGGAATTACGCGCACTGTCCTCAAATCCGTCAGGGTCGGCGGCTATGACTGCAATGATTCAAGTCTTTGCAGCCTCAGCTTCAGACGCCCGGACGGTGCTCTTGCCTACTGCTATTGGAATGCCGTCAACGTTCTGACAAGCACATATGAAGGGACGGTATCACTTAGGCTTCCGAAGAAGGAGAATTATGCTTTCAGAATTCTTGACCCTTCGGAAGGTAAAATTTACGCGCTTCCTGACGATATGGTGAGCTATGATACGGAAAAGGGATCAGTTATTCTTGTAAACCTGCCGGTAACGGATTCACCACTGATATTGGAAATAAAACAAATAGAAATCTGATTATTTGGTTAGATTATTTTTAAGAGCCTCATCCGTCTTTTTTCGCAGATGCGAAAAAATCCACCTTCCCCCGTGGGGAAGGCAAGAAAACCCGTGGGGAAGGCAAGAAAAAAGAGACTGTTTAATCCATCGGATTTTGCTCCGAGGTATTATACAGTCTCTTTTTTTGAATTATCTTATTTCAGCATTCCTTCAAGGGCTGACTTTGCGGCAGCAAGAGCCGCGTCTGCCTTGTCAAGGTCACGGCCGCCTGCCATGGCGCTGTCGGGACGTCCGCCGCCCTTACCGCCTGTTACGGCAGCAACGGCTGAAACGATCTTACCGGCATGTGCACCGGCCTTTACAGCGTCGGCACCGGCGACTGAGATGAAGTTGAGCTTTCCGTCAGAGCAGACGGCAAGAACTGCAACAACGTCGGCAAATCTTGCCCTGATTTCATCGCCGAGTGAACGTGCGACGTCAACGGCCATACCGT
Source organism: Clostridiales bacterium UBA1779 (assembly GCA_002314565.1). GTDB lineage: Bacteria > Bacillota > Clostridia > Oscillospirales > CAG-272 > CAG-390. The sequence goes on from DCGL01000139.1 coordinate 10,218, forward strand.
CGATTTTTGCCGTGGCAAGCTTTACTGAACCGACGTTTACGGCATTGCCCATAATTGCGTCGAGCTTTGTGGCGGCAAGCCTTGAATTGAGAGCTTCAATCTCGTGCTTGGCGGCATTGAGCTCCGCAACGGTGGCGGCAGCCTTCTTTGCGATGTCGTTTGCATTCTGAAGTCTGAGCTCCTTTGCGGTTTCGGCAATAAGAGCCTCCTTCTCGGCAAAATACGAAAGAACGTTGGTTCCTGTGACAACCTCGATACGGCGTACTCCGGATGCAACGGAAGCTTCGCTTACGATGTGGAAGAGGCCGAGCTTGGATACGTTATCAACGTGGGTGCCTCCGCAGAATTCAGTTGAGAAGTCTCCCATCTTTACGACGCGGACTACCTTGCCGTACTTTTCGCCGAAGAGCATCATGGCACCGAGCTTCTTGGCTTCTTCGATATCAGTTACTATTGTTTCAACGGGAACACCGGACAAAACGACACGGTTTACGATTGCCTCAACCTGTGCAAGTTCGTCACGGGTTACGGCAGAGAAGTGTGTGAAGTCGAAGCGTCCTCTTTCGGCGTCGACGTAGGAACCGGCCTGCTCGACGTGGGTTCCGAGAACCTGACGCAGGGCAGCCTGAAGCAGATGCAGGGAAGAATGATTGCGCTTGATTGACTCGCGGCGTTCTGCGTTGATGGCGGCGGTAACCTTGTCACCGACCTTTACGCTTCCGTGGTCAAGAGTGCAGATGTGCAGGTAAATGCCGTCTGTCTTCTTTGTATCGGTGACGACTGCGGTCATATCGCTGTCGTTTACGTCGCCGAGGTAGATAAGTCCTGTGTCGCCGACCTGTCCGCCGCCTTCACCGTAGAAGGGAGTGCGGTCGAGAACGAGAGTGAATTCACCTTCTGTAATCTCGTCAACAAGCGTGTTGTCCGAGATAATGGCGATAACCTTTGCGTCTGAAGTGTATTCTGAATAACCTGTGAATTCGGTTGTGTCAAGCTTTGAAAGCAGATCCTTCGCGGAATCCGACCAGCCGCCTATATTGCCTCTGGCAGCGCGGGCACGGTCCTTCTGTTCCTTCATAAGCTCTTTGAATCTTTCTTCGTCGATTTCAAAGCCCTTTTCTTCGGCGATTTCCTTCGTCAGGTCAATCGGGAAGCCGTAGGTGTCGCTGAGCTTGAAGACGTCTTCACCGGAAAGAACCTTTCCCTCAGCTTTTTCCATCATTTCTCCGAGAATTGACAGACCGGTATCAACCGTTGCGTCGAATCTTTCCTCTTCGATGGAAATGACCTTGAGAATGTAATCCTTCTTTTCGGCAAGCTCGGGATAAGCACCGCAGCTCTCTCCGATGGCGACGCTTACGGTTTCGGTCAGGAAAGCGCGGTTGATGCCGAGCAGCTTTCCGTGACGGCAGGCGCGGCGGATGATTCTGCGAAGAACGTATCCGCGGCCCTCGTTTGAGGGAATAACGCCGTCGGCAATCATGAACATTGCGGAACGGGTATGGTCTGTGATTACGCGGATTGAAATATCGTTGTTCTTGTCGGAGCCGTAGGTCTTGCCGGCAATTTCGGTTACTTTGTTGAGAATTGCACGGACGGTATCAACCTCGAAGAGGTTGTCAACGCCCTGCATTACGCAGGCAAGTCTTTCAAGCCCCATACCGGTATCGATGTTCTTGTGTTCGAGTTCGGTGTAGTTGCCGTTTCCGTCGTTGCAGAACTGTGAGAAAACGTTGTTCCAGACTTCCATATAACGGTCGCAGTCGCAGCCGGGCTTGCAGTCGGGCTTTCCGCAGCCGTACTTTTCGCCGCGGTCAAAATAAATTTCGGTGCAGGGACCGCAGGGGCCGGGGCCGTGCTCCCAGAAGTTGTCTTCCTTGCCGAGACGCACGATGTGCTTTTCCGGTACTCCGATTTTGTCTCTCCAGATGGCGTAAGCCTCGTCGTCCTTCTCATAAACGGAGGGCCAGAGCAGGTCGGCGGGAATTTCCATTGTCTGTGTGAGGAATTCCCAGGCCCACGGAATGGCCTCCTCTTTGAAGTAATCGCCGAATGAGAAGTTTCCGAGCATTTCAAAGAAGGTGCCGTGACGGGCCGTGTGTCCGACTCTTTCAAGGTCGGGGGTACGGATGCACTTCTGGCAGGTCGTAACTCTGTGACGCGGGGGCTCTTCTTCGCCCGTGAAGAATTTCTTCATGGGAGCCATGCCGGAGTTTATCAGAAGCAGTGACTTGTCATTGTGGGGAATAAGTGAATAGGAAGGGAGACGGAGGTGTCCCTTCGATTCGAAAAATGAGAGATATTTCTCCCGGATGTCGTTAAGTGATGTCCACTCCATTGTGTTTTGCTCCAATATATTTTTTATTTTATTTCAATAGTGTAATTGCCGCTGCCGAGTTCGAAAACGAAGCGTCCGCCGCATTCCGAACCGCCGAGCTCTTCCGCAGTCATTTCAAGGCTGTTGACCTTCATCCTGTTGCCTGCAATAAGCTCAACGCGTGCGGAAAGACCGTCGGGAATCACAAAGGTGTAAACCAGGGCGCCGTTGACTCTTTCCCATCCGCTTTCGATGCTGTCGCCGTTCTGACAGCAGACGGCTGCATAAGAGGCGTGAGCCATATTTATGCGCTTCTGTCCTTCGGGAATTTCACCGTCTTCACGCATATCCGGTGTCGGACGAAGAATGAAGTGCTCAAAGCCCGTGAATTCGGGGTCGGGCTTAATTCCGCACATATCGGCATAAAGCCATTCGGCAACTGCGCCGTATGCGTAGTGGTTGAAGGAGTTCATACCGACGTCTCCGAAGCCGCCGGCGAGAGTGTATGAGTTCCAGCGTTCCCAGATTGTGGTGGCACCCTGCCTTACGGAGTACAGCCAGCTGGGGTCTGCGGTCTGAAGCAGCAGAGAATAGGCAAGCTTGTCAAGACCGACCTGCGACAGAGTCTGGTTGAGGACTCCGGTTCCTACAAAGCCGGTTGAAAGAGTGTAATTGTTTGTCTTGATTTTTTCTTCGAGTTTCTTTACGAAAGCCGCGCGTCTTTCGCCTTCGACGAGATCATAGCGAAGGGCAAGCAGGTAGCCTGTCTGAGTGTCGATTGTGAGATTGCCGTCCTTGATATACCGGTCTTCCCAGTGAGCCTTGATTTTTGCAAAAAGATCTTTGTAATATGCGGCTCTGTCCGGCTTTCCGAGTATTTCGCTGAATTTTGCCATAAGGGTGGCATCGTATGCGTAGACTGCAACGGCTATGTACCTCTTGTCGGTGACGTCGTAGTTGAGCCAGTCGCCGTAAGCCGTGTTCGGACCTTCGAGGTCGAACTGTGAGAGATACTGCATATAATATTCCATCGAGTCGTAATGCTCTGCAAGAATATCTTTGTCGCCGTACATATTCCAGAGTCGGTCGGGAACGATAATACCGGCATCTCCCCATTCGGCATTGCCGCCGTGTCCCGTGAAAACACGGGGGATGACGTCGCAGTATGCACCGTCATATCCGTCCTGCGAATGTCTTGCATCGCAGAGCCACTTGTGCATAAAACCGTCGATGTCGGCAATGTAGGAGGCGGCACCCGAGAACACCTGCGTGTCGCCGGTCCAGCCGAGACGTTCGTCTCTCTGAGGACAATCGGTCGGAGCGGAAAGGTAATTGCCTCTCATACCCCAGACGATGTTCGAATAGAGCTTGTTTACTTCGGGATTGTCACAGAAGAAGTCTCCCGTTTCCCGGATATCCGAGCGCAGAACGTCGCCCATAACTCCCATGATATCCACGCTGCCTTCGGTACGTATTTCGATGTATCTGAAGCCGAAGAAGGTATGGGTGGGGAAGTAAAGCTCGGGCTCATTCGTTCCTGCCGCAATATAAACGAGTCTGGCAAGAGCCGTACGGTAATTCTTTATATACATGCTTCCGCGGGGACCGTCGTTGCCTCTCTCGGGGTCACCGCTGTCATTGAGCATTTCGGCGAAGAAAACCTCAATTTTCGTTCCGCGCTTTGCCTTGAGGAAGAGCATGGGACGGCCGACCATATTCTGACCGAAGTCGAGTATCAGTGCCTGCCCCTTTGTGAGTCTGCAGACTTCACAGCCGCTTCCGGTTTTCTTCGATACTGTCTTTATTGCACCGAGCGGAGAGCCGTCATCTATTGTTCCTTCGTGTATGACTGCCGATTTCGGGTCCTGCATAAGCTCGGGAATTGAGTGGATTTCAGGTCCTTCTGCCGGAACGATTTCACCTTCAAAGCCGTCAAAAAGAACTGCGTTCGTCCATTCGTGGGCGTCCGGATTGATTGACGGCTCGGGAATCGTTGCGTCGTAGTATTCGCCGTCCCAGATATCCGCTCTGAGGACGGGACCGCAGACGGCGGTTTTCCAGTCTTCGCCCGAGGAGTGAACCTCGTGCGTGCCGTCGGCATATTCAATTTCGATTTCACCGCAGAATGCCATCGGCTTGAAGCCGTAGAAACCGAACGAAATTCTTCCGGTCCACCATCCGGGAGAAACCTCGGCGACGAAAACGTTTTCTTCGGCAACGAGGGAGGTAATATCGTATTCAAATTCAAAAACTCTGTGTCTGTAATCCGTCCAGTACGGCTTCAGTTCTTCGGCGTCGCCGCCTTCGCCGTCAGACGAGATACGTGCTCCGTTTATGAACATATCAAAGAGACCGAGAGCGGTTGCTCTGACGCGGACTGATTTCAGTTCTTTTGCGGGGTCGGGGACAAAGTCGCAGCGGACGTTCAGTATGCCTTTTCCGGGTTCAAGCTTTCTGTTATAGCCGTTGAACTTTCTGTCCATATTGTGCCAGGGATGTTCCGAGGGATTGCCGGAAAGTCCCGGCATCGTAATGAATTTTCCGTATTTCATTTTTATGGCCATAGCCCTTGCAATGCCAAAACCGCCGCTCTTTTGCGTTGCGGCAGGTTTTGAGGAGCAAAAGCTTCCTTTCTTTATGTGTTTCGGCAGGCTTTGCGATGGAAAATTTCCGTCGTTCAGCAGGCAAAAGCCGCGTGCTGTGATTTACCTTACTTTTGCACCTCTGCAGCGGCATACGGTGACACCGACGATGGTTTCGCCGTCAACCTGCAGTGCGGTGGGACGGTCGTATTCGACTGTCATATCGCTGCCTTCATAGATGGTGATTGCCTTAAATTTAAGATGGGCTCCCGAGAAAATCTTCGGGAATTTTATCAGTGTCAGAAGGCGGCTTCTTCCGCAGAAAATCATCATTGAAATCTTTCTGTCGGAATTGAGTCTGTCCTGATTCGGTGTCGGCATCATACCGCCTCCGAAATATCTTCCGTTCATCATCGGCGCCAGCCAGACTTTTTTGTAGTTATACACTTTTCCGTCAACCGTAATCTTTGCGTTTCTCGGTGAATAAGCACCGAGCATACCCTTGATTGCAATTGCCGTGTAATTTACCGGTTTGTCTGAAAGCGTTTTCAGGCGGTCGGCTTCTTCGCAGCAGTACCCGTCAATACCGAAACCTATTCCGTTGATGTAACGGTATGTTTTTCCGTTGATTTCGGCTGTGGGAAGGTCAACGAGATATTTTGCGATATTTGTGGGGGCATCGCCTTTTTTGCCTCCGATATCCGTCAGGAAATCGTTTCCGCTTCCTGTTGCATAGTAATAAACCTCGGCGGGCATTGCAGCACCGCTGTCATATACGAGGTTTATGAATTTGTTCACTGTGCCGTCTCCGCCGCAGATGAGAAGCTTTGTTTCTGCGGGAAGAGTTTCGAGCAGAGCTTTCCAGTCTTCAACTTTCGTAATATCTCTGAATTCAAGCTTGTTTCCTTCGAGGACGGAGTTCAATTTTTCGGCCTCTTCGGCGCCGTGACCGTTATCCGCAAGAGGATTGAAGAGAATCAAGTATTCTGACATTTTTCCCGGTTCCTTTTTTCTTTTTTTGCCGTGGCAGAACCCAGCAGGATAATATTGCTAATTATAATATATTTTATAAAATCTGTCAACTTTCATTTTTCTTTTTTAACATATAAATTGACAAATCACATAAAATAGTATATAATATTATTTGTCTAATTATAATCGGACATCATATTTTCAGCTTGTGAACTCCTTCACTGCGAGGTGAAAAAAGGATGAGGCGGAAAGGGGCCTGCAATGAACTGCATAAGAATCTGGGCATGCAACGCGGATGCAGAAGCACCTGACCTTCCGCGTATTACGGGATATGAAATCAAGTCAGAGGGGCTTGTTCCCGTGACTCACGAAGATATTCCGGCAGAACTCTGTCTTACACTCACGGGCATCTGTTCCTGTATGACGGTCAGCGTGGAACCGAAGCCCGATTCCGCTGCGATGACGGCACTGCAGAAGTTCGCGCTCAGGGCAGCCGGAATTCTTGAAGGTGCTTACGAGACGGTAAATGACCCGTCCGGCAGCTCCGGGTACGTTTTTTGCGCGCAGACCAACGACCTGACAGTCAGGACCTATGACAGAAAGTATCTGTCCCTGTGGTTTGCTCCGGCAAACGGAACGGCCGAAAACAGGAAGCTCCTGTATGAAGCCATAGAGAAAATTCTGCCTTTTGCCCTGCCTTCAAAATACGGGGACGAAAACCCTCCGGATACGGAATTCAGCGAAGACGGAAGAGAAAAATTTCTTTCGTTTCTTGAGAAATCCGAAAAGCCCGTCTGGTTCTGCCGCCGTCCCCTGTGCCAGCTGATTCTGCGTGACAGACCCGGTGACGTTCAGGGAAGATGCGGGTATATCAGTCTTGAACTGCCGGCATTTCTCGATTCCATTCCCGAATGGCACGAAGCGTTCAGACGCCTGCTTGTCAGACTGTCTGAGATATACTCGGCCTTCTTTGCACAGCTGACAGCCGGTGAATGCGGCGTAGTGTCCTGGTGGTGGCGCGGTATTCCTTACGAACTCGGAAGCATATGCGTTATCGGAAAAGAATATTGTGAACTGATAGACGACAAGTCTATGGGAACGTCACTTCCCGACGGTTCCGTACTGTTTGAAGAACCGGACGGACCGACGATAGACAAAAAGCTCCTTTCAAAGAAGAAAAAAGGCTTTTTGGGAATCGGCTCAGGGAAGACCGGTCGGGAAGCCTATACCACGGCTGCAACGATACCGGGCTCCTGCTTTGGAAAACGGTAAAAACCATATGACGGAAAACAGGAAGATAATCGCGATTGCCGGACCGACGGCTTCAGGAAAGAGCGATCTTGCAATGATGATTGCAAAGCGGTTTGACGGCGAAATCGTGTGCTGCGATTCCATGCAGATATACAGAGAGATGAATATCGGGACGGCAAAGCCGACAGAGGAAGACAGGCGTGAGATTCCTCACCACATGACCGACTTTCTCGACCCTGACGTAAAATATTCCTGTGCGGATTACGCAAAGGATGCCCGCCGCTGCGTTGAAGATATTCTCGGACGCGGAAAACTTCCCGTGGTCTGCGGCGGAACCGGACTTTATCTCGACAGTCTGCTTTTCGACAGACCGTACGAAGAAAGTACCGAAGCCGGCAGTATCCGGGAAGAGATGGCTGCCTTTGCAGACGAACACGGTCCTCACGGACTGTGGCTGAGACTGAACGAAGTCGACCCGGAAAGCGCCGCACGTATTCATGAAAACAACGTAAGGCGCGTATGCCGCGCTCTTGAAATATTCTATTCCACGGGAAGGAAAAAAAGCGAGCTTGACGCGCTTCCCGCAAAACCTTTTTTCAATGCCTGCGTGTTCGTGCTTCACACCAAGGACCGTGACGTACAGAACAGACGCATTGAAAAGAGGACCGACCTGATGATTGAGGCGGGACTTCTCGACGAAACGGAAAAACTTCTTGCAAAAGGCATTTTCGACGGGAATTCAACGGCGGCCCAGGCAATCGGATACAAGGAAATGCTTGGGTATCTTCGCGGGGAAATGACTCTCTGTGAGGCCCGCGAGAAGCTGATAATTGCCACAAGACAGTATGCCAAGCGTCAGGACACCTGGTTCGGGAATATGAAATACGGAACAAAAATTGAGCTTGAAGAAGACAGGACTGCCGCCTTCGGGCTTGCAATCGGGAAAGCAGAAGCTTTTCTCGGAATTAACTGACATATATCTTTACGAATATTCCCAAAAATAATCTTTACGAATATTCCGGATACGAATTCTTACGAATTACGGAAAAACTCTTTTCGACTATAACGGAAAAAACTATACGAATTTACGAATTACAGATAAAAATCTTTACAAATATTACAGACAATGACTTTCAAAATACCGGATTTCCGGAAATTATTATTCAGAAAAAAGAATAAAACCGAAAAGAAAAGCGAAAAAGCCGGTATTGACAGACAGGAACGGAAATCGCTGGTGACAAGAACGGAGCTTCGTTCGACGCATCTGCGTCAGTTACAGTTCGGAAGCGAGCCGGAACATAAGAAGAATCCGTTTTCAAAAATCGGTTTTGACCCGGATTATTTTACTGCCGCCATTTCAAGAACGGTTGCCGGGGTTCTGGCCATCACCCTCGTCGTTTACTTTGCTTATCAGCTTTTTTCAATGTTTTCGTCCTCCGTCACCGTGTCAGAGGTTTATACCATAACGGAAAGCGTTGACAGCCTGGGAAAAGCGTATATCATACGCGATGAAGAAAAGCTTTATCTGCCTTTTTCGGGATATCCGGATTTTACGGTTGCAGACGGGGCCCGCGTGGCAAAAGGTGAGACGGTACTCAATCTCTATTCGGCAGACAAAAGCGAAATCCGTGAAGGGATAGACGAACTGGATAAAGAAATCGCTCTGCTGCTCAAAAGCATAGGAACCGGGGTATCTGACCCGGGACTCAGCGAAAGCTTTAAGCTCGTTGAGGAATCGTACGCGTCTCTTATGCAGACCCTCGTTTCCGAAGACTATGCGCAGGCTTCGGTCATCAGTGAAGCTTTCCGCGAAAGGCTTGCAAGAAGAGAGTATCTGTCCGGTGACGCATACGGAATTTCAAACCGCCTGCTTGAACTGCAGAAGAAAAAAGAAAAGCTGCAGTCATCTTTCGGAAATACTGCCGCAACGGTTCAGGCGCCGGTTCAGGGATATTTTTACAGCGGAACCGACGGATATGAGGACAGCCTTTCAACTGAAATCCTGAAGGATTTTTCAAAAACGACTCTTGAAAAGCTTGAGACGGCCGAAAAAAATGCGTCGGCTGCCGCAGAAGCGGAAACTGCCGTCGCAAAGCTCTGTGCTTCCGCAGAGTGGTATCTTGCGCTCGTCTGCAGCGACAGAAATATGAGCAATTCGGAAATCGAAAAGACTTATACGCTTTCTTTTCCGGAAAGCAGCGGAACCGATTTTGAAATGAAGCTCGTACAGAAGGTGTTTTTGGAAGAAGGAATGCTTCTGCTTTTCCGTTCAGACAGGCAGTGTCCGGCAGTTCTCGGACAGAGAGTCCAGAACGTGACGGTCAGGGCGGCGGAATATACGGGATACAGAATTCCCGAATCCGCGCTTCACGTATGTAACGGAATCACCGGAGTATATACGCTTCAGGGCAGATACGTTAATTTCAGAAGAATTGAGATTATCAGAGAGGGAACCGGATACTGCATCGCAAAGGTTTATGAAGAAGCGGAAACCGGGGCTCCGAAACAATATAAAATACCGGCGTTTTCCGAGCTTGACTGCATTGATTCGTACAGAGGCCTGCGCGAATTTGCGCAAGAGAGCGGAATTGGGCCGCAAAGACGCGACTGGGGTCTGAAATCTGTCGGCTATCTGCTGACTCAGATTTATACGGACCGTGGAATTGCCGTAAAGTACGGTCAGAAATATCAGTATTATTATTGCCTGAACGACAGCGAAAATATGATTATTTCGGGCAGCAATCTGTACGACGGAAAGGTGCTGAACTGAATTGATAACGAACTGCGAACTCAAGCAGAATTATGAAAATCTGATACTGAAAATACGCGAGGCGGAAAAAGCCGCCGACAGACCCGTGGGAAGCGTTGAACTGCTTCCTGCCGTAAAATATGCCACGGCAGAACAGATAAACTTCCTTCACTCGGAATGCGGGCTTTCCGTCATAGGTGAAAACCGCGTTCAGACGCTGCTTGACCATTGGGAAAAGCTTGAAGACAGGAACGGTTTTGGCATTCATTTCATCGGCAGTCTTCAGAAGAACAAGGTGAAATACATAATTGATAAGGTGAGTCTGATTCATTCTGTTGACAGCCTTTCGCTTGCAGAGGAAATTGACAGACAGGCAAAGAAACACGGCATAACGGCTGACGTTCTCATCGAAATCAACAGCGGTATGGAAGAGTCAAAAAGCGGGGTAATGCCTGACAGGGCAAGGGACCTCAGCCTTTGTGTGAATTCACTTGAAAACGTCCGGATCCGCGGTTTTATGACTATGGGGCCGAAATTCGATACCGAACGTGAACGCTACGACAATTTTTTGAAAACTTCAGAGCTTGCTCTTGACATTTGGCGTGAAACATTACATAATATAGGGATGCCGCTTATGTCTATGGGCATGACCGACAGCTACGTTCCCGCAATAGCCGCTGGGGCAGATATAATACGGATCGGCAGAGCCATTTTCGGAATGGACGCGAAGCCGGTGACTGAAAACGAAAAAAAGTAAAATACATAAAAGAAAGGTTAATAAGATGGCATTCAGAAATTTCAGAAAGACTGAGAATCAGTCCCAGAATTACAACGACGAATACTACGGAGGTCAGGAAAAAGAACAGCCCGAAGAGGATTTCGGCTTCGGCAACGTCAACGAACAGGCTGAACAGAAGGCTGAACCCGCACGTCCCGCTCAGAGAAGAAGCGCCAGCCTCGGCAGCACTTACTCTATGAAACTGATGAAGCCTGCCTCATATGCCGACGGAACGAAGATTGCAGATGAAATCCGCAAGGGAAATGCCGTCGTTATCAACACGGAAAACCTGAACGCCGAAGTCGTCAGAAGTCTTATCTGCTTCCTCGACGGTGTTACCTATGCCATCGACGGGCATCTGAAGCCCGTTTCCGGCACGACGTATATGATTACTCCTCAGAATATGGAAATTCTCGGTCTTGATGACGAGCAGCAGGAAGAAGCTCCCGCTGAAGAGCCCGCTCCGGCTGTTGACAACGGATACGGATATCAGGGCTACGGCTCCGGCTTCAGAGGATAAGTTTTGGATTTCGCTCTTTTGTTTTTGCAGAAAACAGCGCTGGCCATTCTCGGAGTGATTGAGCTGGCAATGTTTTTGCGCGCAATACTGTCGTGGTTTGCAAGTCCGGAAAGCCGTCTGCTCGATTTCCTTTATTCTGTGACAGAACCGGCTATTGCACCGGTCCGTGCCCTCTGTGAACATTTCGGATGGTTTGAAGATTTACCGATTGACATTCCGTTCATCATTACGATGCTTTTATTATCCCTGATAGAAACTCTCATTGAGATTCTGTGATTTTCCACCAAGGCTTGAAGCCGCTACTACAGAAAGGAAAGCTGATATTCATGGCAATACCTTCAACTTTCAGAGCAAAATATTCACTCGATAAAGAAACTTACGTCAAGGCAGACGTCGATGCTGCCCTGTCGGATCTCTTTGCGGTTTCAAAGAAACTTGCCGAAGAGAACGCAATTAAAAAGAACACAATTGAACAGCTCAGCAAGGATTACAGTACGGCCTCTGTCAGAGCTGAAACACTTGAAGGGGAAGTGCGCCGTATTCTCGCTGAGAATGAGCAGATCAACCGCAAGAATTCCTTTCTTGAAGCAGAAAACAAGAGCCTTAAGGAAAAGATTGACAATATACGCAAAAATCCCCCTGTCAGCTACGAATATGAGATGATTCAGAAGTCGGTCAGCGCCACCGCTGCCGCCGCAGAAAAACTCATTGCAATCAATTCGGATCTTGCTTCCAGAGTTGAAGAACTTGAATACCGCCTTGACAGCCTTGTCAGCTGCTTTTACGGGGCGGGCAGAAAAGAACTGAAGGAAGAAAATCCCGTGGCTGAACCGGAAGCCTCCGTTCCCGCTGAAGAACAGAAGACCGCTGACACTTCCGAAGAGGAAAACGAGATTGAAATCGAGCTTTACGAGATTCCCGCCGATGATACTGCTGCCCGCGATGAAAACGGCGAAGCCGGAACCGCCGCCGCTGAAGAAGCTGCTGCCCAAGATGAAGCAGCAGTGGTAATTGAATCCTGTGCCGAAATCGAAGAAAACAAGAATCCGGTAAGCGGTGTTCTGTATGCCGACGAGGCGGAAGAGCCGGCATCCGAAGAAGCCGCAGAACCTGAAGAACCCGTTTTCGAAGAGATAAAAGAACCCGAAGAGCCGGTTATCGAAGAAGCAGCGGCTGCTCCCAAAGCCGAAGAACCCGCAGAGCCGGTTATTGAAGAAATTACGGCTGCAGTGGAAGCAACGGCTTCAGTTGAAGCCGCGGAACCTGAACAGGAAGCCCCTGCAGTTGACAACGAACTGGTATCCAAAATCCGTCAGTCGCTTGAAAATCAGAATGATACCGTGACTGTTCCCGAAGAAACGAAAGAAGAAGCTCCTGCTCCGAAGGCTGAAGAAACGCAGCCGGCAGAAGCTGCAAAAACAGAAGACAGACGTATGAACGACATGATGTCAAGACTTGCCGCCATACGCAAGAAGCTCGAAGACAAGAACTGATGAGCTCCTTCTAAAACAGAAATATAATTTACGAAAGAGAAATAGAGTAATGGCAAAAGATTACACATCAACACTCAATCTGCCCGAAACAAGTTTTGAGATGAGGGCAAATCTTCCCGTGCGCGAGCCGAAGATGCTCGAATACTGGAAGGAAATCGGAATCTATGACCTGATGCTGAAGAATGCTCAGGACAGACCCCAGTTCGTGCTTCACGACGGCCCTCCTTTTTCAAACGGCGACATCCATATGGGACACGCCCTGAACAAGATTCTCAAGGATATCATCAACCGTTCAAAGGCCATGGAAGGTTATTACGTTCCTTACGTACCCGGCTGGGATAACCACGGTATGCCCATCGAGAGCGCAATTATCAAGAAAAACAAGCTGAACCGCAAGGAAATGAGCATTCCCGAATTCCGCAGCGCCTGCCACAAGTTCGCACAGGACTTCGTTGACCGTCAGAGCGGGGAATTCCAGAGACTCGGCGTCAATGCCGACTGGGCTCATCCTTACGTTACCATGGACCCCAAGTTCGAAGCCAGAGAAGTAAAGGTTTTCGGCGATATGTTCAAGAAGGGTTATATCTACAAGGGACTTAAACCCGTTTACTGGTGCCCTCACGATGAAACCGCGCTTGCCGAGGCCGAAATCGAATATAAGGATGATACCTGCACCTCAATCTTCGTAAAGTTTAAGGTGAAGGACGACAAGGGAAAACTTGCTGCAATCTGCAATCTCGATAGGACCTACTTCATCATCTGGACAACCACGACCTGGACACTTCCCGGAAACCGCGGAATTGCCCTCAATCCCGTTGAAAAGTATGCCGTAATCAAGACCGGGGACGGTGATTTCTTCATCGTTGCCGAGGCACTGGCCGCAAAGACCATGAAGGCCGGCGGTGTTGAAAACTACGAAATCGTTGCGGAAATGGCCGGAAGCGAGTTCGAATATATGACCGCTTACCATCCCTTCCTCGATATCGAAAGCCTTATCATGAACGCCGACTACGTCACTATGGACAGCGGTACGGGCTGCGTTCATACGGCTCCCGGCTTCGGTGCCGACGACTATCTGACAGGCAAGAGATACGGAATTGAAATTGCCGTTCCCGTTGACGACCGCGGCTTCCAGACCGAAGCTGCCGGAAAGTATGCCGGTCTGTATTATGAAAAGTCAAACGAAGTCATTTTCAACGACCTTGTTGAGAGCAAAGCCCTCTTTGCGTCAGAAAAGACCTCACACTCATATCCTCACTGCTGGAGATGCAAGAACCCCATTATCTTCAGAGCAACTCCTCAGTGGTTCTGCTCGGTTGACTCCTTCAAGGATGCCGCCGTCAAGGCCTGCGAAAACGTAACATGGAAGCCCGCCTGGGGCGGTGAGAGAATGGTCCAGATGGTACGTGAGCGTGCCGACTGGTGCATTTCCCGTCAGCG
>DCGL01000139.1:24342-24687 GCA_002314565.1 Clostridiales bacterium UBA1779
GTCTGCCCATTCCCGTATTCTACTGTGCGGACTGCGGCGAAGTAATCTGCAATGATGAAACCATAAAGAAGGTTTCCGACGTCTTCGCTGCCAAGGGCTCAAACTCCTGGTTTGATATGGACGCATCTGAATTCCTCGGTGCCGATTTCGTCTGCCCCAAGTGCGGAAAGAAGCATTTCACAAAGGAAACCAATACGCTTGACGGCTGGTTTGACTCCGGCTCCACACACTTCGGTGTAATTGAAAACGGAGGCCACAACCCCGAATGGTCTAAGCCCAGAGAAGTAAAGTGGCCTGCAGACCTCTATCTCGAAGGAGCCGACCAGTACCGCGGATGGTTCCAGT
>DCGL01000139.1:24767-28188 GCA_002314565.1 Clostridiales bacterium UBA1779
TCACCCACGGCTGGACCGTTGACGGTGAAGGAAAGGCCATGCACAAGTCCCTCGGAAACTCCATCTCCCCCGATGAAATCATCAAAAAGTACGGTGCCGACCTCGTAAGACTCTGGGTTGCTTCCAGCGATTACTCGGTAGACGTCCGCTGCTCAGACAATATCTTCAAGCAGCTTTCCGAAGCTTACCGTAAGATTCGCAATACCGCAAGAATCATGCTCGCCAACCTCGGCAACTTCAATCCCGATACTGACAGCGTAAAGGTTGAAGATATGCTTGAAATCGACCGCTGGGCTCTTTCCAGACTCAACACTCTGATTTCAACCTGCCGCGAAGGCTACGACGCATACGAATTCCATACCGTATATCACGCAATCAACAACTTCTGCACCATCGATATGTCAAAGCTCTACATTGACATCACCAAGGACAGAGTATACGTTGAAAAGGCCGATTCGTTCGAACGCCGTTCCGCTCAGACAGCTCTTTATCTTATTATCAATGCAATGACACGTCTCGTTGCTCCTCTGCTTTCATTCACAGGCGAGGAAATCTGGCAGGCTATGCCTCATTCTGCAGCCGACAACAAGGTCAGCGTATTCCTCAATCTGCTTCCCGAAGTCAATCCTGCATACAGCTTCGACAAGGCAGACAAGTGGGAAAAGCTCTTCGACCTGCGTGACGACGTTATGAAGGCTCTTGAGACTGCCCGTGCTTCTAAGCTCATCGGTAAGTCCCTTGACGCTAAGGTTACCGTATTCACCGAGTCACCGGATGCTCTTGACCATCTCGGAAAGTTCACTGACACCGAGCTTGCCACCGTATTCATCACAAGCGGAGCAAAGGTTGTAAACGCTGCCGCTCCCGAAAACGCTCTCAAGTCCGAATTCGGCAATCCCATTGCCGTTCTGGTTGAGAATGCGGACGGACGCAAGTGCGACAGATGCTGGTGCTATTCCTGCGAAGGCGAAGAAACCGAGGATTCGGGCTTTATCTGCCGCCGCTGCCGCAGAATCATCGGAAACTTCTGATAAAGCTTATACTGCGTTTGCCTGATTGCGGGAAAAGTACCGAATCCGGCATCCCGGTTTCAGCAGTAATTTTAAAAAGCATAACTCAATCTGAAAAACAGGGGCTGATGTAACAGTCAGCCCCTTTATTTGAAAATGTATATTGTCTGTATTATTATCGCGGTACTGGTCATCGTTGCCGACCAGCTTACCAAGTATCTGGTAACGAGCAATCTTGAATTACACGAATCCGTTGATATTATCGACGGAGTTTTCCGCTTCACGTACATTCAGAACAAAGGCGCTGCATTCGGAATGCTCGCGGACTCCCGCTGGGTATTTATTATCTTATCGGTTCTTGCGATTATCGGCATTATTGCCTACGTTATCGTGAAGAAACCCAAGGACAAGCTGCTTATGACCGCCCTTTCTCTGATAGTCGGCGGCGGCATCGGAAATATGTTTGACAGACTGGGCCTTGGATACGTCGTGGATTTCCTTGATTTCTGCGCTTTACCGAATCTCTGGAAATGGATATTCAACGTTGCGGACTCCTCTGCCTGCATAGGTGCCGGACTTCTTTTCCTCTACCTGATTCTCGATACGGTAAAGACCTCAAAAGCGGAAAAAGCACTTAAAACGGAAAATGATGATAAATGAAAATATCTTACCGGAGACTGATTTTGCCGAAGAAAATGAAGGCGAAAGCGGCGCTCCGGTTTATGTCTATACAGTGGAAGACGGCGAGAGCGGTCTGAGGCTCGATCATTTTATTGCGTCGAAGGCTTCACGTGAGCCGACGCCTCTTTCACGTTCACAGGCTGCAAGGCTCTGCCTTGAAGGCCGCGTTTACATAAACGGAAAGACGGATACCAAGAACGCCAAGCTCAAGTCGGGGGACGTAATTGAAGTCAGACTTCACGAGCCCGTACCCGACAAGCTTGAACCCGAAAATATCCCTCTGGATATCGTCTATGAAGATCAGGATCTGGTGGTGGTAAACAAGCCGACCGGAATGGTCGTGCATCCTGCTCCCGGCCATCTGACGGGAACGCTGACTGCCGCTCTTCTGTATCGCTGCGGTGACAGCCTGTCCGGCATCGGCGGCGTATCGCGCCCCGGCATCGTGCACAGAATTGACAAGGATACCTCAGGGCTCCTCGTCGTTGCAAAAAACGATATTGCCCATACCTCACTTGCCGCTCAGATAAAGGAGCACTCCTGCTTCAGAACGTACAAAGCCCTTCTCGTCGGCACTCCCGGAAACGGGGAGGAAAGCGGACGCATAGACCTGCCTATCGGACGTCATCCCGTCGACAGACTGAAGATGGCTGTGATTCCGGGAAACGATTACACTTCACGCCCGGCCGTTACGAACTGGACCGTGCTTGAAAAATACAGCGGTTATTCACTGACTGAATGCCGTCTTGAAACCGGTCGGACGCATCAGATCCGCGTTCACATGTCGTATATCGGACACCCGGTGCTCGGGGATCCGCTTTACGGCGGGGCGAACAATCAGTTCTGCCGTCAGCATCCCGCTCTCATTGAAGGACAGTGCCTGCATGCAGGAAGACTGGAATTCACCCATCCGACAAGCGGAAAAAGAGTCACATTTGAGGCTCCGCTGCCCGAAAATATGACGAAAATAATTGAAATACTGAGGAATGCAAACCAATGATAAAAGACTTTTCTGACAGACTTATCGTGACCGACCTTGACGGAACCTTTTTCGGTCCGAAGGCATCGCTCGTTCAGAGAAACCTCGATGCCATCGAAAGATTCAAGGCGCGCGGGGGCTTCTTTACGATTTCAACGGGGCGTATGCACACGATACTGAAAAAGCCGATACCCATGGTCGAAACCCTTGTAAACGCTCCAGTCGGCTGTTGCAACGGCGGCCTGATATTCGATATCCGCACGAAAGAGGTTGTCGGTGAAAACGTTGTCAGGCACGAGGAGGCCCGTGAGCTTATTCATTACACGCACGAAAAATATCCGGAGCTTGCAATAAGACTCGCAGTACCCAAAGGATTTATGGTTGACAAGTCGCAGGTGGAAACCCATGCCATTCTTCAGAAAGAAGTGAAAATCTGGCCCGAAGACGGTTTTATTTACTATCCTTATGAAAAATGGGAAGACCATCCCTGGTATAAAATCGTTGTCAGAGGAGAAAGTGATACACTCGACAGACTCAGAGCCGAACTTGAACCGATGAATACGGCAGGCCTCAGCTTTTCAAAGAGCGGCGAAACCTTCTTTGAAATTCAGGGCAGGGGAGTCACGAAGGCTTCCGTTCTTCCGGTGCTGTCTTCATACTGTGAAAGCATAAGCAGAAAGAAACCGAAGATTTATGCCTGCGGGGATTATGAAAACGACCTCGAAATGATAAGACAGGCGGACGTCGGCGT
>DCGL01000139.1:28243-32720 GCA_002314565.1 Clostridiales bacterium UBA1779
ATTGTCCTCTGCGAGAACGGGGAAGGACTGATTGCCGACCTTATCGAGAAAATGGAGAGAGGGGAAGTATGATGAAATCTTTAATTAAGAGTGCTTTTTGTCTGGGGCTGGCGGTTTTGGCGTCACTGACTGCTGTTTCATGCGATAATACCGTTCCCGAACCCGAAACAACTGAAGAAATAACAACCGAAGCCCCCGAAACCGAGTCTGAAAAATGGGACGGAAATCTGACTCTCGTTGAAAATGCAGCTTCTGAATTCACTCTTGTCAGAGGTGAAAATGTCGAAGACTCAGAGGTTCAGGTTGCCGTCAGACTGCGCAACACCTTCAACGAAACGTTTTCAATGAAGATGGAAATGGGTACAGACTGGTACAAAAAAGGCGAAGAGGATACCGTTGCCGATAAGTTGGAAATTATAGTCGGGAATGCCGACCGAGATGAGGCAAAGCAGCTTCTCGAAGAAATCGGAACCTACGGATACGGAATGTCCGTTACAGAACGTAAGCTGGTAATAGTCGGAACGGACTCTGCCTACCTTGCAGCCGCCGTTCAGAAATTCATTGATGAGATTATGACAAACGGGGAAAAGAACAAAGACGGCAAGCTTACTGTTTCAGTTGATGACGCATATATTCAGAAGGTTGACAAACCCACGCAGCTTTCTGACCTGATTGCCTCCGGCACCAAATTCACGGTTAAGCTCAGACTTGCCGTCAGTGCAACGGCAATCGGCGAATACTGTGTAGGTCAGGGTGCAGCCTCGGACGGTACTTATGCTTATTTCGTGCTGAGAACCGTTGAGGACGGTGACGCAAAAATTGCGAAATACGAGCTTGCAAGCGGAAAATTCGTGGCTGCCAGTGAACCCGTTCACGTGTTTCACGGCAACGATATGACGTATTGCAAATCCACAAATCAGCTGGTTCTGGTTCACGGATCGTCTGAAGGAAAGATTCTCACTCTGATGGATGCCGATACTCTGACCGTCACAAAGCAATCCCAGAGCATTCCCAATTATGGGGCGGGAGCACTCACTTACAGCGTTGGACGCGATATGTTTGCCGGAAGTCAGGGAGGATCGACGCTCTGGTTTATGACGACGGATTTCGTTCAGAAAAAGAACTTTACGAGAAATCCTACCTCAGGCTATACCGCACAGGGAATGGGATCCGACGAAAAATACATCTACTTCCCGATGAGCGGAAGCACTGACAACATTCTTATGACCTACGACTGGAACGGAAAATATATAACCGACGTTCACCTGCCGACGAAGCAGGAATCGGAGTCAATGTTCTGGGTGAATGATACCTATTACGTAAACTTCTATAAGAGCCGTGCCGGAGCGCAGCTCTACAAACTCGTATTAATACCCGAATACTGATTTCTTTTTTACACCGGCAGTCAATGCTTTGCTGTACGGTGACTGCCGGCATATTGATTTTCAAAGTGGGTGATATAAATGAAAATAACCAAATTAAGACAGTTCAATAAAGAAATATCCAAGTATTCAATACAGGGAATGCATTTCTTCGACCGTTATATGGTTCAGCTTTTCAATCACGGGCACTGCGCCGTATACGACCTGAATTCCGATTCTGCAGAGCCCCTGGCATATTTCAAGCTTGCTTCCTGTTCAAAGGAAAATCACGCCAACTGCTGCAATTTCGGCATCCGTCATTATAAGGACAATCCCATTCCCCTGCTTTACGTCGTTGACGGATATTCCGGCGAGGTTATGAAATGCTCGGTTGAGAATATTTACTGCCGCGACGGCGTCTGGGGCAGTGAAAAGGTTCAGGAATTCAATCTCGACCAGAGCGGCTTTGAAGCCAAGGGTTATATTCCTTTCTGGGGCTGGCCCTGCTGGATCGTCTCGGACATTGAAGACGTTATGTACCTTCACGGGGCACGCTTCCGCACCAACGGGTCTATGGACGACGTCCGCAATCAGAACAGATACATAATCTGCAAGTTCCGTCTTCCTTCCGTTGAAGAAGGAGACAAAATATTCACGGCCGACGACGTCATTGATTATTTTGATACCGAATACGACGTGAACTTCACTCAGGGCGGCACAGTCAGCGGTAAGTATCTCATTTACTGCTTCGGAACCGGCCGAGAGGGAAGACCCTCTGCAATACGTATCTGGGACCTTGAAGCTCACAAGCTTATGGCTCCGGTTGACGTATCGGAAATCACCGAAGAGATTGAAGACTGCGTCGTGCGCGACGGAAAGCTCATATTCAATACCCAGGAATTTAATCTGTATTCGGTTGATATGAAGGATATTGTCAGAGAAAGATAAAAAAAATCAGCCGGGGGACGTAAGTGGTGGCTAAATTTTTAGCCACCACTTACGTCCCCTGGCAGATTTACTGTGTGGTTTCATGTAAAGCAAAAGTCTGAATTTCAAGTCTGAAAATCACATGTTCACTCTCATTTTCGGGTGAGATGCGGACCTCGCCCCAGCCTTCCTCTGCAACGTATCCGGGCTGCGGGTCGAAATTCTCGCCGTCAACGACGAACCGGTGTCCGGGGCCTCCGACTTTTTCTATCCTTGCGCCTTCAGGGGAAAGCACTTTGCAGACGGCTGAAAAGCCGTCATTCTCAAAGATGACCGTATTGCCGAGGATTTCGGGCTCCTTCTGACAGTGCAGGTGCTCGGTCTTTTTATATGAAGGATCAAGAGAGGTTACGTCGTCGGTAAGCGTAAACGTATGCGTGCTATGGTCGTAGGTCATACGTCTTGTCACCTTTTTGCAGGAGTGAACGTATGCGGGACTTAAATCTCCCACAAGCTCGCAGCCTTTGTCTCGTTCGGTGTGCGAAAGCACGCGGGCCTGGCGGTATTTTTCACTGAGAGCATCTTCAACGCTTCCGCATTCACGTCCGCACTCGGGACGGCGGGTGCCGCCATCGTATCTGATTTCTGATTTCCACTCGCCGAAACCGTCTTTGTCGTCGCGTTCAACCGTCAGGCAGTTGTGGGCAACTGTTCTTATCAGATACTGACGCCTGTGCGGGGAGTTATAGCTGTCATATACGCCCGAGTCGCTTATCAGCGGCTTTCCTCTGAATATCTGGAAACAGCCGGTGTCGAGATGGTCGTGGTTACCGCCCCACTGCTCGCCGATTTTCATAAGGATATAGCTGTCATCGCGCTTGTAAATGCTCATTCCTATCGGGAAACCGAAATATTTATAAGGAGGAAGCGCTTCTGTCTGCTTCGGTTCTGAAAAATCACCGAAAACGAGGACGCTGACCGGGGAAATCATTCCTTCGCCCCAGGAACCCTCTTTGTAATAGTCCATACCGTGATGTTCGGGAACAAGGAATCTCGTGTCGAGGCCGTTTCTGAACATATCGTAGCAGTCGGTTCTGCCCGTCAGTGCCCAGGCAAAGAAGAAGGGAACGGTGAAGGGATTTTTTCTGTTGTAATGCGACTTCGTTTCATTGAAATCGTCGCCGAGTCTTACGCATTCACCGTCGGGACGCAGCATATACAGCAGCCAATCGGCAATTTTATCAAGGTTTCTGAAAATGCGGCCGCTTCCCATGGCTCTGAAGAGAAGTTCGCTCCAGATCATCCAGGTCCAGCGGTAGCTGCCGTAGGTCGGTCCCTGTGTGTTTGCACCGCACTCAAAGAGCTTTTCGATTGAAGGAACGTATTCGTAAAGCAGTCTGCCCGCGACGGTATCGTAGATGTCCGGGCGTTCATCATAGACGGCTATTGAGAAGGCAAACAGGTCGCGCAGCAGCTGGGCTTCGCAGCCGTGTCCCGTGATTGCCGTCTGTTTTACGGGCGGATATCCCATTTCAAAATAGGCGGAGGCAAGTTCCTCACATTTGGCAATTATGTGATTTTTCTGCTCATCCGTGAGATAATCATAGCACCAGTCGTATACCTCGGCTGCAACGAAGATGTAATGTCCGCTGTAGCGTGCTCCCATAATGCCGGCAATGATTTTAAGATTGTCAAGCAGGAATATGACGGATGAAACCGCTTTTTCCGCTTTCTCTCTCTCACCCGAGAGCAAAGCGTCAAGCGCCATTGCTTCGCATACGAGACCGTCGTGAAGATTGTAGGTCCCGAATTCGGGGGTTAGGCTGCAGCCTTTTATTTCGCTTTCAAGCAGTCCGCGATAAAGACCGGCTGCCATTTCGTATTTTGGAGATTTAAGTTTCTCTTTTATTTTTTCAATGTCTTTTTTTTGCAACATAAGCCTCGGATGCCGGTCAGGCGGCACAATCCCGGGCTTCGGATAATACGCATCAGGCATATAGATTACCTCCGTAATTTTTCAGAATTATATTACAGAATATTAGTTTTGTCAACAGTTCGCGGACCAGGGGACGTTTCCGGTGGATCAATTTGAGCCACCGGAAACGTCCCCTGGTCCGTTCAAAGCAAAAAAAATGGTGACCCATCGGAGATTCGAACTCCGGACACCTTGATTAAAAGTCAAGTGCTCT
>DCGL01000011.1 GCA_002314565.1 Clostridiales bacterium UBA1779
AAGCCCTTGATTACTCTGTGGAAAATCAGACCGTCAAAGAAATTGTCGTCGATGAGAAACAGGAAATTTTTTACTGTTTCAGGGGCATATTCGGGATAAAGCTCAGCCTTCATCGTGCCGAGGTCCTTGATTTTGAATTCAATTATGGGATGTGTCATGGTATTTCCTTTCAATACGGTAATTTAATTTACTTTTTGAGATAATTGATGACGGCTTTTCGAATCTGCTATGAGGAAAAAGCATAATCCGTCGGCGGCAATTCAGTGGCAGAATCGCATTATCATTTCAGCTGCATGAAGTCTTTTTGGGAAAAACAATATGTTGATGGCGGGGAAAAAGGCACTGAACGATACTCGATACTCTGAACTTGCCGTGCTTTTCTGAAAAAAACTATACTTTCAGATCCGGATAAGCTGCCTCGAACAGTTCTTTGATTCTGTCGTACTTTCCGTCAAGCCGGAGCTTTCCGAAAAGAGTCTCAAAGCCGCTGGCCCGGCGGTATTCGGCGAGGGTTGCGCTCTGGGGCGCTTTTTTTATATGCGGGCTGTTGCGTCCGCGGTGGTAGACGTTTTCTTCGTATTCGTCAAGAAGGGGAAGAATATTGTTGAGAGCTTCGGACTGAGCCGTTGCTTTGACGTATCTGAGAGCAGCGGCATTGAGGCTGCCTGAATCGCAGAGGCCGAGCTTTACAAGGCTTTCGCGGACTGCAAGCTCAAGCACCGAATCCCCGAGATAGGCAAGTGCCTGAACTGACGGGTCCTGCAGATAGGGCTTTATTTCGTTCGTTTCGTTTTCGTTCATTTTGCGGGAGTGCGGTTTGCAAGGGCGCGGCGTATAACGCATTCAATGGCGTCTGCCATAAATGCAAAGCCCATATCGTTCGGGTGAACGGCATCCATAATGCATTCGTTTTCGAACTTGCCCATAAAGAAGGTTTCGCCGTCGATGTAATAGACGTTTTTGTCTCCGGCCGCGCGGGCAGCGCGGTAGGTGTCGACGATTACGTCGCGTCTCTTCGGTGAATCCGACGGACGCCATACGAAGTTCGGACGTGAAATCATAATGATGGGAAGGTCCGGCTGAGCGGCACGGATAATGTCATAGCCTCTCTTGTGAGTTTCGGCAAGATAGTCGGCATTCGGGGCGTTGTAGTCGTAGTCATAAACGAAGAGAGACATTTCCTGCTTTGCAATGTATTCCATTGTCGCAATCTCTCCCTTTGCATTTCCCGAGAAGCCGAGATTTATTACGTTGCGGTTGAGATAACGGCAGAGAATATTGGTATAGCAGTTTCCGGGTCTTGAGCAGGCGGTTCCGTGTACTATTGAAGAACCGTAAACGATAATCGGGGCTTCATCAATATATTTATGGCCTCCTTCAAGCTTTGCATCGGGGCGAAGTCCGATGAAAACGTCGCTTACTTTGCAGTGAATGGGGAAGTGAATTACGAAACTGCGCATTTTTCTGCTCGGGAAGCGGGCAATCTGCTCGTAGCCTCCGTCTGCGGTGTAGGGGGGCATAAACACCTGAATGTATTTGGCTCCTTCATCCGTTTCTTTGTAAAGGTCGAAGCCGCAGCTGTTTGCAAGGGTCAGGTGTGAGTTGCGGGAAATTGAAGGCTCAATCGCCTTGAGAAGAATATAGTCGGAATCGGTTGAGAATTTGACGCGTCCTCCGGCAGGCTCCTGACAGAGTCTTGCAACAGAGGCGCATGTTGCTTCTGCAACATCCACGGGAAGACGGCGGAAATTGCCGGGCTCCTTCGGATTTACAAAATTGAAAAGTTCAAAGGGTTCTTCGCGTACGTTGTGCAGTACGGCATCCTCGGCATCCGGGAAAACCGTCTCAACTATCATATTTTTATCGAGCTCCTGATTTTCGGGAGCCTTGATGATTTCTTCAGCCATAAGAATATTCTCCGTTCAAAGTTTATTTTTATGTGTATGTCCGGTCAAACAGCCGGTGTTTCCGACTGTAATTTTAAGTTCTTAATATATTTCTGAGAACACTTCCGGTCACACAAGCGATTTTTCCGCTGTGTTTTTCGTTCAAAGTTTATTTCTGAGAGCACGTTCAATCATACAGCCGATTTTTTCTGCCATAAACATAAAACCTATGTCATTGGGATGGCAGCCATCCGCTGTGCAGCTGTCCTCATAACCGCCGCGGGTCAGTCCTTCGCCGTCAATGTAATATACATTTCTGTCGCCATGCTCCCTTGCATAGCGGTATGTATCTTCAACAACCGCGCGGCGTTTGGACCTTGATTCTTCCGCAAGATAAAAATCAGGTGCAGATACCATAATGTACGGCAGATCGGGATTCTTCTCACGGATTATCTGATACAGGCGCAGATGAGTGTCTCTCAGATATTCGGTGTTTGGGGTGTTATGGTCGTAATCGCAGACGAAAGCGAGCATTTTAAGGCCGGCAAGATACTCGGCAAAGGCGATTTCGGCCTTGCACTGACCGGAAAAGCCGAGATTTACGTGGTCAAGATCGAGCTTGCGGGAAATAATTGATTCGTAGCAGAGGCCCGGACGCGTTGCGCAGGCGCCCTGTGTTATTGAAGAACCGTAATAAACGATGGGGGCTTCTTTTCTGTATTTTTTACCGTGTCCGACCGATGCGTTTGCATCAAGACCGATTTCAAGCAGGGAAACCGGAGAATAAAGCGGGAAATTGAGTGTCCAGGAGCGCATACCTCTGCCTGTTCCGACGTTGTTTGTCAGAGTAAAGCCTTCGTAAATGCGTACATCGGGCTTGAAAACGCTGAAGAAACGGCTTCCGGTATCCGTATCAAGATAGAGGTCGAATGAAGAGGAGCCCGTCAGTGCCATATGGGCAAACTTGGTGACTGACGGCATCTTCACTCTTATCGCGATTCTCGAGGAGTCCGTTGAAAAACGGACACGTCCTCCTGCGGTATGCGGAGCCAAACTGCGCACACCCGGGCTTATGGTTTTTGCAACGTCGTCGGGAACGCGGCGGTAGGGATTTACCGAAGTAAAACCGTAAAGGTCAAAGCCCTCTGCAGGCAGCGTATACCATACGAGGCCGTCCGCATCCGGAACTCTTGACACCATATTTGCATCGATTTCGCTGAAATTTGACATTTTAATGACCTTTCATAACCGAAATATTACTGATTTATTTGTTTTTTGGGGAAAAAGGAGTCCGACAGGCGCAATCACCGCGTAATATCCGGCTTTCCGACAGCCTGAATATTCAGTGCTCCTGCTCTCATGGCAGCGGACATTTCACCTGAAAGTCCCGTATTCGGACCGCAGCCGACGAGAACGCGGACGTTGTACAGGGAAATTGTCGAGATAATTCTGCCCACACGGTCGAAAATAACTTCTTCCGGTGTCATAAGTCCCGGGATTTCGGAAGCGGCAAGGTTTACCGCCAGAAAGCCGCAGTCAAAACCGCTGCCCGCGATAATAGTGCGGACGTCTTCGGAATTGTAGAATGAAAAATCAAGGGCAATGCCTATGTTTGCTTTTTTGCCGGTTCTGTCGGACAGGTCGCGGACGAAGGCGACGGCCTGCCTGAAGTTCCCGGCATCGAAGCCTGTCAGAACGACGTCGTCAATTCCGTTTTCAAAAAGCTCGCAGAGCAGTGAAAGCTCATATTCGCGGATAATCGAGCGGGAAGATGAGGGCTCGTTCTGGAACATAACCGTGAATACACCGCTGACGAAGCCGAATGACTGCTTTGCCGTGGATATCAGGGTTGAGATTTCCTCACCGCCGCTTACGTCAAACGAGCGGGAGGTTGCAAGGCCGGAGGTGTAGAGAAGGCGCATTCCGGTTCCGCTTCTGACAGAAGCGGCCGAGCTGTCGGTTTCTTCCGGTTCGGCAGAAGTATCTGCGGTTCTGAGAAGAAGTGAAACGGCGTTCGGCTTTACCGTGAGAGTTTCGCCCGAAGTGTCCGTGGCGGAGCTGCCTACGGGAAGCGTTTCTTCCGGAATTTTCGTGAAGGAAACGACGGAGCCGGCACAAATTGCAGAATTATCGGCATATTCGGCGATAATAACGGGTACGCGTGATGAGCTGTATCTGCCGGGCTCCGTCATTTCGGCGGCAGTAACCGGGTTATAGGTGTCCGACGTGTCGTCGCTGATTCTTTTGAGATACGTTCCGAGAAGCACGGCAACCGTAAAAAGAACTGCGGCGCAGAGAAGAAAAATGAGGAAAACGGTCAGTCCCCATCCGGGTTTTACGCGCTGCCTTGCCCGGAAGGACCGGTGCCGGCGGGCGCGGTTCGGTCTTCTCATTCTATTGTAAGCAGGTCAAGTGACTTGCCGAAGTCGCTGTATGAGAAAGCAAGGTCGGTTCTGAACTCTTCGAGTTTGATATTGAATTCGGAACCTACGATATCGTCGCTGAATTCGTCAAAGTTTTTTTCGATGTAATCCTTTTCGGGTTCAAGACGAAGAATTACGAAATATCCGGGGATATAATACTCGGAACCGTCGGTTCCTTCGACGATTTCGCTGATTCCGCCGACCTCCAGATTGAAAGCCGCTTCTTCGTAAGCGTCACCGTAATCAGTCGTATATTTTGCAAAATACTTTCCGTGAGTCGTCGTCATAGTGAAATCCGAATCATATTTACCCTTGAGGATAATGATTTCCATCTCAGGGTTATCGCTCTGAAGAAGTGTTTCGCGGACCTGATTGGCAAGCGCGAGACTTTCTTCTGTACGGCCGGAAATGAAAACGTGATTGGTTCTGATGAATTTGTCGGAGTTCAAAATCTTTCGGACGGACTCCTCGTCAGATGGAATTATGCTCAGGTCGGTTTTCAGGACGAGCATAAGCTCTTCGGCGCACTCCTGCGCAGTCGTATAGAAACGCAGCAGTCTGTCAGTCATATGGTTTTCGGCGAGCTGCTTTTTGTACTTGGACTTGCTTCCGCATTCTTCGACAACTTCATTGACGTATTCCTGAACGGCATCGGTAATTGCAGTTTCCGCAAACATCGCATCCCTGCCTCCGACGTAATAGTAATCGGCCATGGCGCAGACGGCGTAATAGCTGCTGACTATCTTTTCACGTACGGCACTTTCAAGCTCTTCGCGGTACTGCTCGGCTGATTCGGCTGTGTCCCAGATGGTGTCACCGTACTGGTTTTTCATATCCTCTTTTTTGTTGAGCACTATGTAGCGGAGCTCATCGTAATAAACGTCGTATTTCCCGATGCTGCCTATAACCTGAAGTTCTTCATCTGTGGATTTTATCGGCTTAACATCGGATGAGCATGAAACGAGACCTGACAGCAGTGTGCCTATGCAGAGAAGCGAGGCTGCCGTGCGTGTGAATATTTTTCTGAATTTCATTTTTATAATCTGCCTTTCT
>DCGL01000168.1:0-140 GCA_002314565.1 Clostridiales bacterium UBA1779
AGGGGTGCCATTTGTCAGCATGTTTTTACGTGTTTTCAAAAAAATATTTCAAAAAATTTTTGAAATACAAAAGGGCATAAAAAAGCGACCCTTTTTCAGGTCGCAAAAGCACTCATATATAATAATGAAAAGGCCTCAAA
>DCGL01000168.1:167-4324 GCA_002314565.1 Clostridiales bacterium UBA1779
TTACCAAATTGAATTATTCCTTTTGGCCTCTGTGCAACCGGAGTGCTTCGCCGGTTGCATTCCGGTTGCACGGTGGTTGCACGGAGAAATTTTCGGAAAATGTGCGAAATAGAAAAAGCCCGAAAAACCGCCTATTTACGCGGTTTTTCGGGCTTTTTTGAAGTTTAATTAATTGGCGATATGCCAGGAATTATCATTCCCACTCAATCGTAGCAACAGGCTTCTCTGAAATGTCCCAGAGAACGCGGTTGATGCCGGGGATCTTGACGATTTCGTCACGCATCTTGCAGAGGACTGCGAAGGGGATTTCGGGAACGGTTACGCGGACGGCGTCGGTGGTGTTGACCGCACGGATGACGCAGGCCCAGCCCATATAGCGGGAGCCCTTGCCGTTCTCGTCGTACTTGATGCCGGTTGACTGAAGGTCGGGGATGGAGCAGAAATACTGCCAGGGTGTTACGGGCAGCTTGCCGATTTCTTCGCGGACGATGGCGTCTGCTTCACGCAGAGCGTTGAGACGGTCGCGGGTTATGGCACCGGTGCAGCGGACTCCGAGTCCGGGGCCGGGGAACGGCTGACGGAATACCATTCCGTCGGGCAGGCCGAGTTCTTTGCCGACAACGCGGACTTCATCCTTGTAGAGAAGCTTTACGGGCTCGCAGAGCTCGAACTTGAGGTCTTCGGGAAGGCCTCCGACGTTGTGATGAGCCTTGACTCCCTTGGATTCGAGAATGTCGGGGTAAATTGTACCCTGGGCGAGGAACTTGACTCCGTCAAGCTTGCGGGCTTCTTCGGCGAAAACGTCGATGAATTCCTTGCCTATAATCTTACGCTTGGTTTCGGGGTCGGATACTCCGGCAAGCTTGTCGAGGAAGCGGTCAACGGCGTCAACGTAAACGAGGTTAACGTTGAATTCTTCGCCGAAAACTCTGCATACTTCTTCGGGTTCGCCCTTGCGGAGCAGGCCGTGGTTTACGTGAACGCAGGTTAGCTGCTTGCCGACTGCCTTTGAAATGAGGGCTGCGCAGACGGAGGAATCGACTCCGCCGGACAGAGCAAGAAGAATTTTTCCGTCGCCTACCTGGGCGCGGATGGCTTTGATCTGCTCGTCGATGAAAGCTTTTGCAAGCTCGGGAGTGGTAATGCGCTGCATTGATTCAGGTCTTACGTTGGGATCGACCATGTTTTGCCTTTCTTTCCGGCATTAAATGCCTTTATACATAAAATTTTTATATACTGTATTGAGGGAAGGAGTACAAAAACTGTTGAACTCCTTCTTAAAATCAAGCGAGGTATTTGTCGGCGATGTAGCGGGCAACGTAGATGCCGCTGGCGCTGGCCTGTGAGAGGGAGTGCGTGACGCCTCCGCAGTCGCCGATGACGAAGAGGCCGGGCAGGGCGGTTTCGAGATTTTTGTCGGTTTCGACTTCCATATTGTAGAACTTGACCTCGACGCCGTAAAGCAGGGTGTCATCGTTAGCTGTGCCGGGAGCGATTTTGTCGAGGGCGTAAATCATCTCGATAATGCCGTCAAGGATTCGCTTGGGCATAACGAGGGAGAGGTCGCCCGGGGTTGCGCTGAGTGTGGGGACGCAGAAGCTTTCCTCAATGCGGCGGTCGTTTGAACGCTGACCGCGGATGAGGTCGCCGAAGCGCTGGATGAGGACTCCGCCGCCGAGCATGTTTGAAAGGCGGGCAACGCTCTCACCGTAGGCGTTTGAATAGCGGAAGGGGAGCGAGAAGTGCTTGGAAACCAGCAGGGCGAAGTTGGTGTTGTTGGTATATTTCGCGGGATCGTCGTAGGAGTGACCGTTGACAGTGACGATGCCGTTGGTGTTTTCGTTTACGACTGCTCCGCGGGGGTTCATACAGAAGGTGCGGACGAGGTCCTGGAACTTTTCGGTGCGGTATACGATTTTGCTTTCGTAGAGCTCGTCGGTGAGGTGGGCGAAGATTTCGTAGGGCAGCTCGACGCGGACACCGAGGTCAACACGGTTCGAGTTCGTCGCGAGCTTCAGGCTTGCACAGACTTCTTCCATCCACTTGCTGCCTGAACGGCCGGCGGAGATCACG
The DNA here is from genome assembly GCA_002314565.1 of Clostridiales bacterium UBA1779. Lineage (GTDB taxonomy): Bacteria > Bacillota > Clostridia > Oscillospirales > CAG-272 > CAG-390. The sequence continues at coordinate 2,241 of DCGL01000168.1, forward strand.
CAGATTTTGCCTGAATAATCACCCTTTGCGGTCTGGACGGTGTAGCCGTCAGCGCTCTTTGCGACTGACTGAACGGGGGTGTGGAAGAAGAAATCGACCTTGTCCTTGAGTTCGTTGTAGATGTTCTGAAGAACTATATAGTTTTTGTCTGTGCCGAGGTGACGGACGCTGGCATCGAGAAGATGCAGGCCGTTCTGCAGGCAGAGGGTCTTTATGCGGCTGTTTGTCGTGGTGTAAAGCTTTGTTCCCTCTCCGCCGTGGGAAAGGTTGATTCCGTCGACGTATTCCATAAGGTCAACGGCTGTTTTTTTGCCGAGATGCTCATGAAGTGTGCCGCCGAATTCGGTGGTGATATTGTATTTGCCGTCAGAGAAAGCTCCAGCTCCGCCGAAGCCGTTCATAATGGAGCAGCTTTTGCAGTTGATGCAGGACTTGATTTTTACTCCGTCGATGGGGCACTTGCGCTCTTCGAGCTTGCCGCCGGTTTCGAAAACGGCGATTTTTGCACCGGGATTGAGACGGTTGAATTCGTAGGCCGTAAATATACCGCCGGGACCGGCGCCTATGATGATAAGATCGTAAAGCATTTTGAACTCCTGAATTTTTGACTGAAAATGCGTGTAAAAAACAAAGAAGAGAGTATTATACCACGCGGAATAGTCAAATGCAAGTATTTTTTCGATTATTTTTCAAAATTTGTGTACATATCCAGCTTCTGAGAGCGCTCGAAGGGTATGGCACCGATGAAGGTGAGCAGACAGAGACCCGCAAGGATTGTGACGAAGACCACGGGGTTTATGCCCTTGACTGAAACGGAGTATTCGTAGTATGAGAAGGTCGTGCCGTAATCGCCCTCGGTCGCTCCGCTGGCGGAGTAATATTTCGTGAAGCGGTCCACTATGTAATAAGGCAGATAGAGAGGAACGGCTGTCAGAATGGGCAGCAGCATATGGACGATTCTGCCCGGGAAGAAACAGCGGAACCAGACCTTCGTGCGGTTGGCTTCGTCGGAAAGCGGGTCCTTCGCAAGGCCGGCGATTGAGAAAAAGAACAGGATGGCAGAGAGCACGGTCACGACAATGAGGACTGCCAAGAAAATCCAGTATGTGGGTTTTAAGGAGTTCGCAAGTGCCGAGTCGGCGCTGCTTGCCTGACTTGAGGCAAGAGTGGTTTCGCAGGAGCTCTTTACCGTGCCGATAAGGCCGATGAGGGACTGATAAACGCGCGTTGTGCCGTCTCCGTTTGAAAATCTCCAGATTTTCATTATGCAGAAAAGCCAGACGAAGCCGCAGGTGATGCCGGGCAGCAGGTATTTTACGTATACGAGCAGGCGGCGAAGGAGGTTTTTGGCGTTATGAGAAAGAGACATATCAGTTATCCTGCGTTCCTTCGAGGAAATAGGCGGCCTCCTGGTCGGCGACTGCAAGGGCGAAGGCGAGGGGGAACATTTCGAGGGCGCGGCCGATCTGGTTTGCGTCCTCCGGCCCCGAAAAGCCCATATGATAGCGGATGGCGAAGGCTTCGTCGCGGGTGAGTCTCATATAGCCGGAGACCATATATACTGACTTTTCGCCGTGGCCGTAGGGCAGTGTGTCTTCGATGGTATAATAAGGAACGGAAACCCAGACCCCGTCCTTCTTGACGTTTCTCGACTCAGTCTTGTAGAAATTCACCTTGCAGAGATCGTGAAACAGGGCTGAAATGGCGATGCTTTCGTCTGAGTAGTGAATGCCGTAAACTTCTTTCATTCGCTTGCGGTTCAGGATGTCGACAAGGCTGTCGTAGACGTTGAGGCTGTGACGGCAGAGTCCGCCGAGCTCGGCGCCGTGGTATCTCGTCGATGCCGGAGCCGTGAAGAAATCGCAGGATTCGGACAGAAGAAACTTCAGCAGCTCCTCAGAGCCCTCTCTGTGAATCTTGTCTCTGAATATACTGACGAAGCGTTCTTTCTGTTCAAGAAGTTCAGTGTCTGTCATAATTTTTGTGCTCCTTATTATAACAAATTTATCCGTTTATATTTTATCATAGATTTTGAAGTATTACAAGTGAAAATTTGCGGCAGTCTGTGTCAAGTTTTTGTAGGA
>DCGL01000151.1 GCA_002314565.1 Clostridiales bacterium UBA1779
CCGGCAAACTCGGGTTATATCATATCAAAAATTTGCTGTCAATCATTTTTCTCAAAAATAATTATATTATTATATAGATTTTTGCATTTTTTACGCACGCCCAATGCATTATGACCGATATTGATGCTTTGTGTCTTGCTTGTGTCTGAATTGTCCGGATTTTTCTGCAATTATTACTGCATTTTGACATTGCCCCTTCGCCCATTGTTAAAAATACGGCAGCGGGTAAGTCCCGTTGCCGCATTTTTGTCACGACACCAATGCCGTATCGGATTATTTTATTATTTCCGCCATTGCCGCCCTGAGTTCATCGTAGACAAGACAGGCTGAAGCATCGTCCTTTGAGTACACGGTAAAGTATGCCTTGAGCTTCGGCTCCGTACCGGAAGGACGCACCATAACGTCGCTTCCGTCTTCAAGAGAAAAGTCGAGCATATCCGTTGCGGGAAGGCCATTGATTCCGGGCAGGTAATCCGTCACGGACACGACGCGTCTGCCGGCAATGGAAGAGAGACCCCGACGCAGATTTGCCATCAGGTCTTTCATCTTCGAAAAGCCTTCCGTTCCCTTGAAGTAATACGACTGCTGGTCATTGAGACAATAACCGTATTTTCCGTAAATCTCTTCAAGTCTGTCGGTCAGCAGAATCCCCTGGGTCTTATAGTAAGCAAACATCTCGCAGATCAGGAAGGCCCCGTTGACTCCGTCCTTATCACGGACATAGGTTCCGGACAGGTATCCGTAGCTTTCTTCGTATCCGAGAAGATAGGAATCCTCTTTTCCCTTCTCTTCGAGCAGCGCAATCTGTTCACCTATGTATTTGAAACCGGTGAGAACGTTGACGCATCTGACGCCGTAATCCGCTGCAAGCTTTTCCGCAAGACTGCTTGTAACTACGGTTTTTATGAACAGTGGATTTTCCGGCATTCTGCCGCTTTCGGTAAGACGGGAACAGATATAATCCAGAAGCAGGATTCCGGTCTGGTTACCGCTGAGAAGGACGTATTCACCGGCGGAATTCTTTACGGCAATTCCGACTCTGTCGCAGTCGGGATCCGTCGCCAGCATAAGGTCGGCGCCGAGTCTCTGTGCGTATTCAAGACCGAGCGCCAGTGCTTCTCTGATTTCGGGATTCGGGTACGGACAGGTGGTAAAGTTTCCGTCAGGCAGACGCTGTTCTTCGACAACGGTGATGTTGGAAAAACCGCTTTCGCGAAGAACGCGGGTTACGGGTTCAAGTCCGGTCCCGTGAAGAGGAGAATATACAATGCCGATATCGCGGTTTATCTTTTCATCCGCACCGAGAACCGACTGTGCTTTCACGTTTGAAACGAAACCGTCCAGTACCTTTTCTTCGATGTATCTGATTTTTCCGGCATCCACGGCCTTGTCAAAATCCACGGACTTAACTCCGTCGAAAACGTCGATATTGACGATAAGCCCGAGCACCTCTGCAGCAGCGCCCCCGATGAGCTGACACCCGTCGGAACCGTAAACCTTATAGCCGTTGTATTCGCAGGGGTTGTGTGAAGCGGTTACCATTACCCCGGCATCACAGCCGAGTTCTCTGGTTGCAAAAGACAGTGTCGGAACCGGCAGAAGTCTCGGCCAGATGCATGCCTCAATCCCGTTCGCGGCAAACACTTTTGCCGCGGTTTCGGCAAAGAGACGCGACTTGTTTCTTGAATCGTATCCGATGGCAATTCTTCCCTTTTTGTTCTTCCTGGAGTTCACGTAATCAGACAGTCCCTGTGATGCACGGGCAACAGTGTATACGTTCATTCTGTCTGTTCCGGCTCCGATAACACCGCGAAGTCCGCCGGTTCCGAACTCAAGATCACGGCAGAAGGCCGAGTATATTTCTTCCGGATTCAGAGCTCTGAGTTCCGGAATAAGATCTTTGTCAGCCGTCGCTTTTTCAAGCCAGCGGCTGTATTCTTTCTTTGCTTCTTCTCTTGTTTTCATTGGTTTGTATCCTCGTTCAAATAAATTCTTTCCACTCGCTTTGATATTCCGCAGAGCACCTCGTATCCGATCGTTCCTATCTGTTCCGCCATATCGTCAGCCGTATATTCTCCTCCGATAAGGGTCACCGTCATTCCCGGTTTTACGTTTTCAAGTCCCGTTACGTCAACCGTCATCTGGTCCATGCAAACGCGTCCGACTATCGGCACCCGGTGTCCGTCTACGAGCACAGATCCTTTATTCGAGAGCAGTCTCGGATAGCCGTCGGCATATCCCGTGGGCAGTGTTGCAACGGTTCTTTCGCCGTCAGACGTCCAGCTTCTTCCGTACCCGACAGTCTCACCGGCATGGACTTTTTTGACCATGGCAACGACGGTTTTCCACTCGAGAGCCGGCTTGATTCCGGCAGGCAAAACGTTTGCATAATCGGGTTTGAGCCCGTACAGAATTATTCCGAGACGGGCAAAGGCTGAGCGCTTGTTTTCGTTATGCCAAAGACCGCCTGCGGAATTCAGGCAGTGAATGTACGGCAGATTCAGATCGCGTATTCTGTCTGATACTTCAAAGAATTTCCGAATCTGTCCGTCTGTAAACTCATTCTCGGCGGGGGTATCGGCGACACACAGATGAGTGAAAATCCCGGTCAGGTTAAAGCGCTTTGCATACTGTCTTATCAGCTCTTCGCAAGATGACGGGTCATCGGCATCCAGTCCGATTCTGTTCATTCCCGTATCAATTGCGAACTGTGCCGTGATGCCTCTGTCCGCCATTTCTTCCGCATAAGCTTTGTCAAGCAGTGCCTGTGTGATACCGTATTTTACCAGGGTATCCGCGCACTCCGGCGGGGTATATCCCAGTATCAGAATCTGACCTTCGATGCCTGCTTTCCTGAGTGTTGCTGCCTCGTGAACGTTGGAAACCGCAAAATCACGGCAGCCGCATTTCTGCAGAACAGCGGCGACGGCGGTATCCCCGTGCCCGTAGGCATCAGCCTTGACCACTGCCATTATTTTCTGACCGTCAGGCAGCAAATCCCTGTAAATGCAGTAATTATCCCTGATTGTTTTTTGATTGATTTCAACCCATGAACGTCTTATCATTGTTTTTCTCTTTTCCGTTCCGCACTGTCACCCTGGCTGAGATTTATGTCTGTTTCCGGTACACACGCGGCGTCCATTCACATTTTGTCAGATTTTCAGTCATTTTGCAGTAATATTTTAAATAACGCACGCTGTTTTTCATTGTTTGCGCATTTTTGCATTAATTGTTGCACGGCATTGCTGATTTGCATTTTCTGTATTAAAACATGAAAACCCGAACCTTTCTGATTCGGGTTTTTACAATGTCAGCACAAACAGTCACATCAGGTCTTGTTTTCATCATAGAACAGAACGTCGCTGTCAAGAAGAACGATATTTCCGTCTTTGACTTCGACAATATTTACGGAACAGTTTCGCGGAAGCTTCCCGTCATTCCACAGACTGCTTCTGTCTTCTTTAAGAAAATTGAGCATACACATCATGGCACACCCGTGCATTGTGACAAGCACGTTTTCATAGTCCTGCCGGGAAAGCCAGTGCAGAAACGACTCCGTTCTTTTCATTGCATCCGTAAACAGTTCACCATTGGGAAAGCTTGCGAATCTGAACGGATCCGAGAAATACACCGAGTACCATTCGGGATCGATTATCGTTTCATTACCGTATCCCGGTTCGGGCTGAGCATCCCAGTCACCGGCATAAACCTCCATAAGCCTTTCGTCAAAATAGGCAGGGGTATTCTCGTTTCCGCTGTTTACGAGGACCTCGAAGCAGGTCTGCTTCGCGCGTACAAGAGGGCTTGTGAAAGCGGCGTCAAAATGAATTCCTGCCTTCTTCATTCCCCTTCCGGTTTCGGCCGCAAGTGCCGTTCCTGCTTCAGTCAGAGGGGAATCAAGCCACCCGCAGATGATGTGATTGTGGTTTGCCTCGGTTTCACCGTGGCGCATTACGTAGATTTTCATTTTGCAAAATCTTTCTGTTTGCGTCCCTTGGGACGTCATATAATCAATGTTTTTTCTCTTGTAAATAGTACTTTTCCGATGCTTCGGATTCTGCTCATTATCAGCCGAAGCAATCCCGTCCGGAACCCCGGCTGCACGTTTTCAGAACTGGAAATATATGAAGGAGCTGGCTCCGTCGCCGGCAAGAAGAATGACCCAGGCAAGCGCAATTGCCCAGATAATATAGCCGCATCTCACATCGAGCAGCGAGTGGCTTTCCGCGGGTTCGAGTTTGGTTTTATCAAGCCTTGAGAGGATGAATAGGCTGAGAACCGTCGTGATTATTCCCACGAGAGTCAGTCCCATTCCGTCGAGTGAGCCGGTGAAAAATTCCGCGTTGAACTGCCAGTCCGTGAAGAGCTTTGCTATCAGGACCTTGGCATCTGCGAAGTTATCCGCTCTGAAAAGTATCCATGCAAAGGCTGCGAAAAGGAAGGTGTTGAAGGTTCTGAGTGATGAAACGAAGAGACCGTCGGGATTGATTTTCAGCTTCTGCCAGAGCTTGTTTCTCGGTTTGAAGGTGAACTTTCCGATAATCTGATACAGACCATGAAGGGCTCCCCAGATGACGAAGGTCCATTCGGCACCGTGCCACAGTCCGCTGACGAGGAAGACTATGAGTATGTTCAGACAGTTGCGGAATTTTGAAACGCGGTTTCCTCCGAGCGGGATGTAAATGTAATCCTTGAACCAGGAAGACAGAGAGATGTGCCATCTCGCCCAGAATTCCTTGATGGATTTTGCAATGTACGGACGGTCGAAATTCTGCATAAGCCTGATGCCCATAACCTCGGCGCAGCCGATTGCGATATCGGTGTAGCCTGAGAAATCGCAGTAAATCTGGAACGAAAACAGTACCGTTGCGAGCAGAACCGTAAAGCCGTTCGCCGAGTCAACCTTGCCGTAAACCGACACGACGTAGGTGGCAAGCAGGTCCGCGACAACAACCTTTTTGAAGAAGCCGATGAGCATTTTGCGAAGACCGGCGTACACGTTTTTCCATTCGAGGCAGTGCTGAGCTCTGAGCTGAGGCAGCAGGTTTTCGGGTCTTTCGATAGGACCTGCAACCAACTGCGGGAAGAAGGAAACGTACAGTGCGTAGTAACCGAAATGAGTTTCAATCTGTGTCGTTCCGCGGTATACGTCGATTACGTAAGAAAGAGTCTGGAATGTGTAGAATGAGATACCTACGGGAAGGATGAGATTCAGAACAAACTTATCTGCCTTTCCCCCACAGGCATTGATGACGTCAGTGACGCTGTTTGACAGGAAGTTGAAATACTTGTATACGGCAAGAATTCCGAGACAGACGACGAGCGTCACAACGAGGCAGGGCTTTTCCGTATTTTTCTTTCCTATTACTATACCGTAAAAAACAGAAACGAGAGCGGTTGCAAGTGTCAATGCAATCAGTTGTCCGTTGAGTTCAAAACCGAATACCGGAGCAAGGACGCTATATCCTGCAATAAAAGACGCACAGATAAGAGGAATAAAAACGAGACAGGGAATTTTTAGCTTTAGCGGTGCACGTCCTGCAATTATTATGCTGCTCATATATGAGACAGCCGTTGTAAACATAATAAGATAAACGAGCTTCCAGTTCCAGCTGAGATAGAAATAATATGAAGCTGCAAGAAGCATTACCCAGCGGAAGGTCTTAGTTGCCGGCTTTACGTCCGTGCCGGTTCCCCTGTCCCAGATTTTCGGAACCAGAAAATACAGTAACAGAACGGCGGGAAAATATATCATGAATTCTGCTGAATTGAATACCATCAGTACATCCTCCTCAGACAACCATTCCGATAAGCACTGCCGCAAGAAGTAGCATAAGTGCAGTTTCAATACCGGTATTGAATACGAAACAGAGAACGAACAACGCAATATGAATCAGCACGTTTGCGAGATTCAGCAAAACTTTTCCCTTTTTGAGTTTTCTTTCAAGAAAGTACAAAAGGGCAATTGCCGCCAGCAGCGGCAGAAATATATACCAGTGTTCAAGCACCGGAGCGAGACTGTCGAGCATTGCTTACCCCCGTTGAATCGACTTATTTTGGGATTTTTTCGAGCTGAGTTTTTATATCTTTGATAAGCTGCTGAGTGCGAATGCCGGCACCTTCGGTGAGAAGGTGATGCATTGAGTTGTAGAAGTATTTGTCTTCGAGAACGTAATCCGACACCTTTGATATAAGGTAAGTTCCCGTGTGTCCCGTAACGAAATTGTCGATGGCTGCCTGTTCATATGCCTCAAGCGTTGCCGTCGAATAATCCTTGACGTACATTTTGTCACATGGGGAGAATGAAATAAATACGAGAGCCCCGCGTGACTTGCAGATATCAAAGGCACGGTTGAGATTTTTTACGTTGTCAGAAGTGAAATAACGGGCTCTGGAATCGGCGCCGTACCAGTCGTAATAGCTTGTGTTAGCCCATCCGCTCGGTATCTTCGTTCCGCCCTCTCCTGTCGTCGTTTTCTTTCTGGCAGTCTGTGCGGTTCGGACGTAATCAAAATCGCCGTACTGATTTACCGATTCGGAATTTACGGATTCATAGCTCTTCGCACCGTCAGCCCTCTGGGCATTGGCAGCTGCGATATCCGAGAGAACGTCCCTGTAAATTCTCATATCGACGTAACTGAAGGCTTCCATACAGCCTTCGCAGTACCACATCAGATAGGAACCGTAATTGAATTTTCCGTTATTCCAGACCTGTCCCCACTGCCATGGTTCTTCCTCCGGACAGGTGACGACGATATCACCGGGAATCAGGAATTCCGACGTAAGATCGACGAAGAAGGCGGCAGGAGAATAGTACATAGTCCCGAAATTGATAATTTCGTATTCGCCGTCAAGCGCTGCCTTCAAAGCTGCGGAATCAAGTCCATAGCAGAGATTCGATCCGCCGATAAGAACGATTTTCTTCTTATCCTTCATAACGATCAGTCTTGCAAGCTTCTGCATATATGAGCTTTGCTTGTTCGTGCCCATATACTTAATTCCCGTTGCATTGTTGATTTTGAAGGAGTCCAACAGATCGCATTCTTCAAAACTGTCTCCGGTCATCACCGTGACCTTATCGTACATATAGACTGCACGCAGCTTTTTACAGTTTTTAAATGCACCGTCGGCAATTGCCGTCATCGAGCTCGGAAGTATCACGTATTCGAGGTCGGTCTTGTTTTTGAAAGCGCCCTCAAGAATTTCCGTCGTTCCTTCAGGCACGACGACTCTTGAAAGATTCGTTCTGTAAGCGACGAGCTTCGTTCCGTCGAACTTGAAGTCCGAATCCGGACTTTCCTTTGCCCACTGAGCGTAAAGAACGATTTTTTCTCCGATTTGTATCGGAACGTTCCAGCCGCAGCCGTAATAGTCACCGCTTCCGTCGGGTTTTGTGTTATATCCGTAAAGAACGTATCCCTCCCGCTTGAGAAATTCCTGATTTCCCATTGAATGCGGACAGATATATTCGGAATCAGTCACAATCTGTGCGAAATATCCGTTGTATTTTTTTAGTGTTATCTTTCCGGTTGCCGTATCTGTGACGATTCCGGTCTTTCCGAACGCGGAACCGGCTTCGCCGCCGTTAAAATCGTATATGATTACCGTCTGATTGGCTGCAGGATTCAGACTTACGTATGATGCGGGGTCTGCGTTGACAATGCCTGCATAGTCTTCGGGAAGGGCGACGTTCGCATCCGTTTCAGCTGCAACCCAAGTATCTTGAGACTGTTCCTCAGTCACGTCCGGTACTGTGACAATCTCTGTTTCCTGAACATCGGTGTGCGGAGTATCCGTACTTTCATATGCTGTACTGCTGTCATCCGGCGTATTTCCGGAACAGGATACTGCCGTGCACAGAATAACGAAAGCAAGAATTAATGCCGCTGCTCTTTTCATTGTTTTTTTCACGCTTATTCTTTATTTATTATTATATGGAAGATTTTTCACTGAAAAGCCGTTGCCGCATCTTATTTTTCAAGAGTCATAACGGATGAGAACAGGCCCCAGGTGTATTCTGCGCTGAAGAAATCGTAGGCATCCGCATTTGTGAATACAAGCTTGATTTTACTCTCGTCAAGGCCTTCAAGGAAGCTGTTGCTTCCGCTAACCGTTCCGTCGGGAGCTGTTGAGCAGGTCATCGTATCGGCAACAGTGGAATCAGCCTGTATTTCTTTGTAAAGCTGTTCAAAATCAAGCTTTATGTTTCGGAGAGCCGTGCAGCCCGGGAAAAGATTTGAATAGAATTCGCGGACAGACGAATGAATGATGACTGTTTCAAGCTTATCGCAGCCGGAAAAGCATTCTGAGTTGAGAGCAAGAACTGTAAGGCCGTTGTAAGTTTCCGGAACTTCGAGCGTCTTCAGCTTTTTGCCGCTTTCGGTGACACCGTCAAGTGAACAGTATTTAACTCCTTCAAACTCTTCTTCTTTGAATACGAAGTTCGCGGGGTCGTTCGGAACGGCATTTTCTTCACCGCCTTGTGCAGCAGTATCATCTGTCTTGTCACCGGCGCAGGAAGTAAAGCAGCACGTCATCAGGCAGACAAGGGCGAGAATCAGAGCGAGCAGGTTGATTTTCTTCGTTTTCATTTTTGTGAGTCCTTTCGGGAAGGTATAGTTATTGATTGTAAATAATCATTTTATTATACACCAAAACAGGCAAAAAGTCCATAAAAAAATGCAATCAGACGGCAATTGCCGTCTGATTGCGGATTGTTTAATTGAAATAAAGATCAGTATGTCTTCGTCTTGCAGACCCGTATTACTTGAATGATTCTTCGATGGTTGCAAGTCCCTTGTTGGCAACCTTGGAAGCGGACTTGACGGCTGTCAGGAACCCGGCGGGATTGTTGATTGAACTGGTTCTGAACTGGTTTGCAAGTGAAGAACCGATGGGACCTGCGGAATACAGACGTCCGAGGTCGAATCTTACGTTGTCTCTGATAATGTCATACATCTCGGCAACCTCGGCGCCGTCGGCATATCTTACCTTCATCGTGGATTCGAAAACTTCGGGGGTTACGGTTCTGTAGCTTTCCGAAGCAAGGCATTCAAGCGTTGCGGAAGCTGCGTCTATATTCTTTGAAGCATATGAAATCGCATACATAGAGAAGGGGTGACCTACGCTTGTGCAGAAGGTTTCCTGCTCTGAATTGAACTTCGGGACGGGAACGATACCGAATGAGAATTCAATTTTATCGTGGGCGCTTGCATTATCCTTGCCGGCAACGATGAAGCAGCGGTCGATAATGAACGTTCCTCTTTCTTCATAGAAAATATTTCTGATCGAGGTGCTGTCTTTGTAATATACACCGGTGGCCTTGAGGTAATCGCCGACGAGCTGGCAGGCATCCGCTGCTCTCTGACCCGTGTAGTCAGCAGACAACTGAAGCTGTCCGTCCGCGTTCTTCTCGACGGAAATGATACCGGCCGAGGTCTGGAAAGCGTCGATGTTTACGTTATACAGAATCATACCGTAGGTGTCACCGGCCGACTTCGTATTGTCGTTATCCGTATCAATGTATGAATCCTTGGTCATATTGAACAGCTTTTCCATAGTCCATTCGTTGGCGGCGACGTACTGTTCAGGGGTTTTGGAATAATTCTCGTCACCCGTGTAGCTTGCGTAGAGTGCACGGTTGTAGAAGTTTCCCGTCATCATCCAGAGAAGGTTTGTGGAAATATCGCCGGATGCATAGAACAGCTTTCCGTTGATTTCACATTCTTCTGTCAGAGCCTTCGGCCACCAGGGCTTTTCAATATCAAAATACTTGGTTGACAGCAGGTCGGTGAGATAGCCCTTGAGAGACATAAGCGGTGGAACCTTACTGTAAACTCCGTAAATATCGAAGGTGGCGTCTCCCGAATTAAGATCGTTTTCGGCAACCTTGATATATGCATTTTCTTTTCCTCCGGCTCCGTTCGTCTCAGAATATTTGAGAGTTACGCCGAGTCTGCTTTCCACGGTGTTGTTTCTCTTGAAAATGGCACTTTCAATATTGTTCCCGCTCGTTTCCTCAACGTAGAATTCGAGCATGGTGTAGTCGTCCCACATAAGTGTCGTAATGGTTACACCGAAATTCAGTCCTTCGGGAAGGTCATCCTTGAGATAACCGTTTACATCGTGAGTATTGTCAACCGTTTCAGCTACGGCTTCTGTTGTTGCAACCGAGGGGGCTTCGGTCTCTGTGTCAGCGGGATTATTTACGTTTCCGCATGCCGTAACTGCCGGGACAAGCAATAATAAGCCGAGAATCAACGCAGCTATTTTTTTCATTTGTTTTTCAGTTCCTTTCAGAAGTATAGTATTTCATAATTTTACAGTTTATTATATACTATAAGTAGAAAAGTGTCAATCTTTTTTTGTTTCGCCGTCTGTGTCAAGTTTTTGTAGGA
>DCGL01000025.1:0-5446 GCA_002314565.1 Clostridiales bacterium UBA1779
CCTACAAAAACTTGACACAGACGGTATCCCCTGTCATCTTGACAAAAGTCGGCGGGGTATATTATAATATTAGGGTTATATTATTTTAGAGAAAGGTTCAGAAAAATGGACGGCAAAACAAGAGAAAAATTTGTCAATATTATCTCGGATTTCACTGCCACGGTCGGGATTTTTCTTCCGGACGACGTTGAAGCACGGCTGCGTGAAGTCGCGTCGGAAGAAACGCTTGACAGTGCAAAGGCAATGTACGGCTGCATGCTCGAGGACCTGAAGCTTGCAAAGCAGCTTCACAGACCGCTGTGTCAGGACACGGGAGTGCTTCAGTATTTCGTCGAAGTCGGAACGGAATTCCCGTATCTTGACGAAATCGGTGAGGTAATCACCGAAGCAGCGGCAAAATGCACGCTCGAAACCCCGCTGCGCCCGAACGTCGTCGAGCCGCTCGGCGAGCACAACACCGGAAACAACGTCGGCTGGGGTGCTCCTTACATCGAATACGAGCTCGTTCCCCACTCAAAAGATCTGCGCATAAAAATGTATATGGCCGGCGGCGGCTGCTCCCTTCCCGGACGCAGCAAGGTCCTGATGCCTCTTCAGGGTGTGGAAGAAGTCAAACAGTTCGTGTATGAAACGGTCGTCGACTGGGGAGTCAATGCCTGCCCCCCTCTGTGCATAGGCATCGGTCTCGGAACCTGCGCCGCAACCTCGGCAATGCTCTCGAAGAAGGCCCTGCTCAGACCCATCGGCACACACAATGAAATGCCGAAAATCGCGCAGCTTGAAAAGGAGATTGAAGAGGGCCTCAACTCCCTCGGCATTGCTCCTCTCGGATTCGGAGGCTCCAAGAGCGTTCTCAGCGTAAACATCGAGTGCGGCGGACATCATCCCGCAACCCTCGGAGTCGGAATCACGACAGGCTGCTGGGCAACTCGCCGCGGCGATATGATTATTCACGATGATCTGAGTTTTGAACTCCTTTCTCACAAAAAATCGTTGGAGGTTGAAGACTGATGAAAAAAGTACTGACAACTCCCATTTCATACGAACAGATTAAGGACCTGAAAATCGGTGATACGGTTTATCTCACCGGTATGCTTGCCACCTGCCGCGATGCGGGACATGCCCGCGTTGTCAAGGAAGGCGTCTGGCCCGAGCGCTTCTCTTTCCGTGACGGAGCCATCTTCCACGCCGGCCCCATCGTCGGCAAGGACGAAAACGGCAAGGAATATATGGTTTCCATAGGCCCGACAACCAGCCGCAGAATGGAATCCGCCGAAGCCGAGTTTATTGAGAAAACAGGAGTCCGCCTGGTCGTGGGCAAGGGCGGAATGATGGACAAAACCGCTGCAGCCTGCAAAAAATTCGGGGCAATTCACTGTGCCTTCCCCGGAGGCTGCGCCGTCGTCGCCGCCAAGGAGGTCGAAGAGATCACGGACTGCGAATGGCGCGATTTCGGTATGCCTGAGGCACTCTGGGTTATGCGCGTCAAAGAGTTCGGACCGCTCATCGTTTCAATCGACACCGAGGGCAATAACCTCTTCGAAAACAACAAGGTTCTTTATAAAGAGCGCCTTGAAAAACTGCTCAAAAAATAAAATACGCGGCGGGACCTTCCCGCCGCATTTTGAACTTGCAGAAATCCGGCATTTTGTTTTTCGCAAATCTTGACAAAGTGCTATCGCCGTAGTATAATTTAGTGTATTATTTTGCTATTTCATAGGGGAAAGTAAAGATATGTCTCAGAAGATTTTCAAGAATGCCATCATCGGCCAGTCCGGAGGCCCCTCTGCTGCCATCAATGCCACTCTTTCCGGAATCATCCGCGGACTCAATGCCGACAGCCGTGTTGAAAAAATATACGGTATGCTCAACGGCATCAGCGGGGTCATCGACGACAGAATCATCGAAATTGGCTCCCGCTTCAAGGGTGAAGACGATTACAGGCTGCTCGAATGTACTCCTTCCTCAGGACTCGGAACCTGCCGCGTTAAGCTTCCCGACGTAAGTGACGAAACATTTTACGAGAAAATCTTTGCCGTTCTCGACAAATACGAAATCGGATATTTCCTGCTCATCGGCGGAAACGACTCGATGGACACGGTTGACAAGCTTTCCGCCTATGCAAAGGCTCACGAAAAGGCAACCGTAGTTGTCGGAGTATCCAAGACCATCGACAACGACCTCATCCTCGCCGACCACACTCCCGGCTACGGCTCCGCCGCGAAGTACATCGGAACGGTGTGCTCCGAAATCGCCGGAGACTGCGCCGTATACACGACAAAGGCCGTAACGATTGTTGAAATCATGGGCCGCGATGCAGGCTGGCTGACGCTCGCCTCAGGACTTGGCAGACTCAGCGGTATGCCCTGCCCCGACCTCATTTATCTTCCCGAAGTCGTTTTCGACTACGACTCCTTCCTTGAAAGTGTAAAGAAGGAGCTCGAAAAGAAGCCGAACGTGGTTGTCGCCGTTTCGGAAGGCGTCAAAACCGCCGACGGAAAGTATGCCGGCGAAGGCTGCCAGACAGGAGCCGTCGACATTTTCGGTCACAAGTATCTTGCGGGAGTTGCCAAGGCTCTCGAACAGTACGTAAAAGAGAAAATCGGCTGCAAGGTCCGCGCCGTCGAATTAAATCTGCCCCAGCGCTGCGCAGGTCACTGCCTCTCAGCCACGGATATAAGAGAAAGCGTTGAGCTCGGAAAATCCGCCGCCAGGGCCGCTCTTGACGGAAAGAACTGCTGCTTTGCCATCATCACACGCCTGCCGGGGGCAGAATACAAAACCGGCACCGACACGGTTCCCGTTCATCTCGTTGCCAACAAGGTCAAGGCCGTTCCGCGTGAATACATCACGGAAGACGGTTCAAACGTCACCGACGAGGCGCTTCGCTATGTCGCTCCTCTTACCGAGGGCGAAGTCGAAATTCCTTACAAATTCGGCGCACCTCAGAGATTTACGTTTTAAATACAAAACCGGCAGGGATTTTAAGTCCCTGCCGGAATTTTTATTTAAGGCAGCAGCTTGTTGAATGACTTCACACTGTTGGTTACGGTTTTCTTTGCGCTTTCGTACGTTGATGCAAAACCGGTCTGATTGAGCTGAGCGAGCTTCTTGTATGAGTTCACAACTCCGCCCCAGCCGAGAATCGTCCCGACATCGGGTGCTTTCGCACTTTCGAGAATGAGGTTGAGCATTTTCTGGCTTTCGGCATCGGCAACGTACTTGTAGTTGAGAACGATTCCGAAGAAAGCGTCCGTGACAGTGTCGATTGACTCGCGCCCCATGGCAGACAGAATAAGTGAGGTGCGCTCAAGATCCTGATTTGAGGGAACGCAGACGACGACGGCGTCATTCATTACGCAATAGTAGCGTGACTGGTCAGATGAAAACATCGGAATGGGAACCAGTGAATAGTTGACGTCGGAATCATTCTTCGTAAGTCTTTTGGCTACGATGAGCTCCTCGGAATAGAACAGAGTCTGGTTGCCTGTAAACATTTTGATTGCAGACTGGGCATGTGTAAGTCCGGGATATCCGTGACCTATATCCTCATCCGTATCGTAAGCCATATTGTCAGTGTGGAACAACAGAAGAACCTTGTCGAGTATGGGCTCCACAACTTCGGGAGTCATAACCCACGACGCCTTTCCGTCGGCATCGAACTCCGTCGTCTGCTTTCCGGCACCGTAGTATATTGCCTTTGCAAGGTTGGGGTTGATGACGATACCGTACGTGTCCTGGTAATCCCAGGTATCGTCGGCACTCACCGGAACCGCTTTGCACATTTCCATCAGTTTGTCGAGGGTCCACTGTTTTTGGTTTACAAGATCAGCAAGATTTTCGGTGAACTTATAGTCAGCGTACATATCCATATTGACAAAAATCGAATACGGATAGAAGTTATCACTGTAAATGATGTCTCCGCTGCCGAAATATCTGCTCTTGCCTATGGCAAATTCAGACATTATCTCGTGCTGCCACCACTGCTGGTCTTCGCTGTAATACGTCATTGAGTTGTAATCCGCGCAGACTCCGGAAAGAGCAGGCGTTGTCACCATGGCGATAGGAGCACAAAAGGCGTCGTAGGGCTTATCCCCGGAAGTGACGTATTTTGTGATACGCGAAGGGATCGTGCTGCACCACTCGGTTTCACCGATGATGGTTATGTTGTACTTTTCTTCAACTCGGGCGTTTCTCGTGTAGACGGCCGAATCGATGCTGTCACCGTTTTCGGTGTCACAGTCGATTTCGTTGTGTACAAAATGTCCGTCGTTGTGAATACTCGGCCAGAGAACCTTGAACTCATATTCGCCGAGGTCTTTGACTTCGAGGCTTGCAAGAGGTTCGGTTGTTTCTTCCGGAACGACCGTAGTTTCAGCCACGGGGGCAGCGGCCGTAGTTTCCGGTGACGCGGTTGCATCGGGGACAGGAGTATCTCCGCACGAAATGAAAGCGGGGATCATCAAAAGGATTGCGCAGATTACCGATAAAACGCTCACTGTTGTTTTTCTCATGGCGGGCACCTTCCTTATATAATGTTTGTATCTGTTTTCAGCGGCGGAAAATCCGCCGTCGCATCAGAGAGTTTTGTTCTCCTCTATTACGCGCAGGCAGCGCTGACGGCAATGATCAAGGAATTTCAGCCAGTCATTGTCGGGACCGATGAACTTGTTTTCTCCGGTTTCAAGCAGCAATTTTCCCTTGCCTTCTGTGTCGTTGTTCCAGGTGTGATTTGCAATGAACACGTCAAGCGGCTGAGCCTGAAGCTTGTCGAGAGACTTCAGATAATCGTCGGTGCAGCCTTCGTAATATGTGGCGCACTTCTTGGTCAGAGTGTTTGCTCCGGCTCCTCCGAAGGTTCCGACGTGAACGGTCTGACCCTTATAGGTATCGTCAAAGAAAATCGAGATACAGCCGATTGTGTGACCGGGGGTGTGAATGAAGCGGAAGGTCTTGTCGCCGAGAGTCAGTGTGTCTCCGTCCTCAACGGCAATGTCGGCTTCGGCATACTTCTGAGCAACGAGATCGGCGGCATCAAGCTTTCCGATGACCGTTTTCGCCCCGGTAAGTCCGCGCAGGGCGGCGTTTGCCTCGACGTGATCACCGTGGGCGTGAGTGCTGATAATGTATTTGATGTCCATGGGGTCGAATCCCAGACGGTGAATGGAGTCCATAATCATATACAGGCACTTCGAATAGCCTGCATCGATGATTACGAGTCCGTCACCGGTGTCAATCAGATGAGTGCATACCTGATAACAGCCAACGTAGTAAACGTGGTCGGTAATCTGAAACGGCTTCATATATCCGTCCCAGCTGTGAGGAGTGCTTTTAATGGGTCTGTACATAGTAATAACTATTCCTTTCTTTGCACTTTGCGCCGACGGGCACAAAGCAGGCGTTTTTTACCAGGGGACGTAAGTGGTGGCTAAAATTTTAGCCACCA
>DCGL01000025.1:5456-5608 GCA_002314565.1 Clostridiales bacterium UBA1779
CCACTTACGTCCCCTGGCTGAATTTCATTTCAGTTCAAGGGTGCGCTTGTAGGCAGCACAGACGGCGGCCATTGCGGCGGCGCGGAAGCCGCGGTCTTCAAGGGCGTGAACTCCGGCAATCGTCGTGCCGCCGGGGCTGCAGACCGCATCCT
>DCGL01000127.1 GCA_002314565.1 Clostridiales bacterium UBA1779
TGTAACCGTTGACGGTGAGAAGGTTGTTGATTTCAGGAAGGAGTACTCCGGCGACGAAATCAGAGCAGGTCTTGTTCTGCGCCGCGGAAAGAAAGCCTATAAGAAAGTCGTTATTGACTGATTATTTTAAAACCGGCCGCGATTTGCGGCCGGTTTGTTTTATTTTACGAGCGTCGATTGTTTATGTATAGATAATAATAAACTGACAGTGGATTTGCGTCGTTATTATTTGATGGCAGAATATGTATTGCTGCCGTTTTCTTTAAAAAAGCAGAACAAGTTTTTTCCTGTTCTGCTTTTTATATTGAATTGAACCGGGACCGGCTTTTACAGCAATTCGGTCTTGTCCTTATCTTCTTTGGGCTCTTCTGAAGTTTTTTCTTCGGAAGGCTTTTCTTCGGATTTCTGAGCCGGCTGTTCGTCGCTGAATTCGTCGGCTAAACTGTTTCCGAGACTCTTGAAGGCCTTGCCCATAGCTTTTCCTGTGTTTCTCCAGCTTCCGTCGTTGAAGACGTTTTCTTCTTTCTTGGGAGCTTCTTCGGCGTTTTCTTTGGATTTGTCGCTTTCATTCACGGAATCGTCGACCTTGTCAACGACGGTGCGTGCGGACTTCACAAAGGTCTTTCCGAACATCTTGAATGCACGTCCGAATTCTTTTCCCGTATTTTTCCATTTTTCGTCAGCCATTTTTATTCACCTTGTTTTTCCTTTCGTTTCTTTTTTCGGCGAGCTTCTTTTCAAGCTGATTAATTTCAAGTATTGACGGAACTGCCTGCATTCCGATACAGAGGCACAGAAGTATCGTGGACAGGGGCTGAGCAGCAGACGTCAGTGCCCCGACGGCAAGCGCCGGCAGCGGGCATACGACAGATATCAGAGTCAGGGTGTTCCAGGCTTTTCCAAACATTCTCATCCGGATGAAATTCAGAAGAAAACATACGAGAGACAGCACAATTGATATTGCATAAAACATCATAACCAGGATGAGAAGAAACGCGCCGAACAGATTCGTGTTGAGATCGTTGCTGTACCAGAATATCACCGGCATCATACCGAGAGCGGAGAGACACAGAACAGATTTCAGAATTACGAACACGAGAAATACTGCTTTTCTGAACAGATCTTTGTTGAATCGTATTTTTCTGCGTCTTTTTTCGTGTACAGCCTCACGGCCATCCTTCTCAAGTATCTCTTCGTAGTGACTTTTTTCTGCGTTCTGAACGGTTTCAGTCGTTTTTTTCATTTTTTGCGTGATTTTTCCACAACGGGAGGCAGTATCTTCTGGAATATCACAAGATTTCCGTCGGCTTTCATTTCCTCATAGGTCTTCATATCCTCAACGGTCCAGACAAAGGTCATCGCATGATAGAGCTTGCGGCAGATCTGAACCGGCAGCGACTTTGCGTGTCTGAGATCGTATGAAATATAGTCGGGCTTTGACAGGAAGTTAAGCACCATGGTGGTAATTGCAAGCTTTCCGAAAAATCCTGCGCACTTTTTGGCATCACGGAAAGCGTTCATAGTCAGCTGACCGCGGACTATTCTCGGACGGTTCTTACGGTACCAGTTCAAGAGGTAGGGATTGAAGGACTCAACGGAATAGTATCTGTCATACTGATCCATCATAGTGCAGAGTTTTTCGCAGAGCTCTTCGTCCTTGCCCTTCAGTTCTATGCAGAGCGGAACCTTTTCATCAATCATTGAAAGAACGTCCTCAAGCAGCGGGATTCTCTCGTAGGTTCCCTGAAGGTCAATCCAGCTGAGTTCGGAAGCTGTCAGCTCGTCGATTCTCTCGGTTCTGCCTGTCATTCTCTCAAGCGTATCATCGTGGAAAACGATAATTTCACCGTCAGAGGAAAGACGGACGTCAAGTTCGATTCCGTATCCTGCTCTTTCTGCGGCATGGAAGGCGGACATCGTGTTTTCAACCGCTTCATCGCGTCCGTAAAGGCCGCGGTGAGCGTAGTCAACCTTCAGCGGTTCAACCGAAGTTTTGGGCTCCGGCCGGGGCTTAAGGGCAATAACGTAGGCTGCAAAAAGCAGACAGAGTACAGCGATTACAATAATTGCAATTATCATTTTTTAGACCATAGCTTTTGCAAAGCAAAAGCTTCCTTTCTTTTGGATTTTCGGCTGATTTTGCAACGCAGAATTGCCGGTGTTCAGCCGGCAAAAGCCGTAAATCCGGGATTGAAAGAGTTATCTTTCAATCAAATTCCTCAAAGATTTTTGATTTTCAGGTCGTTTCCTGCCCGGAAGCGGATTTTTCGGTCCCGGACGATATTTATCAGTCGGCGTCTACGTCGAAGGCTTCAAGCCGGCTCTTCGGCTGTTCGGGCTTTGAATCTCCGTGCTTGACGAAGAGCATCGTGACGAAGGCAAGAGCTACGAAAACAGTCGCATACGGGAAGAGCCAGGTCATTCCGAAATTATCCATAACGATACCGGAAAGGAAGGGGGTCAGTGCCTGGGCTGCCATACTTGCGGCATAGTAGTAGCCTGTGTATTTTCCTATATCTCCGTTCTTTGACAGTTCAACTACCATCGGGAAGGAGTTCACATTGATTGTTGCCCATCCGATACCTGCCAAAGCGAACATAACGTTCATAACGACGGCGGGGGAGTCCACTCTCATAAAGCTTGCTATGAGGAAGGCAAGCGTGAGCATAAGAACCCCGGCAAGAATGGTCTTCTTGCGTCCGACCTTTGATGAAATAATACCGACGGGAAGATATGAAACGACGGCAGCTGCATTTGCAATGAGCAGCGTGGTGCTGTAGTCAAGGTCGAGAACGTTCGTCGCATAAACGGAATATTTTGAGGTTACGGCGTTGTAGCCGAAATACCAGAGAGCTACCGAGGCAAGAATGAGAATCAGAGAAATGAGCTCCCCGCGTGAAAGCTTGCCTCCCTTGGCAGTTCCGGCTTCGGCAGGTTCATTTTCGTCGATGCCGTTCTCTTCGCTTTCACGAACCATATCGGCCGACCATTTGGGCTCCTTCACAAAGAGCATAAACAGTGCAAGGCAGACAAGCATTATACCGGCAACCGCAGCGAAGAATCCGACATAGGGACGGAAGGTATTTTCAATTGCGCTGTTGTTGAATGCAAAGCCCATACCGAGGACAAGTACTGCCATCCCGCCGAAGGTGCCCATCAGATTGATAATGGCATTGGCCTTGGAACGCAGGGGCTTTATTGTCACGTCAGGCATAAGAGCCACGGCAGGAGAGCGGAAGGTTGACATGGCAACCAGCAGAATAAGAAGAATCAGTACGAAGAAAATCAGATGGATGGGACTGTCTTCCGTCATTGTGGCGATATATGCCTGTCTTGCAGGAGTTACATAGTTTGTATAAACCGTATTCGTGCACTGCTTGAATTGGGATACCGCCGTGCTTTTCTTGCCGTTAAATACGTCGTAAAGGTTGACCTTGAAGCGCTGGGCAGCTTCGTCGGTTATCTCAATGACGGGCTCGATTTCAATATCAAGGATATCGGAGCCTCCGTCATAAGCTGCAATCTGGTCGTTTCTCTCGCGGATCCAGAATTTTGTTCCGTCATAGGTGACGAAATGAATCTTTGAACCGTTGACTCCCATACAATAGTTGTACTCACCGGCACTGTCTTCGGCGTTTATGGGGGTAAAGTCGATTCTGACGGCCTTGACCTTGGTCTCGGAAATCTTTGACTTGATTTCAGAGAACTGTTCGCGGCTATATCTTTCGCTGAGAACGAATTCATCGCCGTCGGGTGTCTTGACGGTTTCGTTTCCGACCTTGTCGTATATTGTGCACAGAGAGGCAGCGTCGTCAATCTTCGTCGTGCTTTCTATGAGCTTGAGCTGGCAGGCGTCACTGACAGTAAGCAGCATCAGAGCGGCTACGGCAACTATAGTGCCGTAAAAAACGAAAGGCTTTCTCTTGCCCCACTTATGACGGCACTTGTCTGACAGCGTTCCGAAAAGCGGGAGCATAAAAAGCGCCAGAATGTTGTCGAGGGCCATAATAATTCCCGAAACAGTCTGCGTCATACCGAAACGGTCGGTAAGAATCTTCGGGATTATTGTGTCATATGCCTGCCAGAATGCGCAGATAAGGAAAAATGCAAATCCGACGAGCAGCGTTCTTTTGTAATTGAGTTTCACAATCATCACCTCGCAAATACAGATAGTTAATTATACTATATTATCTATTTTTTGTAAAGAAAACATTTCGGAAATGAACTTGTATCTTGCCAGATTGACTCAAAAATGGTATACTATTGACGTAAAGAATTCATTTTAAAGGTAAACATATGAGTCAGATTGATTTATCAAGAACTGAAATGATTATAGGTTCAGACGCTCTCGAAAAGCTTCGCGCGTCACACGTTGCCGTTTTCGGCATCGGCGGGGTCGGAGGTCATCTTTGCGAGGCTCTCTGCCGCGCAGGCATCGGTGAACTGACGATTATTGACGGGGATACCGTCAGCACGTCGAACGTCAACCGTCAGATAATAGCCCTGCAGAGCACCGTCGGTATGGAAAAGACCGAGGTTATGAAAGCCCGACTTCTGGATATTAATCCGGAGCTCAGAATTCACAGCCTGCAGAAATTTCTCGAGCCTGAAGATGTGTCAGCACTTCCCTTCGATACTTTTACCTGCATTGCAGACTGCATAGACAGCGTAAAAACCAAGATTGAAATCATCTGCCGCGCAAGCGACTGCGGCATTCCGATTATCTCTTCAATGGGAGCCGGCAACAAGCTGCATCCCGAAAACTTCCGCATATCCGACATATACAAAACAGAGCAGGACCCTCTTGCGAAGGTCCTGCGTCATGAGCTGCGCCTGCGCGGCGTAAAAAAGCTTCCGGTCGTCTTTTCGGACGAAATTCCCGCTGTCCGCACGGTTCCTCCCGGAAGCATGTCCTTCGTTCCCTCCGCCGCCGGTCTAATCGCCGCCGGCTGGATTGTGAGGAAGATAATCAGCCGGGGGACGTAAGTGGTG
>DCGL01000085.1 GCA_002314565.1 Clostridiales bacterium UBA1779
CGATAACCGAGCCGGAGCTCACGTTTTCCTGTGCAGGAGCCGTTTCCGTTCCCGGTGTTACCGTAGTTTCAGGGGCTGTCGTCAGCGACTGCTCATAAGCAAGCTGGGCCTTTGCCATCCGCAGGTAAACGTTAAAGGGAAGATTGTAATATTTTCCGGCCGAGGTTCTTGCGGCAACCTTTTCCGCAAAATCAGGGGCGGCAAGATAAAGCTCCTTTGCAATCCTCCAGTCGACCAAGAAGCGGCTGTAATATTTGTAAGTATCAATCTTATACGACAGAGTTATCGTTTCGTAATTGTCATACTTTGCAATATTGTTATCCGAGGTGCCGTAGTCGGGGTTGTAGTCAAAATAAAGTCCGCGGTTGTCTCTTGCGTCATCGTAGTCGGAAAGCACGAAAACTCCCGTTTCACTGTCGAGATAATAGTATTTTTTGTTGTAAATAAAGAGCGCGTTGTTCTTTGTGTCGCGGGTATATGCCGGGATAATATCGGCTGAGGCAAAAATTCCTATTACGTCACCACGGGACGAATAAATTGTCACTCTTTCTACATTGTCGACGGTTTTCCGATTCTTTGCGGTTGACAGGAAGGAGCTTGCGGTTCCGATTCCGCTGTATGCGATGATATATCCCATATACAGTTCAACGTTCCGTCTGTTTCTTTCAACCTGCACGTAATCCTCAAACTGTATGCCTCCGTCCTCGTATCTGACTTCTTCAACCTTCGTTTCGGTGATTTTGGCATCAGATGAATACTCGTCACAGGAAAAATCGGGAAGAACGATTGCGCCGAGCGTCATGGTTTTGGTCCAGTCGGCCCAGGTGATTTTGTATCCTTCGGAAAGGAGCTCATAAACGTACGGATCAGACGGCGTTACCGGAGGATTGTTCGTGCCGGATGTTTCGGAGGAACCCGATGTTTCCGGGGGATTGGTAACGGCAGAAGTATCTTCTGACGCGGAGGTCGCCGGCACGTCGGTACCTGCCGGCGTATTCGTCGTTTCAGCCCCGATGCCGGAAATATTCTGCCCGCTTTCAAGCTGTTTTATTGTCTCTTCGTACCGTGATACGTCGGGATTTACAGACGTATCTTCAGCCGGGCGCTCAATATATGGCAGTTCAAAAAATCCCAGAGCATATAATATTACGGAAAGCGACATTGCGGCAAGAACCACCGCAGCAGCTGCTCTCACTGTAACGTTTCTGAGAAATTTGCGAAACTTCATTTGTGATATCCTGTTCCTTTTGTGATTGTGAAGGCTCTGTATACGGCTTCGAGCAGCATAACACGGAAGAGCCTGTGCGGGAAAGTGAGTTTGGAAAAAGAAATAAGTCTGTCGGCACGGGCTTTGACACGCGGGTCAAGGCCGTATGAGCTGCCGACGATAAAGCAGATAAGCGAGTGGGTATTAGTCTCGTCTTCAATGACTTTTGCAAGCTCGGGAGAGGACAGTTCCTTACCCTCGACTGCAAGAACGCAGACGTAGGCGCGCGGAGGAATCTGAGCCAGAATTTTCTCTGCCTCATCAGACAAAGCCGAGTCTATCTCTCCGCGGGAAGGATTGTCGGGGAGTTTCGTTTCTTTGAGCTCGCAAATTTCGGGACGGCAAAAGCCCTGAAGACGCTTTACGTATTCGTCGCAGGCGTCTCTGAAATACTGTTCCTTGATATTTCCGACGCAGATAAGCTTCAGCTGAACCATGTTTCGGAAAGGGTCGGGAAAAAGTTGTCAAGCACGAAAAGCTTGACAAGATCCAGGGCTACCGGCACGACGAGCATAAACAGAATCATAATGAGCCATTTTGAGTTTTCTTTGCGTTCTTTTGCTTTCTCAAAATAAGCGCATTTGTCAACGGCCGACATATTCGCAGGCAGCATATCAGGATTGATTTTTTCGGCAATCAGCGCCTTGTTGTAAATGAAATAAATAATAATGATTATCGCAGCCGCGACCATATAGCCGACTGTCGTTATGCGCATAATGATTTCGTTTACGGTAATAAGCGAGAAATATATCAGGCAGGAAAGCAGAGTTCCGAGTATAAGAGCGAGAAGGAGTCTGAGATTGAAGGGCTTTCGGCCTCCTGCATTAATCTGAAGCTTTGACATTACAGTACTCTGACGGCTCCGGCGGGACGGATGCGAAGAACGAATACCGACGATTCGCCGAAAAAGGAGCCCATATATTTTACAAATTCATCGACGTTTTCTTCGGGGACGTAGGCCTGGATGGTGCCGGCAAAGCCGCCGCCCTGAAGTCTGAAGGCGGAGGGCCTTGCGACTCTCTTCAGGAACTTTTCGCAGAGGCAGAGAGCAAGAGTCAGACCCTGCTCGCGGACGTTGACTGTGGAATAAACGTTCTGCAGATAGAAGCAGGAGGATCGGCCCGATTCAAGAACTCCGCGGAAATAAGCGTCAAGATTTCCGTTTTTCAGGGCTTCAGCCTGGGAAGTGACACGGCGGTTTTCTTCAAAGAAGTGCAGGGCGCGAAGAATTGCGCGGTCTCCGCATTTTTCGCGAAGGGAGGGAAGGGCTTCGAGGAATTTCTCTTCGTCAACCTCGCGCAGGACTTCCTTCCCGCAAAGACCTGCGGCCTCCTTCATTTCGGCAGGAACGGAAGCGTAGTCTGCGGTAAGATCGGCATGGTTTCCGCCGGTGTTTACGATGCACAGACGGTAACCGGCACGGTTGAAATCGAAATCGAGCTTTTCGGCTCTGGGATTTTCTTTGTCTTCAAAATCTATTGTGATGGTTCCGCCGGCTGCGCAGGCCATCTGGTCCATAAGTCCGCAGGGCTTTCCGAAGAAGGCGTTTTCGGCGTACTGGGAAATCTGTGATACGCTTACGTAGTCAACGCTTCCTTCGTTGTAAATATGAGAGAGAATTGTGCCGACCATATTTTCAAAAGCGGCGGATGAAGAAAGTCCGCTTCCCTTGAGAACCGAGGAAATGGTATATGCGTCAAAGCCTCCGACGGAATATCCTCTCATCTTCATTCCGGCGGCAACTCCTGCAATCAGAGATGTGGAATGACCGAAGTCGCTTTCGTCAGGGGCAATATATGAAGCGAGGTCGACGACGTCTTCGGGGAAGCCTGCGCTCTTGAGACGGATGACCGAATCTTCGCGTGCGGCGGCGACTGCGATAATATCGAGATTTACGGAGCAGGCAATTACCTTTCCGCGATTGTGGTCCGTGTGATTTCCGGAAAGCTCGCTGCGTCCGGGAACGGAGAAAAGAGAAACGTCACGGTCGTGACCGTAAAGGTTCGAAAATTCTCTGATGGCATCTGTATAGCGGAAACGCTGACGGTCGAGGGCATCCTCACCGTAAAGGTCCGTAAGTGTTTTGTCAAGCTGACCGTGAGCGATTTTGTTTATAAGTTCTTCGGGTTTCATATGTGATTTTCCTCCGCATAATAAATCAGTATATTATATAATAAAAATAAGATATAGT
>DCGL01000131.1:0-6697 GCA_002314565.1 Clostridiales bacterium UBA1779
ATGGGTGACCTCCTACTCGATTTATATTTCTTTTATCTGCGGATTGAATGGAAGCATACGCCGAGAGTGTCGGGACCGCAGTGGCTACCGGCAGTCGGATTTACGTCGACAATTTCAATTTTCAGGTCGTTTCCGAAGGTTTCACGAAGCAGGCAGGTGAATTCTTCGACAAGTCCGGGTGCGTCGGCATGACCGACGTAAACCGGATGAGCTTGGACTTCGTCGCCGATTTCCTTCATTTTATCAATAAGGGCTGTCATTGCTTTGCGACGTCCGCGTTCTTTTCCGATGCTTGTCATTTTACCGTCGCTGTCCATATAAATTATCGGACGGACACCGAGCAGGGTGCCCATCGTTGCGGCAAGTCCCCCGACTCTTCCGCTGTGATGGAAGAATTTCAGGTCGTCTGCAAAGAAATAAGTTGCCCAGGTGTATACTCCTTTTTTTGCCCATTCAACCATTTCTTCGGCACTTTTTCCGTCAAGATACATCTGACCTATCTCGCAGACGATTGAATAACTCATAAGAGTGATTCCGAGTGTGTCGATTTCATAAAAACGGCGCCCGGGATATTTTTCTTTGAGCTTTTCAAGTGCGCGGTGCATAACGTCAAAGGTGGCGGTCATGGCGGCAGAGAAGTGAACGTATAGAATGTCGTCCCCGGCTGCGAAAACCGGTTCAAAGTATGAAACGTAATTTTCCTCACTGATGGCTGATGTGTTTGGAAGAACCCCCGACCTCAGCTGATTGTAAAAGGCGTGGGCGTCAAAGGTTTCAAAATCCTCATATGGACGGACTGTGTTTCCGTCTATGCTGTATGGCATACTGATAAGTTCGTAGCCGTATTTCCCGGCACCTTCTTTGGTTATATCGGTGTCAGTGTCCGTAAAAAGTCTGAGCATTGTGCTAATTCCTTTCTGTTAGTGATTTGTCAAAGTTGATTTATTCAAGAATCAGAATATAATCGTGTATCGGCTGACCGCCGTAGGTCAGAATTATTTCGGTATTCGTGTATTTTTTCTGCAGGGTTTGGGAAAGACTTGCGGCTTCTTCTTCGGATACTTCGGCACCTCTGAGCAAAATAAGCAGGTCTTTTTTGCCGGCATTCAGTGCGTCGCATAGCTTTTCGGCGGCATCATTGCGATTCCCGGCGTCGCAAAGGACGTTTTTACCTTCAAAACCGATGTAATCCCCGGTTCTGACGTTTACGCCGTTGGCTTCAGTGGAGCGGCAGGCTTTGGAAACCATTCCGGTTATGGCTTCCTCGGCGGCCTCTTCAAGGGCTGCGCATATCTCTTCGGTACTGCCGTTTGTGTCCATCATAGATATTGCAGCATAGCCTTCGCCGATTGTCTTCGTCCCGATGACTCTGACGATCGAGCCTTCGTACAGCTTTGCGGCCTGTTCGGCAGCTAAGATCACGTTTGAATTATTCGGGAATACGAAAATTGTTTCGGCGTTTACCTTGTCGAAGGCCTCAAGAAAATCTCCCGTTGAGGGGTTCATACTCTGGCCTCCGTCGATAACTGCGCCCACACCCAGAGATGAGAACATTTTTCGGACTCCGTCACCGCAGGCAACCGCAACCGTTGCGTATGCGGCTTTGGTGTTCAGCCTCAGTGCAGGTTCGGCTTTGCTTTCAGCCGGACGGTTTTCATTGTGCTGCAGAGTCATATTCTCTATTTTCAGAGTCAGGAATTCACCGTACTGCTGACAGTGACTGATGATTTCACCCGGTCTGAACGTGTGAACGTGGACCTTGATTATGCTTCCGTCCCTGAATGCGACTACGGATTCGCCGTTGTTGTGCAGCCAGTCGAAAAGTTCGTTTTCCCGGAAGGTGACAAGATTTACTTTGCTTGTCTGCAGCCTGAGCAGAAATTCGGTACAATAACCGAATTCAAGAGTGCTGTTTTCGTCAAAAAGCGATAAATCCGGGGCATTTTCCGTGTTTTCCGAAGAAAAATCTGCCGGTTCATCCCCGTTTCCGCTGAGCTCGTGAAGCATTCCTTCAGTGATATACATAAGGCCTGCACCGCCGCTGTCAACGACCCCGGCTTCTTTGAGCACGGCAAGCTGTTCCGGCGTTCTTTCGAGAGCCTTCTTAGTTCCGGCAACGAGAATTGAAAAATAGTTTTCAAAGGTCGACTTTTCGGTAATTGCCCGGTTGGCTTCGTTTACTGCGTCCTTGTATACCGTGAGAATCGTTCCTTCCACGGGTTTGTTTACTGCATTGTATGCTTCCTCGATGCCGAGCTCCATTGCGTGGGCAAATTCGGCAACGTCCGCCTCGCGTTTACCTTCAAGACCGCGGGCTATTCCTGCAAAAATTCTTGAAAGAATTACGCCGGAATTGCCGCGTGCTCCCGTAAGCATACCGCCTGAAACCGCGTTTGAGGCTTCGGATAAATCAGTTAAGCTGCCTGCCGCCCTGGCGCCCGAGCTTATTGTCATATACATATTGTCGCCGGTGTCGCCATCCGGGATGGGGAAGACGTTGAGATCGTTGACCGTTGTCCTGAAGCTGCCGATACGTGCTGCCGCGCTGCGAATAAGCCGGGAATAAAGAGCCCCGTCAATAACCGATACGCTGTCCATTCTCTGTTTGTTCCTTCCTGAAATAATCATTCGGCGCTGCCGTCGGTTTTGCCGAACATCAGTTTTATTTTTTCTGAAATCCACGAGGTCGTATTGCGGCTCTCGCTGATGATATTGAGATATTCACTTTTATGAAAATGCGAAAGAAGCTTTTGGCGCATTTCCTCAATCGGCATATGCGGGCCCCACTCCTTTATAACCTGAACGAGAAGAGCGGTTTTTTCTGACATTGACTTCATAAATTTTCCCGAAGCATGTCTGAAGCGGATAACGTAATTTCCGTATTCGTATTCGCGGTTTGTCCCGTCTGTGACGTAGGTCCAGATCTTGGGTTCCCCTTTTCCGGCTCCGATGAGATGAAGGGCGGTTTCACCCGAGGGAACGAGCAGCCAGCTGTTGCCGCGGGCAAGAGCTTTTGCCACGTCGTGAGGGGTGGGAAGCAGATTTCCCTCAAGAGGCTTGTGAAAAATTCCGCGCATCGTTTTTTCGAGCAGCTTGCTCTCGGCAAGCCTCGTCAGAGTCTTGGACACTGTTTTGGGGTCGGCAAGGTCTGCAAAATCCGCAAGAGAGAACACGCTGCCCATGGGCATCTCTTCTATTCTTTTCTTGATTTTATTGTTGATACTGTTAAACATAATTAAGTCACCGCTTTTCAGTCAGAATTCATATTGACTAAAAAATTATACACTTTTTTCGACAAAATGTCAATAGAAATAAAAAGGCGGTGAAGATTATTTTCACCGCCGGTGGGATATAATAACAAACTGATATTTTTTGAAGTCAGGTATTTGTCGTCACTTAATGTTGGCTTCGGCTATTCTGACGACAAGTGAGGTGCCGTATGGGTATCCCGGGCAGTCAATGAAAAACCTGCCGTCTCTGAATGATGCGTTCACGGGTTCATTACTGTCTGTCCAGTGAAGATTTTCAAGCACTGTGCCGTCAGCGATGCCGGTGAAAGCGCGCACTCCGTTTCCTCCGCCTTCCGGTGAGCGGTTTTTGTTTCCGGTATAGTTCATGTCGTGTATGAAGAACCAGATTTTATTGCCGCTGCGAAGGGCAAAGTCCTTTTTGTCCGTCTCTCCTGCAATACCGCAGGGTTTGCCTTCGTATATAGCTGTTGTACCGACTGCCTTTATCCATTCACCGATATTATAAAGCAGGGCTTCCTGAAGCAGCGGTATTCTGCCTTCCCCGGTCGGCCCGACGTTGAGCAGGTAATTTGCTCCGACTTTTCTGCAGGCACAAAGAGTTTCAATCAGTGCGTAAGCTGATTTGTATGCAAAATCGTGACTCCCGTATCCCCAGTGATTGTTCATGGTCTGGCACATTTCGGCTGCCATATATTTCTGCATACCTTCGCGGTTCATGGGTGTCGGCCGTCCCTGCTCAAAGGTTACGGAATCAAGTTCCGTGTTTCCGCACAGACCGCGCTTTTCGATGCCCGTGTTGTTAACAATAATTGCATCGGGCTGATACTTGCGTATCAGACTGTAAAGCTCGTCTTCTTCCCAGTCGTCTTCCGGGCGTGACCAGTTTCCGTCGAACCAGAAACCGCCGATTTTTCCGTATTGCGTGCAGAGTATTTCAACCGAGGCTCTGAGATACTTCAGATAGGATTTGAAGTCCGCGTTAAAATCCGGATGATGCCAGTCGAGTGTGGTGTGATAGAAAAACGGAGCAATTCCGGTATCGTTGCAGGCATCGACGAATTCGCGGATCAGATCACGTCCAGCCGGAGTGTGAGGAGAATCAAAGCTGCAAAGACCCCGCGTGTCATAAAGAGAAAAGCCTTCGTGGTGACGCGTTGTCAGCGTGATGTATTTTGCCCCCGCCTTCTTTGCGGTTTCTGCAATTTTATGAGCATCAAATTCCGAAGCGGTGAAGGTTGAAGCAAGCTTTTCATATTCGCCGGAAGGGATTTTTTCATGGTGCTGAACCCATTCTCCGCGTCCGAGCTGTGAATACAGCCCCCAGTGAATAAACATTCCGAAGCCGAATTTTTCAAATTCAGCGACTCTTTTTTCAGGTACGGGTGTTGACATTTTCGGACTCCTTTTAATAATTGATTGATATAAGAATAACACAAGGGTATCGACGTGTCAAGCAGAAAGGGGAAAAACGTATCAGAAGCGTTGAAAATTCTTGAAGCATAATCCGAATAATAACACAAAACCGGCTGCAGTCACGAATGAAACTGCAGCCGGATATTTTTGATATTAAACGCGATACTGTAAATCAGCTGTCCTGAATTATCTGAAGAAGATCGCTCTTTCCGTCGAATTTATATGCATGCCAGGCGACGGACAGGCCCTTGTCGGGGAATACTGCAAGCATCTGGCCGCGCATTCCGCCCTTTCCGAATGAGGTTCCGATACCGGTGGGCTTCAGCTCATAGCCGCGGCTCAGAACTATGTCAACCCATTCCTTTGAAATAATCTGCTTGCCGTTCCAGACTCCGCCGCGTCTGTAAAGCTCGCCGAGCTTTACTGCGTCGTTTGCGCGGATATAAAGACCGGTGGCGCCCATAACGTGACCCTTGGGGCAGTGGCTCCAGGCAGCTTCTCTGAAACCGAGCGGAGCAAAAAGCTCGCGCCAGAGAAGATTGTCGGTGCCTTCGCCTGCAAGCTTTTCAACAACGCGGGAAAGCAGATAATAGGCCCCGTCCGTATAATGTGCTTCGCCGCAGGGTTCATACATAAAGGGATATCTGAACATATAATCAAGATAATCATCCGTAAATCCGTTTGCGTCAAAGCAGTCTATATCAAGGAAATTCTGAGGAAGACCCATACGGTGCTTCAGGGCATCGTCAACCGTGATATTGTGCCAGCGCCCGTCGATTCCTTCGGGAACGAACTCGGCAAGAATATCCGTCACCTTGTCTTCGGTTTTCAGAAGTCCGCGGTCATACAAAAGTCCGATTGCGGTTACAACGAAGGCCTTTGCCATAGAATATGAATCCTGGCAGGGATTTGCCGGGACAAGGGTTTTGAACTCCGGCTCAAAGCCGTCGCCCATCAGAGCAACGCGGTAAACGTTGCAGTTGTTTTCGGTAATATAATTTACGATTTTGTCCATAAGTTCGCTCATGGTACACCTCCGGAATTTGATAAGCTTATTATAGCCCCGTGCCGCTTTTTTGTCAACCGCCTCTGTCAAATCATTATTATATAATGAAGAATCCGGTTTATTTTTTGCCGAAAAGATGATATAATTATTGTACTTTAACGTATGAACGGAGTTTATCAGATGAAATATATCACCGTTGACTGCGGATGCACGAATATGAGGGCCAGGCTTTTTGAAGACGGGCGCCTTTTACACATAGTCAGAAAAAAGGCCGGGGGGCGCAACACCGCCCTGACCGGCAGCAATAAATTCATCACCGATGCTTTGCGCGAGTGCCTGTCAACTCTCTGCGCTGAAGCAGGAGTTCACAATTCCGAGATTGAAATCGTCCTTCTGTCAGGTACCATAACGTCGAACGTCGGTGTTTATCATGCCCATCACCGTCCTGCCCCTGCCGGTCCGCGCGAATGTGCACAAGGAGCAGAATACGTGACTTTGAAGGATGTCTGCGGAATACCCATGCTTTTCATACCCGGGGTGAAAACCTTACCGTCGGACACAGGTCTTTGCGGAGTTGAACTGATTGACAGCTATGATTCCATGAGTGGCGAGGAGTGCGAAACCTTCGGGCTTGCAAAGCTTACAGGACTTGGCGGGAATTTTGCAATTACTCTTCCGGGCTCATATACAAAGGCGTTTTTCGTGGACGGAGAGGGAAGAATTGCGACGATGGATACCGGTATGTGCGGGGAATTTATGACTGCACTTGCCGAAAATACACTGATCGGACTTACTCTGCCGCACCCCGTGATACAGAAAATCATTCCTGAAAAGCTCATTGAAGGTTATATTTATGCTCACGCCCGCGGAGTGTCTTCCGCTCTTGCAAAATCCCGCATACTTCAGGTTAATTGCGGGTACACCCTTGATGAAAGCGGCAATTTCTTTGCTGGCGCTGCCCTGCACGACGATATAGAAGCCTCCTGCCGCGTTGTTGTACCGGGAAGGCCGTTGGTTATCGGCGGGT
>DCGL01000131.1:6725-33048 GCA_002314565.1 Clostridiales bacterium UBA1779
GAGGTTTTCAGAATTCTTATTGAACACCGTGGCTGCGAAGCGTCTGAAATAATCACCGTGACTGATGAACAGAATGAAATGTGTTCACCGACAGGTCAGCTTGAGGTATACAGAGAGTATCTTAAACTTAAAGCTGCAAAATAAAACCAATCCCGCTGCGGTTCAGATAACTGATTCTGAACCGCGCGGGATTGTTTATTTTTCGCTCAGATAAGCGTTTCGGTTATGAAATCTTGATAACGGTGTCGTTGCTCAGTGTCAGCGTGAATACGGCCTTGCCGTCCGAAACCTTGCTGTCAACGTGAATGACTTCGTTGGTTCTGGTCTTGTCGATGACGGTTACTATCGGTTCGCGGTCAAAACCGTCAAGCTCGAAGGTGACTTCCTTATCGGCGGCCTCGCCGAAAACGTAATATGAGAAGAGTACTTCTTTTCCGTTGTTTCCGACAGCAGCGGCGGCATAGATGTTTTCGCCCTCTGTTTCGGTTTCAACTGACGTTCCGAGTCTGTACAGCTCGCCGAAATATTTGAAGGAATAGAAGGGAGGAAGCTTCTTTACCGATGCCTTTCGCCCGTGCGCTCCGATGCTCATTTCGGCAACGTCAAACTGACCGGTCCACTCTTTAACAACGTCGCACTCAAAATACGTTGCAAGGGCGATATTCGTCTTTGTCTGAAGAGCGGCCATGGTTGCGGCGCAGAATGCGGCACCGATATAATTCTTCAGCTTGATATATGAAGCGGGCTGGTTGTCCCAGTTTTCCATATAGTTCCATTCGTCGAATACGTTCTCGGCATCTTCATAGCCGTACTCCTTCAGCATTTCAAGGGACTTATTATACTGAGTGAAGAAGGATTTCATATCCGCAAAATATCTGTGCCAGGAATAGAAGTCAAGCGGAATTCTTTCGGGCTGTGAGGAGATATATTTTAAGAAGCCGACGGTGAAATCATTGTAGGCTCTGGTCCAGCCGCAGCCTCCGATTTTCAGATCGGGGAAGCGTTTCTTCAGATACGTGGCGCTGACGCAGTATAGCTTGTAGAATTCTTCCGGGGTTCCGAGCCACTGATTTCCGTGCCCGTCGGATTCGTTCCAGATTTCCCAATAGCGGATATTCCAGTGATGACCGTCAGCCCAGCCTTCGTTGTAGTGCATAATGATGTGTTCGCAGATGCGGGTCCACTTTTCATAATCCTTAGGCGGAAAAATATGTCTCTTGACGGGGGCATGTTCAATGGATACACCCAGACGGTAGATGGGTTCGGCCCCGATTTCAATGATTTTTGAGATATACTCGTCGGTAAGTCCGAAGTTGTAGCTTGCGGGATCGTTCTCGTCTGCGTCGAAATTCTTGAAGATGCAGGGAATATCCACAAATTCGCCGGAGCCGTAGGGATATTCGGTATCATGCAGACGGCAGAAGGGAATGGCCATCTCTTTAAATTCTTCTCTTGCGTCGTAGGTGAAAACCTTTGTCATAGGTCCCTGGTTTACACCGTTCAGAGGACGGATACTGCCGTTGGTCTTATTGAAATTTACATATACTTTGCTCATTTTCTGTCTCCTGTATCATATTAGAAGATTATTGGATTTCAAGCGGGAGTTTTACTGTCAGAAGGTCATCCATTACGGTATAATCGTTTTCGGGTTTTACACCGAGCTCGCGCAGCCAGTATCTCGTGCGGATGACGCCTGTGTTGTGCGTGTTGAGACCTTCGCCTCTTTCGCTGTATAAAAATCTGGGTCCTGTGTGCCAGATTGCTGCTTTTGCTCCGATTCTGCGGTAAATCTCTTTGTCGACGTTTCCGCAGCCGTGATGTCCTACCTGTACAACGTCAGCTTTCAGCTTTTCTTCGGGCAGCTCAAGCATTTCGTTGTTTGCGACCCATTCGGCATCTCCGAGCCACATCCATGACTGAGAAGGAGTATCCATGCGGTACACAACAGAGGTATCGTTGTAATCCATATCGTCGCGTCTGTCTTCAGACGGGACGCGAATTACTTCAAAGCTGAAGTCGTCTACCGTGATTACGTCGCCTGCATTTACGCTGTGAACCCGGCAGCCCCTGAAATATTTGTCGAATTCAAGCAGAGTCCGTCTTGAATCCGGAATATCCGCAGAGGCTTTTTCGCGCGGAGTGGTCGTATAATACGCTTCGCTGAGCAGATGATGGTAGAAATTCTCGACCTCAAGTCTTGACGCAAGCTCGGGATTTTTGCAGATTGATACGATGGCCCCGTAGTGGTCGCCGTGAAGATGTGAAAACAGCCAGGCTGAAATTACGGGCTTTTTGCCGTCTGCAAGCTTTTCAATCACTTCGACAAGATGTTCTGCGTCTTCGGGGTGTCCGCCGTCGATAACTATCAGCTTGCCTGAAGCGGTTTTTAGGACGGAGCCCGACATATTCCAGTCGAGTCTGCAGCCGACGTTGAGGCAGCAGACAAGAGGTCCTTCGGTAACTTCGGGCAGGGTGTGCAGGAGTCTTTCGCGGGTATAATCAAAATAAAAGCCGTCGGGAATTGCAAGCTCCGGGTTCATCGGGTAATCGGTAAAGGCTTCGTTGAGAAAATCGCAGCCGAGTATCTTTTCGGCGAAACGGTATGAAGCAATTACGGTACCCATACATCCGTCTTCCGGGATGCGGTATGAAGAAGTGAAGGGTGGCTCCTTTTCGGGAGCAAGGCCGAGGCCGCTGAGATAAAAACTTCCGTCTTTCTCAAAAAGCTTATATTCCCAGGCACCGCCCGCGTGCCTTCCATATTCGCAGTCAAAAGGACGGGCGGTTCTTCCGACTATAATTTCATTTTTAACGGCGGCAGTTTCATCGTTTACCGTGGGAACGGCGCAGCCCGTTGCTATTCGGATATATTTGGATATCCAGGCGGCGGCACGGCGCTCGTTGAAGGTCGCGTTTCTGCCGATGACTATTCTTGTATCTTTAATCTTTATCATTTAAAATCAGCCTTTCTTAAAAAATCAAACGGACTTTCCCGGGATTCCGTATGGAAAACGGAGGAAAGCCCGTTTTTAAAAGGTCAGTATTAAACTTATAAATCGGGGAAGCCCGGCAGGTCAGAAAAAATCAAACCTGTCTGATATTATGCGTGAACCTCGTCGTAAACCTCGCGCAGTGTGCGAAGCAGCTCCCATGCGGCAGCTTCCGGGTCCTTCGCCTTCATAACGGCGCTTGTAACTCCGGTAGCCTGGGCTCCGGCTCTCATTACGTTGGCAACGTCGGCAGGACCGGAAATGCCGGCACCCTGAAGAACCATAATATCGGGGTTGATCTTGCGGACAATCTCAATTGTCTCTTTGACGTACCCCATATCTGCGGCAACGCCGGTGCCGATAAGATCGGTGGGCTCTGCAACGATGAGGTTGGGTCCCATTTCGGCGATGGCCTTGACTTCGGCAACGCTGTCGGCGCAGACGATGGTGGCAAGTCCCACTTCATCGGCACGCTTGATCGTTGCACGGATGGTTTCCATATCGAGCTTCTTTTCGGCGTGATTGAGCATAACGCCGACGGCTCCGGCTTCCTTCAGTGATTCGGGAAGAACCGAGCCGAGTCCGCGGCCGGGCTCGAGGGTATCCATGTGCTGTGCATAAACGTGAAGATGCTTTACGTTCTGTGCAATCAGACGGATATCGGCATACTGAGGAGTTACGATAATATCAAGGTCGTACTTTTCGGCAATTTCATCAAGTGTGAGGCAGAGCTTTAAAAATCTTTCGCCCCACATATAGCACTTGGGTCCGACTTCGAAATAAGGAGCACGGATTTTGTAATTCTTGTACATAAGGTTTACCTCGTTTTACATCTCGAATACTTCGATGCCGAGAATATTGCAGAGATCGCGGATTGCCTGACGGTTATCACCGTAGGTGATGATGTAATGCTGGCAGGCAACGTTTTCCGCAAAGAGTTCAACGTCCTTGATTCCGATTTCAAGGGCGGAAAGCTGAGGGGCAGGAGCATCCCAGCCGCACTCCTCCCACTTGGGCGGGGTCTTGCCGTCGCCGAGAAGAATGTGCATAATGTACTTGCCGTTCTTGTAGGTGAGACGGGACATAGTGACTGTTCCGGTTTTTACCTTTGAAACGTTCAGAATGCCCTGATTGAGCAGGCCGAAGGCAGCAGGAAGTACCGTGTAGTGGTCTCCGTCCACCATATCGGCGGCAACGAAGTCGGGAACACCGGCAAGAACGCTGTTTTCGAAGAATTCATAGAATTCAAGGTAACCGGCGAGCTGACCTGTAAGTCCGTTCATCATAAGCTGAGTTACGGAACCGAGTGAGTCGTTTTCGGGAATGGTTGTGTATCCGTCTTCGGAAAGCAGCATGAAAATAGGTGCAGGAGGGAAGCCGCAGAGCTTCTTCATACCGTCAACGTCCTTCAGTGACACGGCTTTGCAGTGTCTCTCTTCGAGAATCTGCTTTACTGCGAGATAGTATCCGGCAGCCATCTTCATTGATTCGGGCTTGGCGGGCTTCATAAAATGCCACTTTGACATTCTGTTGTCGATGACAGCCTGAATTTCGGCAGCATCGAGCTTCTCATATCTCTGTTCGACTTCAAGGAGTTCAAAAGTCTCGATTTCAACGCCCGTGGTCTTTTTGAGGGATACTCCGTCATAGAGAATGCCGTAAAGCTGCATATCTCTGTAGCCTGCCATGCCGACCTTTTCGGAGCGGAGCTTGCGGGCAACCGAAGCTGCACGGCAGAAGGAGGCAACCTTGTCGCTCTTTGTCTTCTTGCCCATAACGTCATATACGAACTTGAATGTGTATCCGAGACCTTCAAAGGTGGCGCGAAGTCCGGAAGTACCTGCCTGGTCTGCAGTCGTGACGATTCTGTCGCCTTCATACCAGCCGCAGAGTCCCCAGAGAACCATGGGAAGATGCTTGTATTGTTCTGTGATTTTGATTACGGCGTGTGTGGGAATCCAACCTGCAACGCAGAGAACCATAGAATCGAAATCCTGTCCCTTGAGTTTTTCAAGAGCCCCGGCAATCTGTGTTTCTTCATAATCGTCGGCAATGGGATAAACCTCATAGAGGTCAAGGCCTTCACCTTTGAGTGCTTCGGCAGCAGCCTTGCACTTTCTGATAACAACGTCAACGGGAGTATTGATCTCGCCGAAGCCGATAAATGCTGTTTTTGCCATTTTATTGTCCTTTTTCAAATTTATTTTTTTATTGTGATTCGATTGGTAATGAGGGGGGATTCCGATTATTTTGCGAGATATTTTGTATTCAGTGTTATGTATCTGTTGTAAGCTTCGTCGTAATTATCGCCTGCGGGAGAATAAACTTTCTTTCTGCTGACAAATTTTTCGGCGGCTTCTGCGATTGACGGGAAGTTTCCGACACCGGCAGCGGCAATAATTGCGCAGCCAAGGCAGGCTGTTTCACTTTCGCAGACGGTTGAAAGCTCGCGCTTCGTAACGTCGGCCTTGATCTGTGCCCAGAGAGGGCTGGAAGCTCCGCCGCCTGTGATTCTGATCTCACTGTCAGCGGGAACTCCTATATATTCAAGATCCTGACGAAGCATAAAGGCAACGGATTCCATAATCGAACGTGCGAAATGGCCTCTGGTGTGAGCAAGTGTCACTCCGTTGAATGAAGCTCTGGCTTCGGGGGCATAATCCGGGATGACCGATCCGCAGAAATGAGGAAGCAGAGTCATTCCGTCGCAGCCCGGCTGAACCTTTGCGGCTTCGGCATCAAGGTCTTTGAAGCTGACGTCGGGGCAGAAGGTGTTTCTGAACCACTTCAGGCACATACCTGCAGTGCTTGACCAGAGAATGAGGCAATATTTGCCGTCGATGCAATGTATATGGCAGGGAACAATACTGTCGGGATTGTACGGGGGAATTTTGTCAGTGAGAATGACGATGGCAAGAGCCGTTCCGGTCATTTCACTGAGCTTTGACGAATCGGTGACACCGACTCCGATTGAGCCGGCGACCTGGTCAAGTCCTCCGCTGACTACCTTGATGCCGCGGTATTCACCGACGACTTCGGCGGAGCGTACAATTTCGGGCAGCTGACAGCCTTCGATGCCGATGAATTTCAGCATATCCGACCACCAGATTTTGTTCGAGATATCAAAGTAAATTGTTGAGGACTGAATTGTGGGCTCTGTTACAAAGCGCCCTGTGAGTCTGTAAAGAATCCAGTCTTCAAGAAGGAAAACCTTCTTTATTTTTGAAAAGATTTCAGGTTTGTTGTTTCTGAACCAGAGAAGCTTTGAAGCGGGCCAGCCGGCAGAAATCTCAGGCTGTCCTGTAACTTCATATACTGTTTTGTTGCCGAATTCAGCTTTGATTGTCTCTGCTTCGGCAGTAGCACGGTTGTCAAGCCAGACGACTGCGGGGCAGAGGGGCTTGCCGTTTTCATCTGTGAGGATAAGTGTTTCGCCCTGCGTATCTACAGAGAGGGCGGTAATCTGACCGCATTCTGCGGTGAGTTCATCAATTACCCTGAAGCACATATCTGCGTACTTTTCAGGGTCAAATTCGATATAGCCGGTGGATGGGTCACTGTCAAGAGTATAGTCCACCGAACGCAGGCCTTCCCGGCCGCCGTTTTCATTGAAAACGGCGGCCTTCAAGGAGGTTGTGCCTATATCTATTCCAAGATATAGATTATTTTTCATTTGCTTCGTATGCCTTCAGAAGGGTTTTAAGACTTGTTTTTGCAGCATTGGATACAGTCTTATATGCTGCAGAGAAGTTAGCATTCTTATATGAAATAAGTTCGCTGATTGAAGACCAGTAAGGAATTTCGCTTCTGTAGATAAAGCCGAAGTCAAAGTCAACGGTTTCATAGAGAAGGTCCATAATCTGAGAGGTCTGGGCATCCTTTGAATATCTGGATTTCAGAACGACTTCAAAGTAAGCAGGCATAAGTGAACGGTATGATTCTGCGGCAAGAGCTTCAAGAATGATAGAATCCTCTTCAATGCTGTTTACGTCTCTGGGAATGCAGTACATGTGCATACCGCCCTGAACGGCTGTGTGATAATTATCCTGCTCTGCATTTACCATGGGAACGGGTATGATTCCGTACGTTTCCATAGCTCCTGCGTAAAGTGTCTGACCCCAGTACAGCCAACGGAAATTGAACAGGGTCTGGCCGTCCTGGAAAAGGATGGTGCTTTCCGTGTTTCCTGCTGCAACACCTGGGGCTGTGTACATAATCTTGATTACAGCTTCAAGAATTTCACCGGTTTTCTGAACGTCAATCTGGTCGAGAGAGAGTTCACCGTCCGAATTCTTTGTTATGAGCTTTGTACCCGATGAATAGAAAAATCCCTGAGTAGCATTGCTGGCAGTAGGATAGGAAAAACCTACAACGTCACCGGCGTCAGCGACACCATTGTTGTTTGTATCGACCCAAGCCTTCTGAGCGAGAAGCTCGAGGGCTTCAAAGGTCCACTTTTTATCCTTGACATCCTGATAAATGTTGTAATTATCCCCGGCAACCTCGGAAAGCAGAGTTGTGTTGACAAAGATGCATTCCATTGAATAAATCATGGACAGGGACAGAGCACCGACGGCAAAATAGTTTGCACCGTTAATTTCCGTTGCCTCTTTGAAGGATGCCGACCACCAGGGCTGGTCGAAATCTACGTACTGAAGATTGCTCAGATTCAAAACAAGTCCTTCTGTTGCAAGAGAAGTAACGTTGCCGTATCCGGCAAGCAGGTCATAAGCGCCGGCACCGGCAGTAATGCTTGCCTTGATTTTTGGGAGCAGCTCATTGTTGTAGTTTGACCAGCTTCCTTCTGCAACTATGTTGAGCTTGATATTGAGTTCGGTTTCAACTCTCGTGTTTCTCTTGAAGATTGCATCATTGAGAGTTTCGCCGTTTTCGTCATCTGCCTTCCACTCGTACTGCTCGACGTTGCCGCGTGTATGAACGGTATATTCTCTCCCCTTGTAATCAAGGTTGGCGGGAATATTGGCTTCGAGATAGGGGCGACCGTAATCGTCGAGTTTTTCTGTCGTTACTTCTTCTGTTGAAACCGGTGTAATTACGTCAGTGGAAGCAACGGTGTCTGAACCGGCGGCAGGTGTATCTGTGTTTCCGCAGGCTGCAAATGAAATAAGTGCGCAAGCGGCAGCGATGCTCAGAGAGAGTACGCGGATAATGGATTTTTTCATTGTCTTATGTCGGATTCTTTCGAATCAGTTGTCGTTCTTTCTGCGAAGAACGATGGCAGAACCGAGAGCGGCAACAGCGATAACAGCTATGGCAACGATGATTGTGAAGTTATCGGCTGTTACGGGAGTTACGGAAGGGGCAGTCGTTTCGGGGGCAGTTGTTACGGGAGCAGTTGTTACAGGAACGGGAACGGTTGTTTCAGGGGCTTTTGTGGTTTCCGGAGCCTTTGTTGTTTCGGGAATGTTGCCTTCTATGGAAATGATATGAGGAGCAAACGATGCTCCCAGCCGTCAGCGGCGCGGACAGCATCCTTGGCTTCATCGGAAAGAACGTTGCGATAACGGAATTCGGCGTCTCCTGAAGTTGCATCGATATGGCACTTCTGAATGAAATGTACATAATACTTGCTTCCGATACTTTCAACGCCGTTGTTGGCAGCAAGAACAGCTTTTTTAAGCTGTACTTCGTATACGGTAATACCGGCGGTGTCGTCGCGTTTTGCTTCGGCGGCTGCATAGCAGTCAGAGTTATAAGACGAAGTATATTTTCCGTCTGCACCGTAAACCATAATTGTATTTGCTTTGAACAGCGTTCCGTCATCCTTGATGTTGAGAGTGAGAGTGTTGCGGTTCATTGACTGATAGAACGTATCTCCCATATCAAAGCCGAGAGAGAAGGCCATATAGCTTCCGGCTGTGTTTCCGACTCTGTATTTATAGTAGGTCTGGTGAACGATGAAACCGAGATAGAGATAATCGGTGTCTTCTGTCAGATATAATTCGATTTCACTGGGATATGCAGGGAAAACGTTGGAGCTTACGGATA
The DNA here is from genome assembly GCA_002314565.1 of Clostridiales bacterium UBA1779. Classification (GTDB taxonomy): domain Bacteria; phylum Bacillota; class Clostridia; order Oscillospirales; family CAG-272; genus CAG-390. Next base: position 15,725 of record DCGL01000131.1, read on the forward strand.
CGCCGGGGGTATCCTGTGTGAATTTGAATACGTTTGTGTATTCGTTGGCTTCGATAACGCCGTCGACGGTTGCCGGAACGCCGCCGAATTCTGCTTTGAGAGTCTGCTGACCGTAGGCAGAATAATCAGTGGGCTTCAGTGTGGAAGAAGCTCCTGCTGATACTGAAACAAGGGATGCAAGTGTTACCATTGCAAGGATGGCAACGATGATACGTGTGAACTTTTTCATAATTGTACTCCTTTTTCGGTTAAAAAATTGATTAATAAATACTATGAAAAGTATGATGCCGGAAACCGGCGCGGGGAAAATGCGGATTGCAAAGGCGAAAAAGCCCACAGGGGTGGTGTTTCACCCCCGTGAGACGTAAAAATCAGTGTTTTTTGAATACGAAAGCGCTTCCCATCAGAATAATGACGGCAAGGCCGGCGGCAGCGGCAGAACCGCAGCCTGATTTTTCTTCCTTGACTTCTGCAGATGTTTCAACGGCAGGAGCTGCAGTTTCCACTGCTTCGGTTTCAGGGACAGCAGTTGTTACAACGGGCTCTGCCGTGGTTTCAACCGGCTTTGCAGTAGTGACAACAGGAGCGGCTGTTGTGATTTCTTCAGTAGTTGCTTCGGCAGTTGTCACAACTTCTTCGGTATTGACAGCCTTGTAAGACTTATCGGCGAATTCAACCGTACCCTTCTGTGAGTTGTCCTTGTAAGAAGCAACGGATACCCAGTAGAGACCGTAGTTACGGCTGGCTGAGATGAGAAGGTAGTTGTTATCGTTGAGGTACATATCGAAGCCGATCTTTGTTCCGGCTTCCATCTTGATGTCGGCATATCTTACCTTGAGGTTAACCTTTGATTCAATGGTGTAACCGATAAGGTTGCCGTCTTTATCCTTCCGGTAAGAAATGGCATACATTCTTTTTTCCATAGGATGCTTTTCGAAGTCGTTCTGGTCGGCAATGACTGCACCTTCATCTTCCGTTACGAAAACGGCCTGGTCAACCTGATTGTAGTTGGCAGCTGTTCCGAAAGCACGGATGATATACCAGAAAGCGGGGGCAGTGTAGCTTCCCGTAACGTCTTTATTGTTGTCGGGACCGAACACGAAGGAAACGCCGTCCTTGTTGTACCACGAGTTGCTTCCGTTCGTTTCCCAGGCAAGGCCGTCTTCCATGGTGGGCATCGTATAGTCGGTTACTTCCGCAAGAACGTATACGTAGTATTCGTCATACATTACACGGAAGCGAAGGGAAGAGGGCTCTGTGATTTCATCGTTTGCGAAAACGCCCTGGGCTTTGTGAATTTCGGCTGTGTCCCAGATTGAGTCAATTTCACCGTCGATAACCGGGGTACCGAACGTGGCTTTGATATAATTGTCAACTTCTGCGGTTGCTTCTTCTGCGGAGACAAATACTGTCAGGGCTGAAAGCAGCATAAGAGCAGATAAAGCGATAGCGAGGATTTTTTTCATTTTTATGACCATAGCTTTTGCAAGCAAAAGCTTCCTTTCATTTGGATTTGCGGCAGGTTTTGCAAAGCAAAATTTCCGGTGTTCAGCCGGCAAAAGCCGCAAATCCGAGATTGAAAGACTTATCTTTCAATCTTATTACCTTTGCAGAGTGGTTCCGGGCTGAAAATCAGCCCGGAAAAGTTCAGATTGTTAATCAGTCGTTGACCTTCTTGACAACGATGGCAGTTCCGAGAACGGCAACGAGAGCGATAACGGCAAACAGACCGAAGTTATCGCCGGTTTCGGGGGCAGCAGACTTTTCTACGAAGAGAATCTGGCCCTTCTTTGAGTTATCCTTGTAGGAAGTTACGCTTCTGTCAGCCCAGGGATAAATGTGGTCCTGAACGGCAGCTGTATCCGCAGCAGTATAATCGTTTCCGTATACGAAGGTATCGAAAGCAAGGGTCTTGCCGGCAGCATTCTTCCAGTCGGCATATCTTGCGGTGATGTTTACCTTGGCTTCGATTACGTAACCGTCGCTTGTGATGTCATAGGCATACATTCTGGTGCTCATAGGATACAGAGTGAAATCCGTGGCCTTTGAAATATCAAAGCCTTCAAGCTCGGAAAGGAATGTTCCGGCAGGAGCCTGGCAGAAGTTGGGAACGACACCGTAAGGTCTGTAAGTATACCAGAAATGATTTGTTGTCTTTCCGACACCTGTTGTGGCAGTGTAATCATTGGTGGGATTGATGGCAATGGCAACCTGGTCACGGGCATACCAGTTGGTATCCTTGCGGGTTGTGGCTTCATCCATCATTGTGGAATCCTTGATTTCATAGAGGAAGTAGATGTAGGTTTCATCCCACATTACTCTGAACTGACCGACAACGTCCTTTGAATCGGTCTTGGTGTCTGTGTCAAACTTGTTTACTTCGGCATTGTTCCAGCAAGCGTCGATTTTGCCGTCGATTGTGGGGGTGCCGTATGCAGCCTTGGCTGTTTTGACTTCGCCTTCAGCAGATACAAATACTGAAGCGAGAGACAGCAGCATAATGGCTGCAAGGATGATAGCGAGTGTTCTTTTCATGGTTTTGCGTCCTTTCTGAATATAAATTATTAAAAGGTTTCAGTTTAAGTGCAGCTGTTCGCGTCTGATGTTCTCGATTGATGCGAGAGCTTCAAGCTGCTTTGCTTTTGTAAAAAGGAATTCACCCTTCGGGTCGGGGGGAATGATTTTTTCTGTCGGATGATAGGGGAGTTCAAAGGTCCTCGAACGGTCTGCGTTGTTGTGAACCTCTATGACGTTCATATCATAGACCAGGTCGTGATTGTATTTTATCTGCAGGTATTTCGGAAGCAATTCGTCCGAGGTGCTGAAAATCGCAAGCTCGGGGTCGATGTTGCGGTAAAATTCGGTTTCCCCGCCCCAGCCTCCGTGATGACATACCTGAAGAATATCGGATTTGAGGAAATGACCGTACATTCTCAGCAGAATGCTGTTTGCTTCTTCGTCACAGTCGGCAGGAAGAATGATTTTATTTCCCGCGATATTGACTCTGAGGCAAAGCGATGACGTGTTCCAGGTAAATCCGTTATTCTGAATTGAGAAATACTGACGGATAAGGTCGTCCTGGGTGTACAGGATTTCAACTTCGGTCGAACCGAATCTGAAGATTTCGCCTGTGTGCGGCTTTGTATAAACCGCATCCGGGAAAACCTTGTATGCAGCCTCGGATACTCTTCTGATGTTCCAGGCTTCGCGCTCCGCTTCGGCGTCGCTGATTGACGGAATGTTGGCTGAAATTTCTTCGATTTCGACTTCACTTCCGTATTTCCCGGCAATTTTCAGAAATGCACCGGTGTGGTCAATATGCGTATGGGAAAGGAACCAGCAGGCAATTTTCGCAGGACCGGGCACGACTCTCTGCTCACGTAGGGTATCGAGAATTTTCTCTGCGTAATCGCCGAGCTCCATTCCGCCGTCAACAATCAGGAATCTGCCGTCTTCAAGTCTGAAAACGTAGCCCATATTTCCGGAACCGGCATCGCAGTTGAGATACTTATTCGTGGTTGAAAATCTTGCACCTATGACTGTCATCAGCGGCTCGCAGATTTTCTTCGCCGGTGTATCCGAATCCGTATGCATATTGTACACGGGTTCTGAGATGATTCTTACGGAATTATTGAAGGGAGTGTAGTATGTGTAAATGCTTGTATCATCAAAGATCAGTCTTGTGAAAAGATTGCCTTCAATCTCATTTTCATATACAACGAAAAAGTTTTCACTGCGGCATTTCGAGATATAAGCATTATATGCTTCCGCATCGGTTCCGCTGATGCAGACTTCAACGCTTCCGCGTGAAAACCTTCTGTATGCCGCAAGTATGCCTCCGTCATAGTGAGGCATACGGCTGATATATCCGGGCAAAACGTATTTTGCGTCGGGATAATCGCACATAAAGCTCAGTTCTCCGTCCTCGTACGTCAGATTTTTAATCAGACTGTCAATGACGGGGGAAAGAGTTTCATCCGTGTAAGTTGCGAGAATAAAGCGTTTTTTTTCAGCTGAAACGATGCATTCGCCGTAATGCAGGCCTTTCAGTGCCTCAAGGTTTTCGGGAAGTGCCGTGTCACCGATTACGAGTGCGTCGGACGTATCCGGCACTTTTGTTTCACAGGTTCTGACGGGAGCGATTCCGGTCAGGTATCTTATGTATTCGCTTATCGTTTCAGCTGCTTCAAAAGCGAAAGTTGTAATTGCGGGAGGAAAAACCACGTAAAGAGGATTTTCAGCCGTATGCTTCAGAATTCCGGCAACTGTCTCGGAAAACATATTCTGATAATTCATCATCTTACTGATTTACTGGAGCGCAGACCCAGCGCTTCGTTTTCTCACTTGCGTGATAAATTTCGTTGACTTCCTTCATTGCGTTCTGGCAGACTTCGGATTCAATCGGATAGCCTTCGAAGGCTGCAAGTTCGCGGTCGATTACCGCTCTTAAGTACCAGAGTCTGAACTTGCGGTTGCGTCTGATCTTTTCCGGAAGAATGCGGTTGTATCTGGAAAGAGTACGGTAAACGTATTCAACGGCACTCGTATCTGCGATTCTGAAAAGCAGGTGCTCGCCGCTTCTGTCCTTGAGTTTTTCAAGGCCGACTTCAGTCAGCATAATTGCGTTTGAAAGCTCTTCAAGAGCTTCGCCTTCAACGCAGAATTCGTGTCTTACGTAGGCACGCACACCGTCGCGGGCATCCTCATAAAGACCGGAATAATAGGTCTGTGTTAAGAACTTGTTGAGATCCTCAAAAATTCCTTCCGAATAGGGAAATCCGCCTGAATAGAGTTTTCCGCTTTTTTCATTCGTTCTGTTGAGGAACTTCGGAAGAGTACTGGCTCCCGCTCCGCCCCAGGGACTGCAGGAGTACATACTGATTTCCGGGAAGTCGATGAATTTTACGCCGTCCGGTATTCCGTTCTTCTCAATCACCTCAGGAAGAACACCGTTGAAGAAGAAGGACATAATGTATTCAACGTTTTCGGGAAATCCTTCCTTTATCTGCTCGTAGAAGGAATCCCATTCTCCGTTTGTGAACTTGTCGAAATACCAGGCAGAAAGAATGAGTTTTGTATGCGGAAGCATTTCCTTGACAAGCTTTGTGAAGTGAGGCAGCAGCTTCATAAAACCGTTTGAACCCCAGGGGGCGCATTTTGCACAGGTGCATCCGCCCTGATCGTATGGCCAGTAGCAAATATAATCAATAGTCAGATCTTTGAACTTCTCAAGCATCTGACGTCTGTATTCGAGTATTTTTTCAATTCCGCCTTTTTTGTTCGGGCAGATTTCAAGATGATAATGGTCATCTGGCTTGAGAAAATAACCGTTCTGTGCAGTCCATTCTGCTCTGAGTTCCTCGGGGGAGTTTGCGAATGCTTCATTTGAAAGCATTGTAAGTGAACCGCCGATTCCGATGCGGTTGCCGTATTTCAGAATGGCACGAAGGCGTTCCGTAAGTTCAACGGCTTCCGGGTCTTCCATTGAATTGAAATGATGCATATCGAACCAGACGAGCAGGTTGTTGCACCCTTGCATGGCAAGGTCTTCAATTACAACGTAGATTTCTTCAAGCGGGGCAACATGATAAAAATTGTAAAAATGAGTTGCGAAATACATGCCGCGAAGAGGGTCCTTCGGGGTAAAGTCGATTGCTTTTTCGCAGGGAACGAACGAGCCTTTTCCGTCTGCGAAGCTTTCAAGCATCCATCTTCCGAAAGCCGCGTGAACCGTATGTGAATTGCCTGCAGTGAGTGTTACTTTGCCGTCTGCAGGTACTATTGTGTATCTGTCGTTCTTGAGACTTTCGTCGATTACGGTTTCGATTACGAAGGCGCCGCTTTCTGTATCGGAAAGTTCAAGTTCTCTTTCGGAAAACTTGCGTTCTGCGCTGTGTCTGAGAATGCTGAAGCTGTCAGCATCCAAGCTGCAGTTCTTTAAGAAAAAATACATCTTTTCTTCCTTTATATATATGATGCGCAAATCAAGGTGTTTGCGAAGTCAAATCTTTGCCACAGATTCTCTTTCTTCAAGTTCAGGAGTTAAAAATACCGTGCTGAACGGGGCGTCGCTTCCGGCAATTCTTGACAGCAGCATTGACGATGCCTGCTTTCCGACCTCGGCAACCGGCATCTTAACCGTGGTAAGTCCGGGATTAATATATTCGGAAACCTGGTTGTTGTCAACACCGACAACAGAGAAATCTTCGGGAATTCGGATTCCCGCTTCTCTTGCGGCTTTGTAAATACCGTAAGCCATATGGTCGTATGCTGCAAAGCAAGCTGTCGGTCTTTCACCTGCGGGAATACTGAAAAGTTTCTTTGCTGCTTCGTATCCGCCTTTGCAATATCTTCCGCAGTTGCAGATGACGTTCTTTTCGACAATGGGAAGATTCATACGTTCAAGCGTGTCCCTGAAGGCTCTTTCGCGTCTTTTGGTGCAATAGTCCCCGATGAAAGCGATGTTTCTGTGTCCCATTTTTTCAAGATGCTCGATTGCAAGCTCTACGCCGATTGAATGATTGACACTGATGACGTCGGCAAAATCGATTCTTGTCATTCTCGATATGATGACTGCGGGAACGCTGTATTTTTCGAGAGTTCTGCGGATATTTGTCAGGTCGAATTCAAGCTCGGTCAGAAACAGTATGCCGCTGACGCGAAGTCTTGCAAGATACTGAATGGCTTCCTCCTGCTTCTGAATGTCTTCGAATTCAGTGAGCAGAGTCACGACCCTGTATCCGTTTTCTTCCATCGTTTCGGTGAAGGCTTTATATATTTCGTTGTAGTATTCTGAGCACAGTTCCATAAATACAACGCCAACTGATTTGCGGCAATTGATTTTTCCTGAAAGATGTGAGCAGTCAAAGCCCATTTCTTCGGCAATCTGTCTGACCTTTGCAGCCGTTTCAGGATTGATATCACCTGAACCTCTCAGTGCCTTGGATACCGTGGACTGTGACATATTGGCGCGCTCTGCAACCGAATTCAGCGTCGGTCCGTCTGTACGCTTATGATTTCCTCTCATAATAAATGTCCTTGAGCAAGAAAATTTTCGAAAAAAAATATAAATACTTTTTTATTCCAATAAAGAATACCACAATAATGATTATTTGTCAATAAAATAATGAAAAAATAATGATTCCTGTGAAAATAATATTGACTATGTTCCTGTTTTGGTTTATAATAAAATAGTAACTCTTTTGATTACACGCAATAATATTTCGAAAACAAATTGACATTATATAAGGAGTCCAAAAATGAAAAAACCAATCAGACTGACATCCCTCGTGCTGGTTCTTCTGATGCTCGTCTCTATGGCAGTATCTTGCGGTGATACAAACGTTTCCGAAGACACAAGCCCGGTCGCAGAAACAACGCAGGGCGCCGGTGAATCGGCTGCCGAAACTGCATACAATGCGCTTGATCACGTGAAAATCGAAAATCTCGGCGGTGCTGAAATTAAAATCCTGACGCCGAGCCGTGACTGGGCTATCGAAAATATGACAGCCGAAGAAATCACCGGTGATACAATTCAGGATGCCATTGCAGAACGTCAGCTTGCCGTTGAAGCAAAGCTTAACTGCAAGCTTTCCGAAACCGTTCAGACTGAAGATGTTACAACCAGACTTATGTCAACAGCTGCCGCTTCAGGCGACGATTCATATGATCTTGCTCTGGTTCAGCCTTACAACGCTCTTTCGCTTTACGTAAAGGGTTATACCGCTGATATGAGCACGCTTGAAAATATCGACCTTTCAAACCCCTGGTGGGAAGCAGATTTCAATGCTGACGTAAATATGGGAAGCAAGAGATACATTGCATTCGGAAATGCCAACCTGATTTTCTACAGCAGCTTTTACATTTACTGTTTTAACAAGGAAATGATCACTTCATATAACCTTGAAAATCCTTACGAGCTTGTCCAGTCCGGCGACTGGACCTGGGATAAGGTTTACGAGATGATGAAGGTCGTTGCCACCGACGTCGGTCAGGACGGACTTTCCAATCCCAACAGTGAAGACATTCTCGGTCTTACAGGTCATATCAACCACTCACGCAACCTGATTTTCAGCAGCGGCTATACAATTTGCGAAAAGGATGCCGAAGGCAGACTTACGTACAACGGACTGAGCGAAAACTATATCAACGCTTTCGAAAAGTATACCGAATACTTTATTAAGAGTCCTATGGTCGCTATTACAGGTACTTCCGAAAACAGATACACCGGATATACTGCTCAGGCAGGTATCAAGAATTACGTTTCCGTCTTCGTTGAAGGCCGTTCACTCTTCCTGACCACCGGAACCAACGAAGTTATGCAGATCAGAGACAGCGAACACGAATACGGTATTGTCGTAGTCCCGAAGGCTTCCAAGGAACAGGCAGAATATGTTACCCCTGTTTACAGTGCAACTGAAGGCTTCGTAATTCCCGTCGCTTCCGGAAATGCCGAAAGAGCAGCCCTCGTTCTTGACGTTATCGGAGCATATTCGTATCAGAATATCGTTGACAAGCACATCAGCATCGTTCTGCATTACAGAGCAGCCCAGGATGCCACTGCTATCAGGATGATCAATATGGCTTACGAAAACGGAGCCATCGATACGGCTATGGCGAACAACTTCGGACAGTGCACAAGTATGCTCAACAACCTCAACGTTGCCGCAAGCACAAATATTTCGACTGTATTTACCGCCATTAAGAAGAAGATGCAGACTGACCTTGAAGCTGCAAACGATATGATTGACTGATTTACCTCGTGAAATCATCGGACATACGCATTTTTAAATGAAACAAAACAGCAAAATAATATCGGTCCTGCTTTTATTATGCATTCTGTGTCCGGCTTTTACAGCCTGCGACGGTGGGAAAGTCCCCGTCGTGACGGACACGGAAACGGTAACGGCAGTTGAAACGGAAGCATTAATTTCCAATGAAGCAGCTCTGACCGTCGACGGTCAGATTAATTTCAGAATTGTCAGAGGCGAGGATGCTTCCGACGAAGAGGTTGCCGCTGCCGTCAAGCTCAGAACGACACTTATCGGTATGTATCCGGGGACAACAATCAACATTGTTTCGGATTTGGTTGCCGGTGAATACGACAGTGAAGCGGTCGAAATTCTGGTCGGAAATACAAATTACCCTGAAACGCAGACCATTCTTGACTCGCTGAATTACGGCGATGCCGCTATCAGAGTATGCGGACATAAAATCGTAATTATTTCAGGCAGCACCGTAATTTACAATACACTTACGGACAAGTTCTTTCAGGCTCTGGCTCAGGCAGCGGACAAGAACAACGTGACGCTGAAAGACGGCGACAACTATTCTCTCACATATAATCAGTCTCTCAACAGCATTCCCGTTGTAAAAGGGCAGAAGGTTACAATGATTAACAGCTGTGGCGACAGCGCATATCAGCTGTATTTCAGCCATGGAACTGCCGATATGCTTGACGGCTTTGTAAAAGACTGTGTCGGTATGGGATTTCAAAACGTTTCCGACAGAACAATCGCAAATAACAGATACGTGTCTCTCATTGATTCGAAAACCTCGGTAACAGCCTATTATACTGAGTACAATAAGGCGCTGAGAATCATTACCGAGCCGGCCGAAAACTTTTATTCTGCTGAAAAGAAGGACTATGCAGCGCTGACAACGCCGATGATGACAATGATCGGGCGGCATTTCAGCACAAATAGCACTTATCTCGGATACGACGCGAATGACGGACTGATGTGTTTTATGTTCCGCCTGTCTGACGGACGTTACATTGTTATTGACGGCGGAACCGGTGATAACAGTGTGGCAAGTTTTTCTTCCGCATTATATGCAAAAATGCTTGAGCAGGCTGTAGATAAGAACAATATCGTAATCGCTGCATGGTTTATCACCCATGCGCACGGCGACCACTATGGCGGATTCCGTTCATTCCTTGCAAATTACAGTACAAAAGTCAAGATTGAAAGCATCCTGTTCAACTTCCCGTCGGTTGCGGATTCAAAGGTCGCAAACGACGAAACAATAAAGGATTACTCCTCAATTCTCGGTTCGATTTCCTCATATTATCCGAAGACTCCCGTTTACAAAATCCATACGGGTCAGCAATACAATATTGCCGATGCCCTTGTCGAAGTGTATTACACTCACGAGGATTTTGTTGCAAAGGGAAGAACGATTGCTTCGGTAAAAAACAACTGGAACAATACCTCCTGCATTTTCTCGGTAGATATTGCAGGACAGCGCTTTATGTTCCTCGGTGACTGCCAGGAGACCGGTAATAACCTGACTGCTGCAATTTACGGATCTTATCTGAAATCGGATTTCGTTCAGATTGCCCATCACGGCGGTGTCGGTGGAACAAGAGCAATATACACGGCGGTTGATGCCGACGTTGCTTTCTTCACGACCTCCGACGAACTGGTCGGGGTATATATCAACAAGTGGGATTACAACTATCATCTCGTAAGCAACCTTCACCTGAAGGAATATTTCAACTCCGACAAACGCATAACCACATTCGCGTTACCCTACACACCGAAATCCTCGGGGTTCAATAAAGCAACGGCAAACTGAAATTCGATAAAAACATCTTATCCGCACTTAATATCGCAATCTTCACAGTCTGACAAATTTACAGTCAGCATTATTGTCAACTCTTGCAAGCGCAGCGCTTTGAGTGCGTTAATAAAGAAAACTGCGTATTCGTCAAATCTACACTTTAATGAATCTAATTTGAAAGCTGGATATTATAAATGGAAGAAAAAGTTTTATTCGGATGGGCCGAAGAAAGCATAACACCGGATAAAAGAATCAGACTGGCAGGACAGTTTTATGACAGAATTTCACAGTACGTCGAAACTCCTGTTACAGCAACCGCTCTTGCCGTAAAAACCGACAGCGAACAGGCAATTTTTGTCTCCTGCGACCTGACACACGTATACGGCGACCTTCTTGAAGCAGTTCAGAAGAATCTTGCAAAAGAAATTCCCGATTTTGATTCTGACAAAATAATCATCAACGCAACTCACACGCATACCTCATTTGAGTATGAAACGAACAGAAACCTCGGCCTTCACGTCCTTCAGGATTATCTCGGCATGGAAAGCGCTCCTGCTTTCGGAAACGGAAACGAGCACACCGACAATCTGATGGATATGCACGAGTCAACCCTCTTCCTCATTGAAAAAATCACAGCAGCCGCAGTCAGGGCGTGGAAAAATCTGAAGCCTTCGATTTATGCTCCTGCTTTCGGAAGAGCCGCAGTCGGCATGAACCGCAGAGTAGGTTTCTTTGACGGAACTGCCAAGATGTGGGGCGATTCCAACACAGCTGAATTCAAGGCCATGGAAGGCGGAAACGACAACGGAATCGAAATGATTTTCGTTTATGATGAGCATAAAAAGCCCACCGGTGCCGTAATCAATCTTGCATGTCCCTCACAGGTTCTCGAACAGAGATATTTCATTTCCTCAGACTTCTGGGGAAAGGTGAAGATTCTGCTTCGCCGCTATTTCGGCGAAGATTTCAAGGTGCTGGCTCTCACAGGCCCTGCCGGTGACCAGTGCCCCAGAGATCTTGTCCGCTGGGTAAATCCCGAAACTCCCATCGAAGACCCCAACGTCATCAGAGACAATCCGCCCGAAAGACGTGCCGATCCCTCGATGTACGACATCAAGGGCTCATGGAAAATCGGACGCAGAATTGCGAATGAAGTCATTGCGGTTTTTGAAGAAGACACCGACACAAGAGAATATTTCGATACCGTTGAATTCAAGCATCACGTTGAAAAAATGCCTCTGCCTCTTCGCCGCGTAACCGATGAGCAGCTTGAACGAGCCAAGGCCGTTCTTGACGATTTTGCCGCAAAGAACAAGGGCAAGCTTCTTGATTTCTACGATTTTGCCGCTATGCATGACTGCGCCGGAATCGTTGCAAGATACAAAGAACAGCAGACCGTTTCAACCGTCTATGCCGACGTTCACGTAATCAGACTCGGCGACATAGCTTTTGCCAGCGATCCCTTCGAGCTCTTCCTTGATTTTGCCAACATCATCAAGGCCCGCAGCGCTGCAAAGCAGACCTTCCTCATCCAGCTCGCCAATGACGGAATGGGCTATCTGCCCACCGAAAAAGCCGAGCTCGGCGGCCACTATTCCGCTTACGTTTCCAGCGGCTGCGTCGGCCACGAAGGCGGCTACATTCTCGCCGAAAACACCCTGGGCATCATCGCCGACCAGTTCAAAAAGTAAAATAAAAAGACTGCCGGAAAGCTCAGGCTTACGGCAGTCTTTAATATATATTATGATTACCTGCCGAAAGCCCAAAACTTCACGCACTGACCGGCGGCATTCTCTGCGCTTTATTTCTCGCCCCTGCGAGCACCGCTGCCGCCGTTCCTTCTTCTGCGGCATTCTTTTTTGCACGAAAGATTGCCTGCCGAATGCCGTTTCCTTGCTTTTGCTCTCGGCGACATTCGCCACGCATCATTTCTCGTTCTCACGAACACCGCTGCTGTCGTTCCTTCTTCTGCGGCATTCTTTTTCGCACAAATGAATGCCTGCTGAATGCCGTTTAGCTTTCTCACGTGGTATGTTCTGCGAGATCCATTTGAGGCTTCAGTGCAGAAAAAGGACCGCGGGTAATTTTCGCAGCCCTGTCCGAGCCGAAGGGCGAGTTCTACAGAAAATTAGAAAATCCGCCGTAAAGCAGAAAGCAGTATCGTTAACGATTTGAGTCGTACTTCATTTTGCTTTCTGCTTTACATATGAGGCGGATTTTCCATAAGCCCGCGATCCTTTTTCAAACGGTGATTTGCAAAAGATGCTTTTTGCAAATCAGAAGCCGACCATGGGCTCTCACAGAATCAAGCCCGCACGAAAGCGCGAAATTGCGTAAAAAAAGATGACAAAATGACCCCAACGTTAATCGGATATCCCTTGTCATCTCACTCTTTTATCTTCCCATCCGGTAGAATCTCATAATATTTTCGAAAGTTAATGTGAAGTATTCTTTGGTCTTGGGCTTCATTACTTTGAAGTCTTCAGCCTTTCGGTTGGTCGAGAAGACGGCGGTGACGCCGGCGTCGTATACCGGGGCAATGTCGCTTTCTGCATCTCCGACGACGGCGACAACGGGAACGTGCCGAAGCGCGCAGCGCTTCGCGACACCGATTACGACCTTGCCGCGCAGGCTCTGGCTGTCGAGGCGGCCTTCGCCGGTGAAGACGACGTCGGCGTCAGCAATGAGAGTGTCAAAATCGACGGCATCAAGCACGGTTTCAATGCCCATCTGAAGCTTTGATGATAAGAACGCCGACATTCCGGCACCGAATCCGCCGGCAGCGCCTCCTCCCGGAAGGGTTGAAACGTCGCATCCGAGATCACGACGGATTACTTCGGATATATGCATAAGACCTGCGTCAAGCATTTCGACCGTTGAGGGATCGGCACCCTTCTGCGGGGCAAACACGTAAGCGGCGCCCTTCTTTCCGAAAAGCGGATTGTCGATATCGCACATGGTAATTATCTCAACGTCCGAAAGAAGCGGCGATTTTTCCGCAAGCGAAACCGACGCAACATCGCAGAGAGTGCCTCCTGTCGGGATAAAACTATTATTATTTTTATCGAAATATTTTATACCGACTGCCGCGGCTGCACCGCAGCCGGCATCGTTCGTGCATGAGCCGCCGAGACCGAGAATAATCTTCTTGCAGCCTCTCTTTGCGGCATCGAGAATCAATTCGCCTACGCCGTATGTGCTTGTCTTTTCAGGGTTGAGTCTTCCGTCGACCAGAGGAAGACCTGCGCAGGCAGCCATTTCAATTACTGCGGTATTATCCGGTAGAATTCCGTAAAATGCCCGCATCTTCTCAAAGTAAGGTCCGTTTACTTCGCAATAAATCTTTTCGCCCCCGAGAGCCGTGAGAAAGCAGTCAACGCTTCCCTCTCCGCCATCTGCAACGGGCACCGAGCGCAGGGTGCAGTCCGGATAAAACTGACTGATTTTTTCGCTCATAATTTCACAAATTTCAATTGACGACATCGTTCCCTTGAATGAATCCGGGACGAGAACAGCCTTTTTCATGGATGTAACAGACCTTTCGCACAAAAAATTTAAAATTTAGTATATTATATCATATTTTTTTCAATTTACATAATATATTCTTGCATTTATTCAAAAGTATGGTATAATATATCGGTTATTGATTATTATGATTATATATAATAATATATTATCAATTGTTAAATTATTAAACTAATAAAGGAGCTCTATTATGGAGTATCGCATCGAACACGACTCAATGGGTGAAGTCAAGGTACCTGCCGACAAATACTGGGGCGCTCAGACGGAGCGCAGCCACGAAAACTTCCTTATCGGTGTAGGAATCGAAACCATGCCCGCCGAAATCATTCACGCTTTCGGTATTCTCAAGAAAGCTGCCGCCATGGCAAACGCCACACTCAAGCCCGAGAAGATGACACAGGAAAAGCTTGCTGCCATTTCACAGGCCTGTGACGAAGTCATTGCCGGCAAACTCAATGAGCATTTCCCTCTCGTCGTCTGGCAGACAGGTTCAGGCACGCAGTCCAACATGAACACCAATGAGGTAATTGCAAACCGTTCAAACGAAATCGCAGGAACCAAGCTTTGCCATCCCAACGATGACATCAACATGAGTCAGTCTTCAAACGATACTTTCCCCACAGCCATGCACATCGCCGCCGTCATTGCCATCGAGGATAAGCTCTTCCCTGCCATTGACACTCTGGTTGACACCTTTAAAAAGCTCGAAGCCGAAAATGAAGGTATTATCAAATCAGGACGCACACATCTTCAGGATGCAACTCCCATTGCATTCTCTCAGGAGATTTCAGGCTGGAGAACAAGCCTTGAGCGCGACCGTCAGATGCTCGAAATCGCACTGCCCGTCCTCAAGGAGCTCGCCCTCGGCGGAACCGCCGTCGGAACCGGACTCAATGCCCCCAAGGGCTTTGACGAAAAGGTCGCTGCCTGCGTTGCCGAAATCACCGGAAAGGATTTCAGAACTGCAGCCAACAAGTTCCACGCTCTGACCTCAAAGGACGAAATCGTATTTGCTCACGGTGCCGTCAAGGCTCTTGCCTGCGATATGATGAAGATTGCCAACGACGTAAGATGGCTGGCTTCAGGCCCCCGTCTCGGTCTCGGTGAAATCACGATTCCCGAAAACGAGCCCGGCTCATCCATTATGCCCGGCAAGGTCAACCCCACACAGTGCGAGGCCGTTACTATGGTCGCCGTTCAGGTTATGGGCAACGACGTTGCAGTCGGCATGGCCGCTTCACAGGGCAACTTCGAACTCAACGTTTTCATGCCCGTCTGCGCATACAACTTCCTTCAGTCCGTAAGACTGCTTGCCGAAGCTATGATGTCCTTCAACAACAACTGCGCCGTCGGAATCAAGGCCAACAAAGAAAAGATGCACGGCAACCTGCACAATTCACTGATGCTCGTCACCGCCCTCAATCCTTATATCGGTTACGAGAATGCCGCCAAGACGGTAAAGAAGGCATTCAAAGAGAACATTTCTCTCAAAGAAGCCTGCGTCGCCCTCGGCTTCCTCACCGCAGAAAAGTTTGACGAAGTCTTCCATCCCGAGAAGATGGTCTGATTTTTTTGATAAATTTTACCTAAGAATAGTTTTTTTGACGCCTTTGCGCCGCAAAAAGCGGCGCAAAGGGCGTTTGTATGAAAGGATATTTCAATAAAAATGAAATTCAGTTATTTTCCCGGCTGCACGCTGAAGACGAAGGCAAAAGATCTCGATTTCTATGCCCGCGCTTCTGCCGAAGCTCTCGGATTCACACTCGAGGAGCTGCCCGAATGGCAGTGCTGCGGTGCCGTGTATCCCATGTCGCATGAAGAGATTGCCCCGAAGCTTTCTTCGGTCCGCGCTCTCGCCAATGCCCGCGACCTCGGTCAGGACCTCGTTACACTCTGCTCCGCCTGCCACAACGTAATCAAGCAGACGAACTACGAAATGCAGACAAGCCCCATGGACCGCGATATGGCAAACCGTTATCTGAAGCTTGAGACTCCTTATTCAGGAGAGACGACGGTTCTTCACTATCTTGAAGTGCTTCGCGACCGTGTCGGCTTTGACAAAATAAAGGAAAAGGTCGTAAACCCTCTGACCGGCAGAAAAATCGCCGCATATTACGGCTGCCTCCTGCTTCGTCCCTCTTCCGTTATGAAGATGGATGACCCCGAAAATCCTTCGATTCTCGAGGATTTCATCCGTGCCATCGGGGCCGAGCCCGTAATTTACGGTATGAGAAACGAATGCTGCGGCGGATATATCACCCTTGAAGACAAGGCTGCCGCCGAAAAGCGCAGCTCAATTATTATGAAGGACGCAGAAAGCCACGGTGCCGAAACGGTAGTCACCGCCTGCCCCCTCTGTATGTACAATCTTCGCAAGAACAGCGGAAGCAAGCTTCCCGTCGTTTATTTCACTGAGCTTCTTGCCGAGGCTCTCGGTGTAAAGGAGGCCAGATGATGTCGGAAAGCAATAAACTGCTCAAAGAAACGGTCCTGCACACCTCCGGGGTCGACGTTCTCAAGTGCATGCGCTGCGGCAAGTGCACTGCAACCTGCCCCTCCTTTGATGAAATGGAATACCATCCGCATCAGTTCGTGTATATGGTCGAAAAGGGTCAGATTGAAAAGCTGATGAACTCCGACTCCATTTACAAGTGTCTTTCCTGCTTTGCCTGTCTCGAAAGATGCCCCCGCCAGGTCGAACCCGCCAAGCTTATCGAGGCCGTCCGTCTTGCAGCCGTCCGCCGTCAGGGTATGAACCATATGAAGGCCGACGATATCCCCGCTCTTCTCGACGAGGATCTTCCCCAGCAGGCAATCACAAGCGCCATGCGCAAGTATTCAAAGTAAGAAGGAGCCCGGAAAATGCAGAAAATCGGTGTATTTATCTGTCACTGCGGAACGAACATCGCCGCAACGGTTGACGTCAAGGCCGTAGCCGAGGCTCTCGCTCACGAGCCCGGGGTCGTTTACTCCGTTGATTACACGTATATGTGCTCCGAATCAGGCCAGAACCTGATCCGCAATGCAATCAAGGAATACAAGCTGACGGGAGTGGTTGTGTGCTCCTGCTCACCCCGTATGCACGAAGCAACCTTCCGCCGCGCCTGCGCCGCCGAAGGACTCAACCCCTACATGGTTGAAATCGCAAACATCCGTGAACAGGATTCATGGATTCATAAGGATATAAAAGAGGCCACCGAGAATGATTGCCTTCTCGGTGGCCTCTTTTATATCCT
>DCGL01000015.1 GCA_002314565.1 Clostridiales bacterium UBA1779
ACATATCCTGGCAGGGACTGCCGAAAGTTATGATGTCAACAGGCTCAATATCTGCTCCGTTCATTTTGCTTACATCACCGTAATGCTTCATGAACGGTATTCTTTTTGTTGTAACTCTTACCGGAAACGGCTCGATTTCCGATGCCCAGACGGGTTTTATTCCCGACAGAATTCCCGCGAGAGGAAATCCGCCGGAGCCATCGAACAGGCTGCCGAGTGTTAAATTATTCATCAGGCTTCACCTCTGAATATGTGTATGTTTTTCCGTCACGCTCAACCGAAACCTCCGCATCGGAACCGACCTGCTCAATGAACCTTTTTACGATAACATCACAGAACTTTTCATCGAGTTCTATGGTGTAGCAAATGCGGTCAGTCTGTTCACAGGCTATCAGCGTACTGCCTGAACCGCCGAATGGATCAAGCACATTTGTGTTCGACATTGAGCTGTTCATAATCGGATATGCAAGCAGAGCAAGAGGCTTCATTGTAGGATGGTCACCGTTTTTCTTCGGCTTGTCGAACTTCCAGATGGTCGTTTCCTTACGGCCCGTGTACCACTGATGCTTACCGTTCTTTTTCCATCCGTAAAGACAAGGCTCGTGCTGCCACTGGTAAGGTGAGCGGCCGAGGACAAGGGATTGTTTTTCCCAGATACAGCAGCCGGAAAGATAGAATCCGGCATCGTTGAAAGCCTTTCTGAAATTCAAGCCTTCTGTATCAGCATGGAAAACATAAATGGAAGCATCGTCTGTCATGACCGCTTCCATGTTTTTAAAGGCGTCAAGAAGAAACTGATAGAACTTCTCCCCTGCCATATTATCGTTTTTAATTTTTCCGGCAGAACCTTCGTAATTGACGTTATACGGCGGGTCAGTGATTACAAGGTGAGCTTTCGTTCCTTTCATCAGCGTTTCATATGTTTCAGCTTTTGTACTGTCGCCGCATACAAGGCGATGCCGTCCGAGATGCCATACATCTCCGAATTTTGAGAAGGTCGTTTTTTCGAGTTCTTCTTCAACATCGAACTCATCCTCCTTGACTTCCGTTCCCGCATCGAAGAGTTTTGATATTTCAGCCTCGTCAAAACCGGTCAGAAACACGTCAAAATCCTCTGCTTGCAACGCTTCAATCTCAACGCGGAGAAGTTCTTCATCCCAACCCGCGTCCATAGCCATTCGGTTATCAGCGAGGATATATGCTTTCTTCTGCGCATCAGTAAGATGGTCTACGAATACACAAGGCACCTCTGTTATGCCTTCAGCTTTCGCAGCAAGCAAACGGCCGTGACCTGCAATAATGCTGTAGTCACGGTCGATTATTATTGGATTGATAAAGCCGAACTCACGCAGGCTCGACTGCAGCTTTTTAACCTGGTCGGCAGAGTGGGTTCTTGCGTTATTTACATATGGTACCAATTTATCGGTTGGTATCATTTTCATTTCAGTTGTTGTTTTGCTCATCGCACCAGACCCCATTCCGCAAATTTCTCAAAACCGCCGATTGAGGTAATATATCCTCTTGCGATTCTCACAATCTCCGAATACGGTCTGCCGTCAATTTCGGTGTCGCCGATAGCGCAGCAGAACTCGATGGGTCTGTTTTCTTTCTGTGCTTTAAGCCAGGCATATATGTTTACGCTTACATCAGCTTTGGATAAATCCTTACCGTGAAGACCTCCGCCTGTTACGCTGTCCGCCATATCGCTGCCGAGCTTTCTGTTTGTTGCGCCGGTATCAACATTTGTACCGCCGAACCAATCGCCGAGCGGATTGATTTCTGCTTCAGAATAATGTGCTTTTAATACATCTGTATCAATATTACTCTGACAGATAATCAGTCTGCCGCCGTCAAGAATGTACTTCCCGTCATAGGAGCAATAGTCATAAATATCGTGAGCAATTTCGGTAAGCGTCTGCTGTTCATCAGTAATGGGCATACCCTTAAAGATTCCGTTATCACCGCAGCGGACTTCACCGGACTGATTTTTTGCGAGAATAACATCCTGGCTGACCTCATGGTAATTAACAACCACATTTCCCGCGATTCTGTTTACAATGCCCCCTACTTTTTCTTTCGGAAGCTCCACAGAAGTTTCAGCAATAATATGACAGACACCGTGACCGATGAGAACCTCCACGGCTATCTTCGGATTTTCATCAATGCTGTATGCCAGGTCAACAATTGCGCCTGCGATTCTGTCGGCCACCTTGTCCGGGTGACTCGGATTAACTTTCTCAAACATAACTAACTATCCTTTCGTGAATTTAATAACTGTTCCATTGGGTCAAAAGCGGATGCTCCCGCGTAATCCCCGGAACAGTTTTCCTTAACCACCTGAAATATCTGAAACCAGGCGGCAGATGCCTGCTTTTCAAAATCTTTAGCCATTGAAACATACGGAGATGAAATTGCCGCTCCTGTTGTAGGATGCTTTGCAAGGAATCCGTATTCACTTATTGCGTTCTGGCATTGAATAAAACGGCAGCACGCCATAGCGTAATGCTCTACAAGCTGCGGTGAAATCAATTTTTCACAGCCTCTTTCTGCAAGCCATTTCCAGGTTTTTATATACAAATCAACGGCTCCGAGTTCCTTTCCGTCTTTTTGAGCCGCGCTCAAATAATCACCGGGAGGAGGAATATCAGTTCCGACGAAGTCCGGTATGTTATCGAAGGCTATAACCGATGCGGATTTTCCTTCATCTATTTTATCTTTCAGAGCTTTCGGCTTTCTCCCCGCCCCTGCTCTTGCGCCGCCTCGGTTTGTTCCGTCTTTTGCCAATATTCTCACCTCGTTTCTGATTTCTTTGATTTTTGTTTGATTTTTTTCAAACGCTCCTCGCGCGCGTGCGCATTATGCGCGCAAATAAAAAAATCAAGGGGTTAATCCCCTGTTTGAATTTGAATTTTTGCACGCGAAGCCCCGGGCCGGTCTTCTTCTGAAAGGTTTTTAGAGATTTGAAGGGGCCCTACCCGTATATTCTTGTTTTATAATTTACGATATCTTTTATATGTCTCACTGACACATCATATCGTTTTGAAAGTTCTTTTGAATTTATGCCAAGTTTATATAAGGATCTAATCTCTTCTACTGCTTTGTTTGACAACTTTGCACCCGGTGAATCCTCACCACAACGAAGAAATACAGCAGTGCCATGACGGATAGAGTCTTGGATATTTTCCTTTTGTGTACCCCAACAGATATTTTCCAATCTATTATCTAAGGGATTGCCGTTCAAATGTCTGCATACATAATTTTTCGGTCTTGGTCCAACAAATGTTTCAAGAATCAATTTATGAACTGGCTCAACAATTGTTTGAGCAGGACAATTTCCATCACGGAGATTAACTCGATAGTATCCATTGTGAAGCCGCATTGATTTTTGTTTCATTTCTCCTGTTCGTTTAGAAAAAATGAGTCCTTCTGTTGTCGCATACTGCATTGGATATCCCGGTATTTCTTTTATCATTCTATCTGTCTCCAATCTTATGGTGTGCTTTTAAATGACAAGAGCGACATAAAGAACGAAGGTTGCTCTCGGCATATGGTGCGCCGCCAGCGGACAGCGGTACAATGTGATGTACCTCTTCGGCAGTAACGAGCCGCTGCTCCAACAGGCAGTCCTCACACAAAGGATGCGCCTCATAATATTTCTTACGAACAGCCTGCCAGCGTTTGCTACGGTACACCGCAGCTGTTATCTGGTTACGTTCGTATCTGTCGTACTTTCTGTTCTCACTTGTCTTATGGTCATCACAGTACTGACCGTAACACAAGTTAGGACAGCCGGGATAACTGCACGGACTTTTAGGCTTTTTCGGCATTGACATACTCCTTTAATTGTGGTATCCTTCTGTAACCAAAAGGAGGTAAACAGTATGGAAAAGTTCATACCTTATGAAAAGCTCTCCAAGAAAAAGAAAAGAGAGCTGAATACCCGAAAGCGTAAGACCTGGGGCAATGTAAATCCTGTTACACGCAGGCCAGAGAATCCGAAAGCGTACAACAGACAAAAGGCACGGAAGTGGAGTGATGATTCCAGTTTCGTGCCTTTAAATTTATATATGCATAGCCGTCACAGGGAGTGTAGCTGCAACGGCTACGCTGCGTAAAAAGTCAACCCGCAGAATAAAGTTGACTTTCAGAAGTTGGCATTGTAAAATATGAATGTATACAGTATCACACTACAAAACAATAAGGAGAGTTTAGATGATATACAGAAAATTGCCTCACGGAGACGAAAAAATCAGTGTAATCGGAATGGGAACTTCTGTTGTCGGAGAGCATTCCGAAAGAAATGTTACAGAGACTGTGACGTATGCGCTTGACCACGGAATCAATTATTTTGATATGGCAGGCGGACATGCCTCAATTTTTCCGGGAATGGGAAAAGCTCTTGAAGGCAGGCGAAAAGAAGCTATGCTTCAGGTTCATTTCGGAGCAGACTATACTTCGGGCGAATATGGTTGGAACCTTACCCTTGACGGTGTAAAAAAGTCTGTGGAATGGCAGCTTCAAAAGCTGAAAACCGATTATATTGATTTCGGTTTTATGCACTGCCTTGATGAAATATCCGATCTTGAACAGTACGAAAGAAATGGTGTTCTTAAATATCTGTTATCACTGCAAAAGCAAGGCATTGTGAGACATCTTGGATTATCAACTCATGCTCCGTCTATTGCAAACAAAGTATTGGATATGGGAATAATTGATATGCTGATGTTTTCCGTAAATCCAATGTATGACTACGGGCAGGGTGACTATTCAATCGGAAACGGCTCAGAACGCTATAATCTTTATACACGGTGTGAAAAAGAGGGCGTCGGTATTTCTGTAATGAAGCCTTTTAATGCCGGTCAGCTTCTCGATGACAAAAAATCACCGTTTAAAAAAGCTCTGACACCGGTACAGTGCATTCAGTATGCTCTTGACCGTCCCGGTGTTCTTACGGTTATGCAGGGCGCGAGAAATATTGACGAGCTGAAACAAAATCTGAAGTATCTCGATTCTTCGGAGGATGAAAAGGATTATTCAATAATCGGCTCTTTTACACCGAATGAAACAAAGGGTATTTGCGTTTATTGCAAACACTGCCATCCGTGTCCTGCGGGGCTTGATATCGGCCTGATCAATAAATACTATGACCTGTCTCTTCTCGGTGATGAACTCGCAAAAGAGCATTATCTGACACTGAATAAAACAGCTTCGGAATGTATCGGGTGCGGTCATTGTAATGAAAGGTGTCCGTTTTCGGTAGATCAGACCAGACGAATGAAGAAAATTGCAGAACATTTTGTGAAATAAACTTTGAAATATAAAACAATGACCGCCATTATTGCGGCAATAATACTTTCAAAACACTACCGCAGATTCGCAAGAACCTGCGGTTTTCTTTTGTCATATCTTTTTTGAAAGAAGCGTGTAGCAGGCGCGGATTGTAATCGGACCGGCATATCCGTCCTGTTCGATTTTCGCAGCCTTCTGTACCTGTTTGGTAGCGGTTACGGTGCCGTCACCGAAAATGTTATTGTTGTCAACAGCCTGTGTAATAATTCCCGCTTTCTTCAAAGCAATAAGAAGCTGTTTATATGCATACACGCCTTCATTTTTATCGCCCTTTGCGAAATATCCTCTTGTCATAGCATTTCCTCCTATCGATTTCGGTGCATCCGTAGATGCCGTTGTTGTCGGTTTTACAGCTGTTGTTGCAGCACCGAGTTTTTCATTTACCTGGTCAGCAATATCAGACATGTGTTCAAGCAAATATTGACCGGGACAGTCGGTAGCAGCAAACCAGCGGTGAATCGTCATATTCTGCTTTGACGGCTGACCGATTAAATTCTTATCGTTTTTCCAGATGAGCTTTTTGATATTATTGCGTTTACAGATATCCGCCACCAGTGCAATCAGTGATTTATATGCCGCATCGGTTACCGCATACGGAGGTTTTGTATCGGATGCCACTTCAATCGTAATAGCACGATGGTCATTCGAGGGTGAAGATGAAGTCCAGGCTCTGTTTTTCTCCTCAACTGATAATCCGATTGTGCCGTCATAGCCGACCACATAATTTGAACTTACCTGTCTGTCGGATTCAAAAAAATAATCACAGCCGCGCTTGGCTGTGACCTGACCGACAAAGCAATGGATTGTAATTGTGTCGATTGCGTGATTACGCGGGTTATAATCTCCCGTCAGCTTTTTATATGTTACCAGTGAACTATTTGTAAATCCCATAACGGGTTCTCCTTTCCATGAAAAAAGCCTTTGAAGGATTGCTCCCTCAAAGGCTTTCTGTATTTTCAAAATTTCCATTGTATATATTAGCACATATCAATAGTCGCTTTCTATCACATTTACTCTCATATTTTCAGGAAACCGATATTTCACTTAATGCCGAACTGTGCAGACGATGAATGTGCTGAATTGAATAACTCATATCTACCGCTATCTGCTCCCAGGTTTCAAGACAGAGATATCTTCTTTCAAGAACTGTTCTGTATTCAGGATTTGAAACCTGCTGAATCTTTTCATAGATTTCTTTCTTCAAGTCAACAAGAGCATCAACCTCCTGATTTATCTCATTCTGAAAATCAATGATTTTGGTAACAATGCTGTCCTGCCTGGATATGTTCTGATTACTGCCGCGAGGCATATCGGAATATGTTGTTGTTACCTTTGTAGCCATATCATTCAAAATAGATAACTGACGGATTTTATTGTTTATCTGTTCATCAAGATATTTTGCCTGTGATAAATATTCTTTAGCCGTCATTTTCATTCCTCCTTCAAGTTTGCTTTTACCGCATCAATCAATGCGTTCTGTGTTTTTTCTTTACCGTCAAGAGCCTTAAGTATATCTTCATCAATGGTTCCCGCAGTAATAATATGAGTAATAACAACGGTTTCTGACTTCTGCCCTTGTCTCCACAGTCTTGCATTTGTCTGCTGATACAGTTCAAGACTCCAGGTCATTCCGAACCATACAAGCGTATTACCTCCGCTTTGAAGATTCAGTCCGTGTCCGGCAGATGCGGGATGAATCAGACCGACCGATATTTTACCTTCATTCCAGTTGCGGATGCTCTGCGGTGAAGATATATTCTGAAAATCAACACCGATTTTATGAAGCCGTTCTGTAATTCTTGTAAGGTCATGCTTGAACCAGTACGCAACAAGAATAGGTTTGCCGTTTGCCGCTTCGATAATATCCTCCAGGGCATCGAGCTTTCGGTCATGGATTATGTGGGTTGTATTTTCGTCGTCATATATTGCTCCGTTTGCCATCTGCTGAAGTTTTCCTGAAAGAACCGCTGCATTCGCTGCGTCAATTTCCTTGTCCTTCATTTTTATGACCATGTCTTTTCTTAAATCATCATATACAGATTTTTCGGCATCCGTCATATATACAGATTTTACATTCATTATGCATTCGGGCATATCAAGATAATCAACGCTCTTCATGGAGATGGTGATATCCGATATTTTTTCATATATCGCATCCTCCGCTCCGGGAAGAAGAGAATAGCTGAAAACAATCTGTGCGTTTCTTCTGTCGGGCTGAAAATATGAAAGACGGTATCTGCTTATGTATCTTCCGAGTCTCTTGCCAAAATCAAGAATTCGGAACTCCGCCCATAAATCCATAAGACCGTTTGAAGAAGGTGTTCCCGTTAATCCCACAATCCTTTTTATGAAAGGTCTGACCTTCAAAAGTGCTTTGAACCTTTTTGAGCCGTAAGATTTGAACGATGACAGCTCGTCAATGACCACCATATCAAAATCAAAAGGAAGTCCGCTTTTGTTTATAAGCCAGTCAACATTTTCTCTGTTAATTATCGTTACGGGAGCGTTATCTCTGATTGCCGCTTTTCTTTCTGCTTCTGTTCCGACAGCCACTCTGTATTCAAGTGATGAAAGATGATCCCACTTTTTGATTTCTTCGGGCCATGTATCCCTTGCGACTCGAAGCGGCGCGATAACAAGAACCTTACATATTGTTTCACTTTCAAACAGAGCTTTGATGGCAGTCAGCGTAATAACACTCTTACCTAAACCGCAATCCAGAAATATTGCTGAAATCGGATGACTTATGATGCATGCCGTAGCATATTTCTGATATTCATGTGGAAAGTATTTCATTTAGAATCACTCCAATCTGTTCCGGTCTGTCCAGGCAGTAAACGGAAAAGCCGAACGACTCAAGCTGTCTTTTTCGCCTTACCTGGATGGGCCGCATTT
This sequence comes from Clostridiales bacterium UBA1779, assembly GCA_002314565.1. GTDB lineage: Bacteria > Bacillota > Clostridia > Oscillospirales > CAG-272 > CAG-390. Next base: position 8,245 of record DCGL01000015.1, read on the forward strand.
TAAGACCTGTTGTTTTTATTTCTACAAAAGCCATACGCTTACGCGGTAAAAGAACGATGCGGTCAGGCACCCCGTCAAAACCGGGTGATACAAATTTAAGGCAAAGACCGCCCATGTTTTTTACTGCCTGTACGAGCTTTCGCTCCAGTGTTTTTTCATCCATATTTACCTCCGTATTTTTCAGCCTGTGACAGGTTACGGACAACCTCGATTTTTTCTCTATACGCGCGTATATACACATATATGTGTACGACACTGCCTTTTTTTATTATTTCATTCTCAATAGAGAAAAGTTGTCAACCTGTCACAAGCACCAAGGAAAACTGCGAATTTACAAGGCTTCCGCCGTGGGACAAGTGGTAAGACAGCTCCTATGACAAGCCGTTATCTTGTCCTGCGGTAAACTCGCTGCTGTCCGTAAATGGCGAGACGAACTCTTCCGTTATCACAATCCTTGTCCCAGCCGTCTATCTTTTTTATGATTGCCGCAATCGCATACGAATCGGAAGGTTTAATGGCGGATGCGTCTTTTCCGAAGCATTCACACCATATTTCAATATTGCTTACGGTGGTTCTTCTGACGGTACCTTTATGTGTATCCCCTCCGAATTCGCTGCCGGTTAAAAAGTTGCGTCTTTCAAAAAGAGACATATTATCCCATTCTTCCGGGAGCAGCGTATCCAGGTAGTTTCGTACTATGCCTTCACGGTCATCGGACTCCATCGCCGTTGCCTGTTCAACCGATGCTGCATCCGCTTCTTCACCGCGAAGGAATAAAACTTCACCGCGTTTGTAGTAAGTAAGAGCTTCCGACCATATCTGCTTTACTGTTTCATCGGTTAACTCCCACGGTTTCATTTTTGCGCTGCCGTTTACGCGAACCGGCCAGAACCTGCGGTTGCCCGTTATGTCACGGAGAAAACCGCTCTCCGCATTTGTCGAACCGACAATTATACTCTGCCTTAAATGGCTCTCCACATTTACACCATAAGAGGCTCTGTATTTATCGTCCTGTCTGGTGATAAAAGATTTTACTGTTTCGACATCTGTTTTCTTCATACCGTTAAGCTCGGAAAGCTCAAGTATCCAGTATCCCTGCAGCTTTTCAGCACCGGACTTGTCCTTCATATCGGTAAGGGTTAAGGAATCAGAAAACCAGTCGACCGCAAGTTTGGCAAACAGAGTGCTTTTGCCCACCCCCTGCGGACCGTTGAGAATAAGAACGCTGTCGAATTTCGTGCCGGGTTCATATACTCTTGCCACAGCCGCTGATAATGTTTTTCTTGTAACCGCTCTGGTGTACGCATTATCTTCGGCACCGAAATAATCGACAAGAAGTGTTTCAACCCTCGGGACTCCGTCCCAGTCGGGCAGAGAATCAAGGTATTCGACAATAGGATGATATGCCCTTTCTGTTGCAACGCAGAGAACGGCATCCTTTGTTTTGCCCGGAGAATAAATGCCGTATTTGTTTGACAGAAAAACCTTAAGAGAAGAATTGTCAGAATCGTTCCAGCCTGGTTTCATCTGCTCCCACGGCAAACCTCCGTTTGCATCGATTCCGTCGCGGTGTCTGTTGAAAGCAATATTCTGCAGCTCGTCATCCATGCGAAGAATAATTACAATGTTATCAAGGGTATCTTTGATTTTTCCCTTTTGGTCAAGTTCGAGAGTATTTTCCCAGTTGGTGTCAGAAAAATCTTTCTCCGCAGCGGCACGTCTTTCTGCCGCAAGCTCGGCTTTAACCGCATCGTCCGATACCGCAAAACTGCTCATGGCTGAAAAGGAATTTTTATCATCCAAATCTCCGAACATGTGGACACGAACCAAATCAAACGCATTAAGAAGCATTCCGCAAGCGGGGTCTGACGCGTGATGGCTGTAGGCAAATTTATCATCGTAGATTACAACTCCGGCGGATGAATCAGCGGGAATATAGTCATATCTGTTTTCAACTGCTGACGGAGCGTAAACATCAGCAAGAAAAGTATCAATGGCATCACTTATTGTGTATGTTCTGCAGAACGCACCGACAACGCCTTCCTTTTCCAAAGGGTCTGCCTGTTTCTTTGACGATGCGTTTCTTACCTCGCTTTCGCGGCTTGAGGTCGGGAGAAGTGAGCAGTCTTTCCAGTTAGGATGCGCAGAAAGATACACATCGGGGTCAAGCCAGTCGCCGTCAATATGTTCAAAAATATATTCACCGTTTGAGGAAGTTGTCGGCCAGTACATCAGCTGATTGGGAAGATAGCTGCATTCATCAAACTGGTCTATCCCCCACTCATCTGCAAAGTATCTGCTGATAGCGGTAAATTCGTCAGGAGTAACATCCCTGGTAAGCGGAATGATAATGCGGACTCTCGGCTTTTCGGGAGTGTGTCCGTGAGTGGTATAAAGAGCTGCGGTGTACATACAGTTTTCAGTAAACTTCTCAATAAATCCCACTTCCGCATTATCCGCATCAAGTGAAAGCATTGAGCGGCTTATAACGTTTTCACGCTTTCTGCGGTTATCCTTTAAGAGACCGCAGACAAATCCGCCTTTATCTTTTACCCTTTCTCTGTCAGCTTTCGAGAGCTTCGGATATTCCTCAACGGTTTCTGTGGTATAAATCGTATTTTCAAGTCTGCCGCAAAGTTCACCGAAGGTGGTGGTTTTGTTGGGCCACTTTTTTGCGTAGCAGCTGTTACCGTAAGCAATAGATAAATTACGCATTTTCAGACTCCTCCTTTAAATCTGAATTAAAATATCTGATAAAAATATTATGTTTCTTCGCTTTTGCGATTTCCGCCTGCATCCCGCTCGACCTGTTTGCCCCGAACACCCAGAGTTCGTTGCATTTGTTAAGAAGAACAAGACCCATCCAAAGTCCGTCCTTTCTTTCATCCGGGTTTTCGTCATCCATAAACTGCGGATACAGAAGATGCGGTGCCAGAGGTATGGCATTATTCTTATATGCGAATCTGCAGTATCTTTTCGCATTATCTGTATTCGTTTTAATATCTCCCGCATATGGGGAGCAGATATATACCAGAGGTTTGAAACCGGGTGTGTATCTGCTCTTTGCTTTTTCCGCTTTCTCTTTGCGGCTTATTTCTGAAAGAGCCAGGTAGCAGGTCGGGTCAGGATACTTTTCACTGTTTTTTCTGTCTATTCCCATCTTTTTTATCTCCCACGATGTATTCATAAATCCCGATGATACCCCAGGCTAACCATAACAGTCCCGCGCAGCAGGAAAGAATGTATCCGACGGCAATCTGCACCCCATTAACAAATCCGCCTGCGTAAACACAGGTAATAAAAACTGAAAAAACAAATATTCCCGATATAGTAAATAAAATGTACTTAAATAATTTCATTGCTCATTCTCCTTAATCCTTTTTATAAAATTCGCATTCGTAACCGTCAGCACGAAGCAGCAGACCTTTTACCCACGGAGGGGTTCTGCCCATCTGTTCGCATACCGCTTCAAGCGATACATTTCGGTCGGCTTCGATAATAAGCTCATCGTGTACATGAGCGACAATGGAACAATTCTTTAACGTCTCCATAGAGTACAGAAGAATATCCCTGGCAGTTGCCTGAACGATATTCTCCACAAGTTTAGGACCATAGCTTTCGAGCCTTTCCCACCGCTTCGTCATTCCGACTCCCTCGTATGTAATCGACTCACCGCCGAAGCAGTTCTCTCCGATTCGTGGTTTAGCATAAGCAAGATTTCTGCCGGACGGAAGCGTGATGAAAAGCATACCGCTTTTGCAGGTGAACCTTATGCCGTGCGTTTCGGTTACTGTCTTTTTCTTTATTGCAGTTTTTGCGGCTGAATCCACATCCCACCAGAAACGGACGATATTCGGATTTGACTGTCTCCAGGCATTGACCAGAGGCTGAAGCTCCTCTTCGGTAAGTCCCATTTCAACGGCACCCATAGCTTTCAAAGCACCGACCGAGCCGCCGTAACCACAGTTATGAACTAAACAGTCTGATACGGTAAAACGGTGATTTTCTCCGGCATTTCGTATGTCATAAACTCTAACCTTGCGTTTATTAGCTTCCAGTTTTTCCGTTTCTGTTCCACTGCCTTTTCTGCATCCCTGATGATTTCCTCCCTGTTCAAGCCCTGAGTAAGTTTTCGTATTACAACCGACTGTGAATAAGGCCAGTATTCTTGAGAAAAATGTGATAAAACAGACCTTCGCTGATTGACACAGTTTTGTAAATGTGTAGTAAATCTTAAATTTCCCGGAGCATAATTGCCGTTTGTGTCGATTCGATCTATTTCTAACTCTCTCGGAGGCAGGCCATACTGTTCTATCAGATACATCCCTGCTTCTGACGCACTCGCAAACGAGAATCGGATACCTCTTGCACCGTAATTTTTGTATCCCTTGTTCTTTGGATTTTCGCATCGCTGCTTTGCTGCTGTCAGTCGCCTTTCCAGCCACTTCGGTATTTTCCTCGGTTGAGAACAAGCCTGACAGCCCTTTGATTTTCCGGAGGTTAACGCGTCTAAAATAATCCACCGAACCGCGCCACAGCCTGTACACTCTGTCAGCACATAACAGTGATTTCTTTTCTCGTTCCATCTTTTTTCCGGAGAAATAATCTTCACCCAACCGTACTGCTGTCCCACCATTTCCGGTTTTAATGAGATGTGCGCCGCCGGCGGCTGCTGCCCCGAACTGTATCGGTCTGCTTTCTCCATCGACCCATACGAAATGGTCTGGTGTCGCTGTAAGTCCTTCATAGGTAATAACCTCCCGTTCTCCTTTATAAATAACGCCCTCATGCCTGACCCAATTTTCACCGTCCCATACTTTATCATCAGCGGCAACTTTCTGAATTGGAATGAGACCGCGGTTGGTCAAGACTAAACTATCCTCGGCTATACAAGCCAATTCAGCAATCTTACCTTTCTGCCTTAAATGTCCGTTAACCCCATTTTTTTCAACAGGAACATGAAACATTTGACTGGCTGACTGACAGTAAATATCTCCTCCGTTTGCAAAAAGCTCATTTCTCCATTTCTCCCCCGCGTACCAGGCAATAACGCGGGCTTCGATAGCAGAGAAGTCAGCCACTATGAATTTTCTGCCGTACTGCGGAACAAACGCTGTGCGGATAAGCTCCGATAAAATATCCGGCACCGAATCATATTTTCTTCTGGCTTCATCGTAGCCGTATTTATTAATCGTTTCTCTTGCTTCAGCTAAATCTTCAATATGGTTTTGAGGAAGATTCTGCAGCTGAACCAGTCTGCCCGCAAACCTCCCGGTGCGGTTTGCTCCGTAAAACTGAAACATCCCCCTTACCCTGCCGTCAGAACATACAGCATTCTGCATTGCCGTATATTTTCTTACCGATGACTTTGATAATTGCTGTCTGACGGTAAGAACATCACGGATATCTTCGGGACAATCCTTCAGAAGTGAAATGACGGCTTTTTTATCAAGACTTTCCGCTTCAAGACCATGCTTTGAAAGCCAGTCTTTCATCTGAATTACAGAGTTTGGATTTTGCAGTGATGTAAGATTCTGGAGTGCCAGTCTTAAGTCGGCAGAACTTTTCTCATCGCAGCGGATTGCCTGATTTACAAAATGCGTATCCACACCTATACCTCTGTCATTGATTTCTTCTGACAAATGATATTCATTCCAGACATTATCGGGAACGGGATAACTGTGCAGCCTACGCTGTATGCCCATTTCCGTTTCAACATCACGCTTGTTATATTTCTTAAAAAGCTCCCACTTTTCATCATCGTGATAATACAGATTGCGAGTTCTGCCGCCATTCTTTTTTGTCGGCCGGCACGGCTTACAGAAGTATCTTATGAGGTCTTTGCCCTCACGCATTTTTTGCTGTTCAAGACCGAGAACTGTACCGACATTTTCAAGTGAAAGCGGAAGTCCCATATATGCCGACCATACAAGAGAGCATCTCCATGAGGAAGGATTCAAATATTCCCCTGTTTCATAGCCGAGCCAGCGGGAAAGACAGATGCGTTCAAAAGATGCGTTAAATGCCCACTTAATAACGGAATCATCGGTTAATGCCGTCAGAATCTTATCAGGTATTTTTTCACCTGCTGCGAGGTCGACAACCTTGACTTCACCGCCGTCAACTGCATAGCCGAAAAGCAGAATTTCAAAATCCAGTGATTCGGCATATTTATACACACCTGTTTTCAAAAGGTCCGCAGAGGAAAAGGTTTCAATATCAATACTTAAATTTTTCATGATAATCCTTTCGTGTATGACTTCCGGGCAGCGGATTTTACTCCGCCACCCGTTTTGTATCATTAGTCAGCAAGGAACTCGTCATCATCAATGGTAGTGAAGTCCTCGGTCGCATTGCGCTTGCCGCCGAGAGGCTCACCGTCACGGACCTTCTGAATATTGCCGAGACCGCAGGCAATGCCTTTGTTGCCGTTAGAATTGAAAGCGTAGAAGTTTATAGATACTCTTGCATAACAGCCCGAGTAGACCTCGCCTCTGTCAAGAATAGGCTGTACCCTCTGGTCAACAATCTGCGGTGCGGTTGTGCTGTTTGCGTTTACAAAATAGCTGTCGGCATAAGCCTCATCATCACGCTCGATGTCACCGTCGCGAAGAGGAAGTTTGATAGCTGCCTTGTTAGGCTTCTTGCCGCCGAACTTGCCAATGCCGTCCTCGATTGCCGCATCGATGGCGGCGTTGATAGCTGCGATAGTCTTCTTGTCGGACTTGGGAATGATGAGGGAAACAGAATATTTTTCAGTTCCGCCGTTGATTGATTTAGGTTCCCATACATTTGCGTATGAAAGACGAACTGTACCTGTAACAACTTTTGTTTTTGAATTAGCCATAATAATTAATCCTCCGTAATTTCAGTAAATTCTTGATTTATGTTTGTTATTTCAATTGCAGGACGCTTGTCGCTGCTTGGAACGAGAGTCGGCTTTCCGGGCGGTTTTATAAGAAGAGGTACGATAACCTTTTCAAAATCAGCTTTACCCATGAGCTTTTTCATCTCGGTAATGCCGATGAGTTTCTTCGTATAAATATCTCTGTAGCCTGCCTTATTGGCCGCTTCAGCCACGGCATCCTCATCGGAGTA
>DCGL01000080.1 GCA_002314565.1 Clostridiales bacterium UBA1779
TTGAGTCACATGGCTGCCCATCAGCCGCCTGCAGTTCACTTCCCGGCTTCGGGCAGGCAGTGCATCTGCGTCCGGCCAAGCACGCGGAATCCTTCCGCGGTCCGGTGGAAGGAGCGTAATCCGAACTCGATCGCGCGAAGTTTTAAGTACAGCGGGATCGATTTTGCATCGCCGCAGCCGTCCGGGTATTGGCTCTTATGGATTGTAAACACGGAATCGATCTGTTTTTTAAAGAAGCCGGTCGTGCCGACGAAGCGTGTCGGCTTTGCTGTCATAAAAAAGGCGATTGCGTCGACGTTAGCGCCTTTCGCGCCAAATCCCTCCATAATCTCACCATAAGGCGCAAAATGGGCGATTTCGCGCGCTGCGCGGCCCACATTCAAGTGGTCCGTATGGCTCTCGGACGTGACGGACGGGTCGGGCGCAAAGATTACATCCGGCTGGAAATCACCGACAACCTTCGCAATTCCGTCCCGAAGCTCCTCGTAACCGTAGAAGCCGCCGTCGGAAAGCCCGAGGAATCGGACGTCATGAACACCGAGGAACGCCGCCGAACGGAGCGCCTCTTCTTTCCGGATCGGTATCAGCGCTTCCGGCGTCGTGCCTGCGGGGGCATTGCCGAGGCCGAACCGGCCGTCAATGCAGATCAAAAAGCAGACTTCCTTTCCGGCTGCCGCGAGCTTCGCCGCAGTCGCGCCGGCGCCGATTTCGATATCATCCGGATGCGGGCCGATAAAAAGAAAGCGATGGTATTTTTCGATCTTCGGAAGCGGTGCTGCGAAGTGGAGGATCAGTTTCGTAAGTCCCATTGTTTACTCCTTTTTGAATAAGCCTCTTCTCCTCTATTCTATGAAACCCGAAAAAAAAGTCAAGTGAGACCCTTTAACGCCGATATCAAAAAGCGTGTTTTCAACATCCGGAAGATTGGCAGCCATGCGAAAGAAAAAAGAACCCTTGGGCTTGACCCAAGGGTTCTTTTACTCGTTCCGTTCACTTGCTCATCAATAATCCGTGAATGTCATTTCTTCTCTCGTAGCCGACTCGTAAACCACCTTGTCGTAATCTCCGATCAATTCCTTAAAGAGCCCGATGACCTCATCGAATTCCTCCGGAGAGTCCACCGCTACGCGGACCAGAATCGAATCCGTTTCATCGACATACATCGACATCGGCCAATGAGAATCGAGTTTGATCTCCTTCTCGGTTCCTTTCCCTGCGCGCACGCGTTCATTCATTTCGGCTGTTTTCTGCCCGATCTCACGAAGATCCGCCAGCACTTTTCCTGGTGCTTCGTCTTCGACACACGCATCAGCCTTCTTTGCTTCTGCTGTAATCTGGGAAAAAGAAACGCAACACAATCCCACTAATACAAGCGACAACACTAACACTAAAACTTTTTTCATAATGGCATCTCCTTTCATCATATTGTTTTTACATGCCAAAAATAAATTCAATCTCTTCAAACTTTCCAATAATCTCTTCAAATAACTCAATGGCCTGAGCGCGGGAATCGTCCTTGCCGGTTGATGTTTCCCCATCAAAAAGGACCAGTAGTTTGCCGACTTCCGGATTATAAGGTGAAATAATAGGTCCCATCCGGTTTAACATTTCCATCTTTTCATCAGCTGATCCGTTTTGGCATGCTGTTTTAAGCATTTCGATAGAATTACGGATCATGTTTTCAAGAGAAATCATTCGGTAAAAACCATAATTCCCTTTTTCTATCATGTATTCGCTCTGGAGCCCGACCAGATTCAGTTCCTCTAGCACGGCAGGATTCTCCGGTTCAACCAGCAGGATTACTAGGTCCAGTTTCTCTTTCAGATATATGCCCGCAATACTCCGATGAAGCGCTCCTGAAGGATGGCTTTCCAAATACGACGCAATCAGAGCGACATCATTACGCACCACATCCTTGGTTCTTCCGGAAAACAAAACAGTTGCCGTAATGTCGGCGGAGCTGTCGGAATCTCCTGATGGTGACCGATAAGAGGCAGAATTGAGACGAGAGTCTGCCAGCACCGGAGCACATTTTTCTATCAATGCGTCTTCGAGAACATAGTATCTGGCTGTTGCCTTTTCTGATTCGCCCGCTTCCTCTGGCAAATCTACTAATGCTTTCTCCACTGCCTCATCAGTAATAGAGATGCCCATATTCTGCGACATAGCGCCCACCCAAAGAATCGTCCCGATTCTTTGCTTGGCCTCTTCCACCACCTGAAGATAAGGGTCCTCATTCATTTCCTGCGCGATAGCGTTCTCTCTTGCCCATTTCCAATAGTCCTCAAACGGCATTCCGAGTTCCGAAGCGGCCTTCTGATAAGACTTTAATATGTCTGTGGCATATGTCTCCACTTCATCGGCAGAAAAGTCAAACTTGCACTGTTTCAACGCAGCATCTATATATTTTTGTCTGGCAACAAACTTATTGTTCTGGCACAATTCTCTCGTGTGAAGATCAAATAAGTAATCGTAAAACTCGGCTGGAGAATTGATTTCCTGGACTTTCAAGGAGTTTTTCATGATCTCCGACTCCAGTGAGCATGAACGGATTCCCGAAATCGTATAGGAAAGAGTCTTCCCCTCCAAGCCGATACATCCAATCAATTCTGTTTCGGGAATCAGATATGTCCCTGAAAAACCTATCTGCTTTCCGATGATTCCGCTCTGTAATCCCGGAAACGTTTCCCCGTTCTTCGCGGCCACCAAAATAAAATCCTCTATGGAAAGAACGGTTTTATCTTTTTCTGTGATGACTGCTTTTATTTGAACGAGATCGTTCTCCGAAATCAGGTCATCACTTTCTTTTTCTTCCAGCACATAATATTTTGAAAAATAGTCCGCCTCGAACTGAAACACGTCCAAAATATTCACGGATTCCAACTCCGGGACAATTCCCTTTACACCTAGGTAATCGCATTTCAGGATTTTGCTCTCAAAAACGCCTATTTTTTCCAAATAATCGTTTGCCAAGGGGTTCATTTCAATTCTATTGCAAGCCACCAGACAAAGAATCGCCGCTATCAATAATAAACAGGAAAGAGCTTTCCATACTGCGCTGTTAAAAGCGCGTTTATCTTCTCTTTTCATAGTTCACCGCCCGAGTATTAATACATTAGAACGCCTAATGACAAAAATACCGCCGGGGCTTTAAAAAACAGGGTCATGGACTCGTTTCCGGCTTTCACGATACCGACAGTCCGAACTGTCGTACCATTCAAAATCTTATAGGTAATCGCTCCGCTATCCCCTACGTCCGCTATTTGACCATATACGGAAAACATATCAGAAAAACATACCCCATCAACATATGCAGTCACACTTGCAGATGAAACCATTCCGCTTGAAAGGTACGTTCTCCGCCCGGATTTCTGAATCGTCATGTTAACGGCCACCGATGCGTAATTTCCGTCCAAAACCGGCCCGACAGTATTCCCGCCGGAAGAATCAGTATAATATATTTGCTGCGTACCCTGATAATTGCCGGTAAACTCGATAAAAGCCGCATCCGCTGACGATGAATAGTTCCGGATTGCAACGCTGCCCACTAACGTCGGCGTTGAACTGCTATACGGAAACAAATACACCGTCTGCCCTATAGCATTTCCATGCGCCGCAGTCACCATTCCGTAGTGATAAACATTATCCTCCAGATACCGGGCGCGAAATCCCAATGAATAAACGCCCGCATTTGAAATCTGAATTCCACATCCCGGTCGAACAGGATAAAAATAATCTTTTAAATTCAGTTCTTCTTCTGTCGCCGTTTCAAACTCAACATCAGGGTAATCTCCAATCAGCTTTTTAAAAAGACTGACTGTTTTCTCAAACTCCTCTGGAGATTCCGCTGCAACACGGACCAGAATCGAATTCGTATAAGCCATATGCATAGACGACGGAAAATGGGAGTCTAATTCATTTTCCTCCTCAGTCCCTTTTCCTGCCCGGACCCGCTCGTTCATCTCTGCCGTCTTGCGTCCGATCTCGCGGAGATTCTCCATCACATTATAATAAGAGCCCCTACAGCCTTTAATCACAATCTCCGTTTCGAAACCAATCTCGCAAAGAACATCACGGCACGTGCAGTCTGTTTTGTCTCCGTCCTCTTCACAAGAGAGGAGAATAACCAAATGCCGGTTTTCATCTAAATAAAGTCCGGCAAAATGGTGCCAAATATCACTCCCACAATGATCTGAAAGATAGTCCCAAAAGACATCAGCATCTCTCCCTGGTGCTTCGTCTTCTGACAGGACAGGATCTTCTGCCTGTAGCGTTTCCGCAGTTTTTTCCAAGTTGTTTCGAATCTTTCTGGCAATCACCTGGTCTTCATCATCTTCTGCGGAAATATTCGGAAATAAGACCAGCCCAATCAAAAATACAACAATCACTAACGACACAACTTCAAATCTCTTTTTCATATCAGCACCTCCCATACTGAAAACAAAAAATGTGTCATCATATTAAGTTTTTCTGGATGCCATTCGACACTAATCTACTTTCTTTTTAGCATATCAACTTAAAAAATGTCAAGAAGCTTTCCTTGTTTTTTTAATAAAAAACGGACCACCCTAAAAAGGGCAGCCCGGCTCTCAAAACTAAAAAAGGCAAAATAAAAGAGCGCGAGACGGGAATCGAACCCGCGACCTTCTCCTTGGCAAGGAGACATAGTACCACTCTACCACTCGCGCACACATATGGGATTATATAAAGGAAGCTTCCTTTTGTCAAGCGGAAATTCGCTTTTTTCAAAAGGTGCCCAGGGTCGGAATCGAACCAACGACATAAGGATTTTCAATCCTCCGCTCTACCAACTGAGCTACCTGGGCTTATCCTTCATTCGGTCAGAACGTCCCGAACCTCAGTCTCTTACAAAAGAGACCAGAATGCCGGCGACCGGGGTCGAACCGGTACGAGTATCGCTACTCACGGGATTTTAAGTCCCGGGCGTCTGCC
>DCGL01000060.1:0-3365 GCA_002314565.1 Clostridiales bacterium UBA1779
AAAGTGACCTGATTTTGCCTTGTCCGTTTTACAGCATCCGGGTAAAAGAACATCTTGAAATCAAGCTGCAAATACATTATAATAATGTACATTATTATTGTGCGAGGTTTATCATGTACAAGGAAATACAGATTCAGGACATAGTAAACGTCCTCGAAAAAGAAAAAATCGCCTATCTTTCGACACTCACGGAAACAATAGGCGAAGAAAACGTTTCAAAGCTTGCGGAAAAACTTGAAGTCATCGCCGAAATTTACAAATGCCCGTTCAATTGCGAGTTCATCAAGGATTCGAAGTGGAACGAGGTTGCCCTGTTCTCACACGAGGGAAAGGCTTATATCGCATCTCACTCGCTGCACGGTGTCTACACCGCTCTGAAATTCATAAACAAGCTGGTCCTGGACGCGTACTCCGACGGCCGCGACCTGATCTCCGTACTCGATTTCGCCGAGCCCTTCAAGCTCGAAACCGAAGGCTATCCGAAGCTTCCGGATTATGAAGGAGGCCGAATTTTGGGCTCCTTCAACCATGAAGACGGAAATTACGGATATATAATCACGGGAACCGCCGACGTTCAGTTTGATAACTTCGTTGAAAAGGTCAAATCGGAGGGCTTTACCGAGAAAAAGCGCTCCGATATCGCCGGGAACACCTACGTTTACCTCGCGGACGGCAAGGGGCAGATGATTTACACCTACTACAGCCCGATGGCCCGCCGCGCAACCGTTATCGGAGGCCGCGACACGTACAGCGAAATTTACTGCGAAGGCGACAAAGAAATCTGCCCGCTGACTCTCTGGCAGGGTCACCCCAGTGCCTTCAAGGGCGGAATGGGACATTCCTATCTTATGCGTCTTGCCGACAGCAGCTTCTTCGTAATAGACGGGGGGAGAAACGACAACAACGAAGCGGAAAACCTTCTTGCGGAGCTTGTGCGTGAAAACGTCCGCCCCGATGGCAAAATCATCATCCGCTGCTGGTTTATATCCCACGCACACAGCGACCATTACAATTCGATGCGCGAATTCATAGCCTCAAAGTCCGACAAGGTCACCGTTGAGAAAATCGCGTTTTCATATACTCACGCGGATTACCGCAAATACAGCGACACGCCGAATCACTGGGATATCCGCGAAGGCTGCCGTGGCTTTGCCGGCTGCAAATACGTCAAGCCTCAGGCGGGACAAACCTGGAGACTGCCCGGCTGCGAGATTGAAATTCTCTTCACTGCCGAGGATATGTTCAACAATCCCTTCTACGTGAAATCTCTCAACAGCGCATCTGACGTCATCCGCATCCGCGCCGCCGGTCAGACAATTATCTTCCCCGGAGACATCGAGGCCGACACCGCCGACATAATCTGTGCCTCATTCGGCAACTATCTGCGCTGCGACATTATGCAGATTGCTCATCACGGCTTCCATGGGGCCAGCGACGAGTTCTACACTCTCGCCCAGCCGAAAGTCATCCTCTACCCGATAATGTTCCCCTACGACCAAAAATGGGACGACGTTGACCGCGGCAATTACGTCTGGCGCCGCCTGCCCTGCGTCGAAGAGGTAATTCCCTCTCATATAGGAAACACGATGCTCGAATTGCCTTATTATCCGAAAAAACAATAAAAAGAGGTCCCCTGAGCCGCGGCTCAGGGGATTTTTGTGTTTCACTTTATTCGTTTTCTACAACCTCTTCGCTGCTGCGGATTGCGATCTTCTTTTGGATTTCGCCCGGATCAATTGTTCAAAGTTGAATTTGCGCAAGATATTATACCTTATCAAAGGATATACCGCGCTTCTTTTCTTTGTCTGACATTTGTGTTTCCTCTCTGTAAAACCATTCTGCAGGTATAACAAAAAGCAGTTACACTTTGACACCGCACATAAACAAATATGGTAACTGGCTGACTGTTCCGAAAAGCGAAATTGAGTCCCTTTAGCTTTGCGTCACATCCTTTCGGATGCTTTGCTATTATCATTTTTGTCTATGCATACAGGACTTTTCCTGTACTGTCATAGGCAACTGCTTTTAATATAGAATTACCGAAACAAATTGAAAAGCTGAACATGGATGTGAATATCTGCAATTCAATTTACTTATTGATTGTTATTATAACGCAATCCGTTTCAAAAAGCAATACCATTGAGTCAAAAACACGTTTTTCGGGGGGGGTAAAAAATTCACAAGCAAACGAATCATTATAAGTCTTCATTTCATTTATATCATTGAAAACTGTTCCTGTCAAGCTTATGCACCATATTTGTCTGTGTCAGACTTCGCGGGAGAAATCTCTAAAACTTTTTGAGATTTCTCCCGCAAAAACCTGAACAAAACCGATAGATAAAATAATTTGACAAATAATGCCATTCGTGATATAATCCGAAAAGGATATTTTTATCTGAAATACTTGATTTTTGGATTGCAATGATAAAGCACAAAGGAAAGGAGCACTATATGAATGCCATAATCTCTCGAAGCAAATTGCTTAAAGACTGGAAATTCTTTGACATTATGCATAAAGAAAGACGGGTAGCCAGAATATTTGGGAATGGCAGATGTATTATTAATTATCCTTCGTTTATGCCTTACAATTTGTATTTGGAAACCGGAAATGACTTTGATAACTGTGTAAATAATCTGAACAATTTCTATTACTGGTGCTCTTCCAGAGTGCTTACACTGGACAGAAAATATGCCAAAGAAATACTTGCCGCCATAGGAGCCAATCAGGCTGTAACTGACAGGGACCGAGCAATGATTGCGATTTCCTATCATGGATTGAGCTTGACTGATGTGTTCTGGATTAAGGGACCGAAAGAGAAAATTACATACAACCAGGTGAATTTATTCTCTCATTCGTTGTCTGAAGCATTTACGAATGTCTGTTTACGGGGGAAAGCGATTACAATTCAAAATGCAGAGCTCTTAATGTCCAGAAATACAGCAGGAGACTTATCTGCTCAAGGTATTGCACCGAAAGCATGGATAAGAGAAAATGATACGTTCTATCTGCTTAAAGACGGGGATGAAAGGGACGTAGATGCAGAAATACTGGCCTCAAAAATAACTGACTGCTTCGATGTGAATCATGTTTCATACAGTGAGTATTCCTTTGATAACGCCAGAGTATCCAGATGTGAGATTATCACGTCACCGGAAAGAGGCATTGTACCGTTTGAGTATATTGATATATACTGTGTCAATAAGGAGAAGGATAAAAACAAGTTCGTCCTGTCAAAAGATAAGTACTCGTATTATATGATGAATATCATTGATTATCTTGTCGGAAATACGGATCGTCACTGGGGTAATTGGGGATTCTATGTGGATAACGCCACCAACAAACTGTTGAGATTATATCCGCTGAT
>DCGL01000060.1:3412-7660 GCA_002314565.1 Clostridiales bacterium UBA1779
TGATACGATTGACGGTTCAGTGTGTCAGACAACACCTCAAAGAGTATCTCAGAGGGCAGCAGCCATTGAAGCAGTTAATAAAATTGGACTCAATCAAATATCCGAAGTGAAACCGGAGTGGTTTGTTGATGACAATACAAAAGACATGTTCTTCAAAAGGCTCGAAATACTAAAATCAGCATCTAAACAGATTTGACTCAAAAAAGAGATTGCCGTGAGAACGATTGGTGCATTAACACCTTCCTTTCTTACGATAATCTCTTTTTGTATTAAAGCATATGGTTGCTGCGTTACCCTTTTAGAAAAAATGCAACCAATCCAAGCTTATGCTCCATATTCGGAGATTTTATGTGCCGTTTTTGATTTCTCGCAAAAAACTCCGGCTCCGTTGCATTTTGCAGCGGAACCGGAGCGTTTTTCACTTTATTCGTTTTCTACAATCTCTTCGCTGCTGCGGACTGCAATCTTCTTTTTGATTTCGCCCGGAAGCCAGAATGCAAAAGTGATAATCAGCATGTACGGCAAAAGAACCAGAGCGCCTGCCGACACGAGGTAAAGTCCCTTGACGGGAATCCATGACCAGAACAACTCGAGAATCGAGATTCCTTCGGGATTCATCGCGAAAAAGTAATTGGCATAAGGCTCAACGGTACCGCAGATGAGAAAATCCATTCCGACAACCACCATGGTTATAACCATCATGGTGTGCTGCGTATGCAGAACGTCCTTGAATCTCGGTTTGTACAAATCAAGGCAGGCAATTGATATGCCGCCGATAAAAATCATGAAATGCGTGAAATAGAAGCCGAGATTGCGGGGCAGGAAAATGCTGCAGCCGTAAAATCCGAGACTCGGCATGATCAGAGCCATAAAAGCTCCGAGAGGGGCAACGAAGAATCCGAAGCCGTACAGTTTTTTATTGTCGAAAATTGCGGCAAGTGGAATGATTATCATATTGATATTGCAGAGCTGGAAAGGAAGCTCCTTCCACCAGCTGAAAGCGCCGAGGTCATTGGCGGCCGTCAGTTCACTGTAATCGTCATCCATTGACAAAGCGAATTTGTAAACCCAGTATGCGGCAAAAGTAAATATCATTGCCCCTGCAAGAGTCCGTCTCCTGATTTTTCTGTCTGCCTTCCTGAGCAGTACAGATGACACGATCAAGAGAGCCAGAAACAGGCTGAATGTAACCAAAAACACGCCGTTGAAAGGATTGATATCAAACATAACGGTTCACGCATTCCTTTATACGTTATTCCGGGCACTTTATTCGTCCCGTGTGAATATTATACCACAAACATTCACATTACGCACACACAAAATGACGAATTTTTAAGTTGTTTTAATGCCGGATCGGATGAAAGCAATCCGGAAGACGCATTTTTATCTTTCCCGGAATTCTTGACTTTTACGTTGAGTGATGCTATAATACGCCTGATAAGCTACTATAATAAAATAAGAAGGAGTTCAAAATATATGGAAAACAAAAAATGGGTAGCCGGCTGGGGAGCCGCAGTCTCAACCGTATCCGAGAATCACACCGATTACGTCAAGGACCAGACCTTCCGTTACGTAATTTTCCCGACGATTGACGGCGAGGCTCTTCGCCTTCATTTTTCAAATCAGTTCGGCAAGGAAAAGGCAGTAATCACGAAAATATACGTTGCCAAATGCCTTCACGATGAACACATAAAACCCGAAACGAGCGTTCAGATCACCTTCGGCGGCAAGCCCTCGGTATCTCTCCCTGCAGGAGGCGGTGCCGTTTCCGACGAAATCCCCTTCAGCTTCAAGGCCGGGGAGCAGTTCTCGGTCAGTATGTATTTCGGAAAGCTCACACAGATCGTTACCGGACATTCAAACAACGGTCCATACATTAAGAAATTCTACGGAAAAGGTGACTGGGCGGATAAAGAAACAATCCCCGACGAATTTTACGGCGAAAACGGTCCCTACGTTTTCCTGCACACCATTGACTTCCTTACAAATCCCGACTGCCACGCCATCGTTGCCTTCGGAGACTCAATCACCGCCCAGCCCTGGCCGGACTGCCTGGCACACCGGATTTTTGACTCCGGCATACGCAACGCAAGCGTAATACGCAAGGCCATCGGCGGCTCAAGAATGCTCAGAGAATACAGCTACCGCTTCCGCTGCCATTACGGCATTGCCGGCATACGCCGTTTTGAAAGCGATATCTGTCAGGCAGGAGTTGACCGCGTTTTCATCCTGCACGGTATCAACGACCTGTATCATCCTCAGCCCACGGGACGCTGGAGCAAGATGAACGAGCTCCCGACCGCCGAAGAAATGATAGAAAACGGATACAAGAAGTATATTGAAATCGCTCATAAGCACGGCATAAAGATTTATATTTCGCCGATTCTTCCCTGCGCAAAGCTCGGTCCCTTCGAAGGAAACCGTGAAGAAATACGTCAGCGCGTAAACGAATGGATACGCACTGAGGCCGACATCGACGGTGTCATTGATTTCGAATCGGCAGTCTGGAATCCCGAAAATCATCTCGAATATTTCAGTGAATACGACAGCGGCGACCACCTGCATCCGAGTCTTGCGGGCGCCGAGCATATGGCACAGAGTATTCCCGAGGAATTTATCCGCTGAGAAGTATCAGAGCCCTCACAAAATATGAGCGAATATTTTGTGATTTCACACAAAATCACAGCGAATAGTTATTCGGCAGTATTTTCGAAGAGAAAATTCAATCATTATTTATAAAGGAGTCCAACAGATGAAACGCTCATTTTTATCCGTACTCTCGCTTTCCATAATGACACTGCTGCTTTTCCCGATGTTTGCCGCATGTTCGGGTGACAGTGTAACAACCGATGCACCCGGTTCGACTGAAGCTCCGGCTTCGAATGAAACCGAAACCGCCGATACTTCGGCCGATACTTCCGAAGATACTTCGGCAGGTACCGAAGCCGGCACGGAAGCCGCCGACACGACCGAAGCCGTATCAAAACCCATCCGCGTTCTGTTCATCGGAAACAGCCTGACCTACTACAACTCAATGCCGGATATTGTCGAGAAGCTCGGAACTCTCGCCGGAAAGCAGATTGAAGTTGAAGCCGCCACTCAGGGAAGCGGCACCATGTGCGAACAGATTTCACTGACGACCGAAATCGGAAAGAACGTCAAGAGACTTCTCACGGAGAAGTGGGATTACGTCGTATTGCAGCCCTCCCGCCGCATAACAGATAAGGAAAACACGGTCAAGGATGCCGAAATTGCCGCCGGCAAGGTTCTTGACGGTATGATAAAGGCAGCCGGGGCAAAGACTCTGATTTACTGCACCTGGGGCAACAACACCGGCACGTCTAACATTTACGAAATGCTTGCAAACGGGGTTGACGCAAAGGTTACCGGTTCGTTCTCGATTTCACAGGACAACCATTCAAAGCTTATGCAGCAGATCTGCCGCGAATACTGCGACGTTCTCGGGGCCGAAATGGTTGACTGCGCCGAGCTCTTCAGATATATGCTGAAGAACCAGAAGGCATACAACGTCTATTATTCGGACAACCGTCATCCTTCCCTTTACGGTTCATTTGCCGTAGCATGTGCATTTTACTCCTTCCTTTTCAAAGAATCCCCGGTTGAAGCCGCCAAGAAATATTCGGGAATCACCCCGTCCGGCTCAGCGGAAATACTTGCGGCAGCTGCTTCTCACATCGTTCTCGGCACTGAAGCCCCTGAAAAGCACAATACGGCTGCTTCAATTCAGGTTACCAAAGATTACAGTCATCTGGCCGTAACAGAGTGGAAAGGCAGCGGCACCGAGGCCGATCCTTATATCGTTTCGACGGCTGAGGAGTTCAATTATTTTGCCGCCCAGTCCGAGAAAGAAAGCTTTCTCGGAAAGTATATAAAGCAAACCGCCGATATCTCGTTCGGAGGCAGCGAAGTGCGTCCCGTCGGTGCGAAGACTCCTTTTGCCGGAACCTACGACGGTCAGAATTACAAGGTTTCCTATTTCAGCATAACGCTTGACGATATGGCAGGTCTTTTCTGCAAGACGAACAAGGCAACGGTAAAGAACGTCAGCGTTTCTTGTGCCACGGTACTCTCAAAAATTGCAGGATGCGTTGTCGGATTTGCCGCCAACTCAACGATTGAGGGCAGTTACGTTGACCACGGTTCAAGCTCAACCGGAAGCCTGCGCGTCGGCGGAATCGTCGGAAACATGTCTGCCACAACCGTCAGAAACTGCAAAAACGCCGCCCC
>DCGL01000148.1 GCA_002314565.1 Clostridiales bacterium UBA1779
GCAATTTTGCACCACCACTTACGTCCCCTGGCTACATTTTGCACCACCACTTACGTCCCCCGGCTACAAATCTGAAAAAAATCAGGCTGCCGGAAGGCAGCCTGATACGTAATTAATACTTTGAGATGGGGTCGACGGATTCGCCTGCGATAACGCGGCCGGCGTCGGTGACCATTTTGTCGGTGAAGGAGCGCAATACGTAGAATTCTCCTGTTCCGCCGTTGACGGTGATCATTGAATGGCGCTCGGAGTATGCGTAGTAGCGGAATACGTACTCAGGGAAGCCTTCGTAGATTGTCTTAATCGTAATCTTGACCTGAGTGCCCTTGTCGGGGTCTGCGGTGTAGGCGGCAATCTGCTCATCGGTAAGACCGAAGTAGCCGTCGTGTACGTCACCTTCGAGGGATGCGTAAAGCATCGACTGATAGAACTTGCGGAAGGTTGACATACCGTATCTTAAATACTTCGTGCTCTTTCCGTTGGCGTCCGTGATGATTACGTAGTTTGCGGTTATCTGGTTGACAACCGTTCCGTCCACGCCTTCGATTGAGCCGGTGATTACCGTGCAGACGTCGCCGAGTTCGTTGTAAGCTCCCATGGCACCGTCGATGGTGCAAGTGGTGCCTTCGGAATTGACGGCCGTAATCTTATCCTTGGTAATCGTCCAGGTAAAGCCCTTCTTGTCCGTGATGGTGTATGAGGAGAAGGCTGCAACGGTGTTGCCCTTGCTGTCCTTGCCCGTCATCGTCATCTTATCTGAGGCAATCGTCGTGTTTTCCTTGGCCTTCTGTGAGTACGTCGGATTCGACATTGAGTCTGACTGCGAGTTGTCAAGCGTGAAGGTGTAGGTTTCGTCTGCCGTTTCGACGGTGACTTCCTTCGCCCAGGCGATGTTCATATCGAAATATGCGGAATCAACCCAGTCGATAAGCTTATAATCAAGGAAGAGAAGCGATTCAGAGGGAACTTCGACGATCATATCGTAAATCGCGGAGTTCATATAATAAGTTCCGCGCTCTGTAAGAGCACTGATGTAAATCATGTGGTCGATGTCCTGGAACTCAAAATAAATCGCATATGCGGGATTGTCAAGTCCGTAGGTTTTCAGATCTTCTTCGGTAACCCCGAGCTTAGTAACTCCGACAAAGCTCATAGTGTAGAAGGACTGAAGAGCGGCGTCGGCGCTGTTTGAATCCATAAGGTAATTTTCGGGGAACTGCAGATTGTATGCTCTGGTATGATAGAACGTTCCGAAACGGGAATCCATATCCCAGAATGAGAAGCATACGAAGGGGGTCGTCTGGTAATTCGGGTCTGCCTCGAACTTTGCAAGCTCATCACCCTTGACAATCATAAAATTCGTGACATCAAAGTAGGTGTTGAGTGTCATGGGGTAGCAGACGACGGGACTTACGAATTCTTCAATCGGAAGGTCGAGTATGTTTTCGACGTTTTCGGCGGTCTGGGTCGTGTCGTACATCGAGATGACAGAACCGTCAACCGAGTAATTCATAATATAAACGGCGTCTCTTGCAGTGTATCTGACGTAGTAGCCGTTACCGGAGGGAATGGCGTCGCCGACCTGGACGGTATATGAGTTTCCGTTGATGTCCGTCATACGGTACCAGGCAGGAGAATACTCGTAATCGTTGCCGTTTTCGTCTTTTCTCGTTGCCTTTGCAAGGCCGTACTCACTGTATTCGCCCTTTTCGTCCTTTATCGGGTCTTCAATTTTCATTGAAGTCAGGGTGTAGCCGCAGGAAACGGCGAGCGATGTGAACATCGTCTGTGAATACGGGGTTCCTTCATAGCCCTTGATCTGAACGTTGTCGTCGGCATCGCGGTAGAAGGTGAAGGTTCCGTACTGATTATGTACTTCAATCGACTGTGTGTTGTCGGAGCTCGTATGATTGAACATAAGCAGGTGCTGATTGGTACCGACGGATTCGCCCTCTTCGGTATCGACTATGGCAACTACCTCGTAGGAGCCCGTATCCGGGTCGATTTCAAGCAGGGTGGAAAGCTTTGAGGTGACGTAATAACCGTCGGTTGTCACGTCCATCTTGTTTCCGTCAAGGTCGTACAGGGCGTAAACCCCGCCGACTTCCTTGATTTTATACTTTTCACCGTCATAATCGGTGAAAGTATTTACATTAATTATATACTTGTTTACAAGCGGTATTGCAACGGCAAGAACGACAATTACGCAGATAAGCGAGATTATTGCGTTTCTCTGTTCGCGGATAACCGAACGGCGGCGTCTTCCTTTTGCGGGCTGCTTACCGGAGGCTGCAAGTACCGATTCATCAGGCTTTTTCATGTTGTCCATTTTTACTTTCAGCGTGAGTACTTTCTTCTTACCAGCACGTAAGTACCGACGGCAAGTGTGATGACGGCGGGAATTGCGATAAGGCTGATTGTCCAGGCGTTGGCTTCGGCTGTCGTGATGTTTTCGATTTCAGTGGAAGCGAAGGGCTTGTGGTCGAGGTTGACGATTACAAGCTCCTTGCCCATGGCACGCAGGGCGGAAAGCATAACGTCTTCATTTCCGTAGGTGTTGGACTGAAGCAGGGTGTTGGAAAGGAAGTCGGTTGAACCGCAGGCAAGAACATAGGAGTAATCTTCGTTCGTGTTATCAGCCATTCTGGATTCGCGTGTTACGGTCATAAGGCTGAACTGCTCAAGGTCGGTAGCAGATTCAACGGTTTTGCCTCCGGCAACCTCAACGGCGGAGTTTGAAGAAGTGAACACGTCGTAAATCGATCTTGATACGCCGTTTGAATAGTAGGAGTAATACGTGAAGTTGTTGGAGGAATCGTCCTCGTCTTCATGAACGGTCTTTGAATAGTTTGAAGCGCATGAAATTCCCATACAGTTCGGGAAGATGACCTTCGGGGGATAGGTGTAGCGCAGTTCGGAATGCAGTGAAGCTCCGAGACCCTTTGAAGTGTAGGTTCCGACGACACCGAGACCGTCCTGAGTTACGGAATACAGAGAATCCTTTACGTAGCAGCCGACTGTGGAACCTGCAAGTCCCGTGCCGAGTGCAGTCGTTTCGTAGCGGTCAAAGGTGATGCCCCATTCCTCAAGATATTCTTCAAAGTGAGGAAGAACGGGGGATTCGGGATCCATAAACACCATCAGTGAGTTTGTTCCGTCGAGGAACTTGTCAAGCTTTTCAATTTCGGATTTGTCCGAAATTCCGTCTTTTACAAGGAAGTCGCTGTTCGGGTTGTAAACGAGCATAAGACGGCAGTCAGCGGGAATGTCTTCGTTTGCAAGGTCGATGAGCTGAAGCTTGTAGCCTGCATCTTCAAGCATTGAAAGCAGAGCGTTTGACGAAGCGATTTCATCACTTGTCACGAAGGGTTCACCGTGGTTATACGTGATGCAGCAAATGGGGGATTCCGCCTTGGTAACTGCAAGGATACCTGCGCAGATTTTCTTTTCACCGTTATATGACCAGGGCGTCGTGCTGTCGGAGTCGTTGAAAACGAACATGGACTTTTCAGAAAATACTCTGAATTCGCTGCCCGAAGTGATGATGATGCTGTTCGTATAAATGTTGGTCTTTGACGTCGTTTTGTAATACGATACGGCTGAAGGGTTTCTGTAAATATTTACGTTCTGGACGTGAACGTACTTGTTGGCCTTTTCAAGGCCGAGAGCGGTTGTGTAAATATAACTCTGAAGCGTATCTGACATCAGGTTGTCGGGGTCGTCGCAGAAAATGATGTAAACGTCTTTGTCGATGCCCTCAATTGCTTCAACGGCTGCATCTGACAGACTGTAAAGGCCTTCGCTTGTAAGGTCAGTGTACCAGATGAACTTATTTGCAAGCAATGAGAAGAGGGCGTTGAGAAGAATTACGACTACGATAATTGCGGCTGTAAGGGCTGCTGCTGCGCCTCCGTAGCGGAAACGGCGTGAAAGTATGCTTTTTTTCATTTTTGTGCTCCTTTCACTTTGCCCAACGGCGGTGTTCATATACTCTGACAGTCAGGTATACGAAGATGAACGTAAGAGATAAATAATAGAGAAGCGCGGACCAGTCGAGAATTCCGTGCTGGAAGTATGAAAATCTTGAAATCACGCTGACCCAGTCGATTACGTATCTGACTGCATAGCTGCCGACCAGTGTCGTTCCTTCCGAATCCGAACCAATCTTGTTGATGATGTTGAGAACTGCCATGATGAGCAGAACGGCTATTGTCATAATTGCGGCAGACAGCTGGTTTTCGGTCATTGATGAGATGAATACGCCGATTGCGATGAATACGGCACCGATGAGCAGAACTCCGATGAGAGAACCGAAGATTTCTGCGGTCACGGGACCTATGTGAGTGATGGCGTCTTCATTGAGTGCGGCTTCTGCGGAACCTACGATGTAAAGCGGAATGAAATTGATGCAGGAGATTATCAGCGAACCTGCAAACATGGTGAAGGCTGCAAGGAACTTGCCCATAACCATACCGGTAATTGAAACCGGAGCTGTCATAAGCATCTGTTCGGTGCGCATTTTCTTTTCTTCTGCGAAGGTTCTCATTGTGAGAAGCGGGCAGACGATAATCATACAGAATATCAGACAATAGAAGTAGGTGCCTGTGCTGTACGAGCCGGTCTGCAGTGTAAAATAAGTGCAGAGTCCGGCTGCCAGAGCGAGGAAGATGCCGATAAATACAAAACCTACTGGGTTTATGAAATATGAACGCATCTCTTTTTTGAATATTGCTGTCATATCCTTTCAGTCCTTTCAGTCTTTCTTTTCGGCGTCGCCGTCCTGTTTGCCGCTCATTTCGGCAAAGGTGTCGGTGGCGATTGAGTGGTCGTCATAGAACTTTTCGCTGTTTTCCTCTTCGGAGGGCTTTTCGTCGTTTTGCTTGATTGCTTCGGAAGTCTTCTCGACGATGTCGGCTGCCATTTCCTTCTCGGCAGCGGCGCGGTTTGCATCGATTGAGCGGGTCTTTTTCTTTGCGAGAGTGGGGGCTTCCTTTTCGCCGGTCTTGTCGACGACGGCGATGAAGATGTCTTCAATACTCATACCGAGGGCTTCCATACCGATAAGCGGCCAGGATTTTTCGGCGAGAGTCCAGAAGAGCTTCTTGCGGATGTCGATTCCGACTTCGCTTTCAATCATATAGGTGTAGGCGTCGCCGTCACGTGCGGCAAGTGTCTCGGCATAGCAGATGCCGGGCAGATTGCGCAGCATAGCGAGAACGTCCTTCTGGGGACCGCAAATCTTTACGTTGAAGCGGCGCGTGCTTTCAACGGCTCTCGAAATGTTTTCTGTGAGCTCGTCGGCAACGATCTTACCCTTGTTGATGATTATGATTCTGTCGCAGACGGCCTGGACCTCCTGCAGAATGTGGGTGGAAAGGATAACGGTGTGTTCCTTGCCGAGGGTTCTGATGAGGTTTCTGATTTCGATAATCTGCTTCGGGTCAAGACCGATGGTCGGCTCGTCGAAAATGATTACGGGAGGGTTGCCGATAAGTG
Organism: Clostridiales bacterium UBA1779; assembly: GCA_002314565.1. Lineage (GTDB taxonomy): Bacteria > Bacillota > Clostridia > Oscillospirales > CAG-272 > CAG-390. Next base: position 5,497 of record DCGL01000148.1, read on the forward strand.
CCTGGGCAATACCGACACGCTGTTTGTATCCCTTTGAAAGGAACTTGATCTGGCGGTTCAGAACGTCCTTGATTTTTACGACGTCGCAGATTTCACCGATGTGCTTTTCTTTGTTGAAGGTGCAGCTCTTGAGGTCGTAAGCAAAAGAGAGATATTCCTTGACGGTCATATCAGGGTAAAGAGGAGGCTGTTCGGGCAGGTAACCGATAAGGCGCTTGGCATTCATGGGGTCGTCCAGAATGTCGGCGCCTCCGACCGTGATGGTTCCGGAGGTGCTTGACAGGTAACCCGTCAGCATGTTCATTGTCGTGCTTTTTCCGGCTCCGTTGGGACCGAGAAAACCGACGACTTCGCCTTTTTCAACTTCGAAGCTGATGTCATCGACGGCACAGAATGAACCGTAGTTCTTGACCAGATGAGAAATTTTGATCATTTGGTGCGATTCCTTTCGTTATATAAGGATAAGAATGTTTTTCTGAAAAATTGCGTTTAAAACAGACAGAATTCTTCTTATAAATATTCCGATAAAGTATATCACATATTTATTAATATTATGTGAATTTATCACTCAACTTCCGCTTATGAAAATGAATTGCATCTGTTTTTGTTGTGAAGGATGGGCACCACGGCGGTTCCCGGAACAGTTTTCATTTGACATAAGCCGTATGTGTGTGCTATAATTATTTAGTTGCATGCGCAACGAAGGTTTGACCGGCTTTATTGCCGCAGAAAAACGAAGGAGGAAAGAAACGATGCCGACTTTTATGAGGAAAATCGCAGTGATTACACGCTGCGGGGCTATGTTCCGCGCAGAAAAGCTGAACGAGCTCGGCCTCGGTGACAACCGCCACAGCTATATTCTTTCTCTTTGCCGGAATCCCGGTATATCCCAGGATGCTCTGTCAAAAAAATTGTTTATCAATAAAAGCAACGTAACGAGAACCCTTGCAACGCTTGAAAAGCTCGGATACGTATGGCGCGAGCAGTCCGCAGAGGACAAACGCGTCACTCTGGTGTATCCCACGCAGAAAGCAGTGGATACGCTTCCTAAAATCCGTGCTGTTCTGAAGGAGTGGAGAGAATTTCTCACCGAGGGCTTTACCGAAGAAGAAATCGCAGTTCTCGATGAAAGTCTGTCGAGACTTGCGTCGAGAGTCGCCGTATATGCGGAAATGTCGGAAGAAGTGCTCAACGACGAGGCCCTGAACGACAGGGAAACCGGAACGGCAGGGAAGGAAACAGACAATAAATGAGAAGAATCCTTGCATACCTCGGTAAATACAAGGGAGAAATCAGCGTAACACTTTCGGTAAAAGCACTGGCAACTCTGATTGAACTGGCTCTTCCTTACATAATGGGACTGATTATCGACTGCGTGGTCGGTACTCCGGACCCGGAAACGGTTTCGGAACTGAAAATTTCAATAGTCAACGGAATTGAGGCCCTGCTTGTAAAGACGATGGCAAGGTTTTCGGACTCCATCCCCGGCACAACGGTGAAAACCGTTGAAATCGTCGTCTGGGCACTGATTATGATAATCTGTGCCGGACTCGGAGTTCTCGGAAACGTCTGGGCAAACAGACGCACGTCCCTCGTGGCGAGAAACGTTTCCGAAGACTGCCGAAACGACCTCTTCGTCAGAACGATGTGGCTGTCCCCGGCACAGACCGACGCTTTTACGGTTCCGTCACTTGAATCGAGACTTACCACCGATACCTACAACATTCACAGCTTCATAAATACCACTCAGAGAATGGGTATTCGTGCTCCCGTTCTGCTTTTCGGAGGTCTTGCCATCACCGCACTTCAGGACTGGCGCCTGACGCTTATCATGGTTGCCGTTCTGCCGCTGATTTTCATTGCGGTTTTCTTTCTGACGGCAAAAGGTCTTCCGCTGTACACGAGAGTTCAGAAGGCGGTTGACGGTATGATACGCGTCGTCCGCGAGGATGCCGAGGGCATACGCGTAATCAAGGCCCTGTCGAAGAAAAAATACGAGTTCCGCCGCTATGACGAAGAAAACGTAAGGCTTGCTGCGATTGAAAGAAAGACCAACATACTGATGTCCTCCGCCAATCCCGCGATGACCTTCTTTATGAACCTCGGCCTCGTTGCGGTCGTTATGCTCGGGGCCGTCTTCGTTAACCGCGGTGTTTCAACCTCCGGCAATATCATCTCGTTTATTCAGTATTTTACGATGATTTCCGGCGCCATGATGGCGGTAACGAGACTTTTTGTTATGTGGTCAAAGGCTTCGGCAAGTGCCCGGCGTATAACCGAAGTGCTTGAGACGAAAGCAGGATTGCCCGTGGCATCCGAAGAGGAATTCCCGGCAAGAAAAGAGGAGTCCGGCATCGTTTTTGATGACGTCAGCTTTTCGTATACCGGAAAGGCGAACGTCCTTGAAAATATTTCGTTTTCGGTGAAAAAAGGGCAGAAGCTCGGGGTAATCGGGGCAACGGGCTCCGGAAAAACGACGCTGACGGCTCTTATGATGCGCTTTTACGACGTGAGCCGAGGCTCTGTCAGAATTGACGGACGCGACGTGCGCACCATCCCCGAAGAAGAGCTGCACTCAATGTTCGGTGTCGCTATGCAGAACGATTTCATTGCGGCCGATACGATTGAGGAGAACATCATTTTCGGTCGCAATCTAACCCATGAGGACGCGGTCCGCGCCGCGAAAATCGCACAGGCAAACGAATTCATCGAAACGCTCGATGAAAAATATCAGTACAGCCTGACTTCAAAGGGAACGAACGTGTCCGGAGGTCAGCGCCAGAGAATTCTCATTTCCCGCGCCATAGCGGGATCTCCGCAGATACTCATACTCGACGATTCGAGCTCCGCCCTCGACTACAGGACGGACTCGCTGCTCAGACGCGCGATTGCGGAAGAAATGAAGGGCGTCACGACGGTGACGGTTGCGCAGCGTGTGAGCTCCGTTATGTCAAGCGACGTGATTATCGTGCTTGACGAGGGAAAAATCATCGGTCTCGGCACTCACGAGCAGCTGATGGAAAGCTGCCCCGTATACAGGGAAATCAGCGATTCACAGATGGGAGGTGCTTTCCTTGAATAAGGGCGGAATGGGCGGCATGGCCGGGGGCATTCTTTCGAACCCGCGCCAGCAGAACAACCCGAACAATATCAAATCCGGGAAAAAGCTTGACCCGAAAACCCGCAGGCGGGTGCTTTTAAGGCTCGGAAAATACCTTTTCAGATATAAATGGACCCTGCTTCTCGGCTTTGTGCTGATGCTGAGCTCGAATATTCTCGGTCTCTGGGGACCCAAGCTGTCGGGCCAGGCGATAAACGCAATCAAGTTCGGCCGCGGAGCTGTCGATTTCGATACCGTTTATGCAAAAGTCGCATTGATGGCGGTCTGCTATCTCGGTTCGGCGCTGCTTTCGTTTGCGCTTGCCGTCACACTTGTAATTCTCGGTAAAAAAATCACGTACGCACTGCGCAGAGATCTTTTCAACCATCTCATAACCCTGCCTGTCGGCTATTTTGACACACATCAGACGGGCGATATTATCAGCCATATTTCCTATGACGTAGATACGGTCAACACATCTCTGTCTCACGATCTGCTTCAGATCTGCGCAAGCATAGTCACGGTATTCGGAAGCCTTTATCTGATGGCAACGATATCTCCGCTTCTGCTCATAGTATTTGCCGTAACAGTCCCGATTTCGCTTCTGCAGACGAAGAACCGAACGACGAAGATAAGGCCCCTGTTCCGCCTTCGTTCACAGAAATTCGGTGAGCTCAACGGTTACGCCGAAGAAATGCTCTCCGGCCAGAAGACGATACGTGCATACGGACGGCAGAACGTAATAAACGGAAGATTTGCAGACCGAAACTGCGATGCCTGCAACGCATATTACAATGCCGATTATCATGGGGCGACAATCGGACCCTCGGTGAACTTCATAAACAACCTGTCCCTGTCGCTTATCATCATGTTCGGCGGAATTTTCTATCTGTACTCGCAGAGCGGCAGCATCGCGCCCGCGTCGATTCTCTTTATCGAGCTCGGCGACCTGTCAAGCTTCGTTCAGTATTCAAGAAAATTCTCGGGTCCCATAAACGAATTCGCAAATATACTTGCGGACCTTCAGTCGGCTCTCTCCGCCGCAGAGCGAATTTTCAACATTCTTGACGAAGAGCCGGAGCCCAAAGATGACGACGATGCGGAAATCGTAACCAAGGCCGACGGACGCGTCGATTTTGAAAACGTAAAATTCGGCTATCTTCCCGAAAAGACGATTATTCAGAATCTGTCACTGAACGTAAAAAAAGGACAGACTATCGCAATAGTCGGTCCTACGGGAGCCGGAAAAACGACGATTATCAACCTCCTTATGCGTTTCTACGACATAAACAATGGGAAAATCTCGCTTGACGGCACGGATATCAGACATATAACGAGGGATTCGCTTCGCGCATCCTTCACGATGGTTCTTCAGGATACCTGGCTCTTCGGGGGCACCGTTGCCGAGAACATCGCGTACGGCCGCGAAGGCGCGACGATGGATGAAATCGTCGCCGCAGCAAAAGCCGCCAAGATCGACGGCTTCATACGCTCGCTTCCGGAAGGCTATAACACAGTCATGACGGACAACGGCGTCAGCATTTCCAAAGGTCAGAAGCAGCTCATCACTATCGCCCGCGCGATGCTTGCCGATTCGCCGATTCTCATTCTCGACGAAGCAACCTCGAACGTTGACTCGATGACCGAGCAGCGCATTCAGGAAGCCATGCTGAAGCTGATGCAGGGCCGCACCTGCTTCGTCATTGCCCATCGCCTCTCCACCATTCAGAACGCCGACCTCATTCTCGTCGTTCAGAAGGGCAACGTCACCGAGAGCGGCACGCACAACGAACTGATGCGCGCCGGCGGCTTCTATGCCTCGCTTTACAACTCACAGTTTTCATAAAAAAACAGAGGCCCCGGCCTCTGTTTTTTGGGGGATGACAAGGGACCATCCGACTTTCGTCGGGTTCTTTTGTCATCTTTCTTTGCGCAATTTCGCGCTTCCGTGCGGGCTTGGTTCTGTGAGAACCAAACCCGCCCGAAAGCTACTTTAGATGACAAAAGAACCGACCCTTGTCATCTTAATCTATATCACACGAATATACGTGAATCTTCGGGCAGTTCCAGGCCTCGCCGAAGCGGATGCTTACGCGGCGGGCGCTACGGCCGAGCGGAATGCGGACGAGGGAATTGTGGTTTTTGTCGGTTTCAAAAATCTTTTCGCCGTCAGCGTAAACTTCAAAGCTCTTGACGAGGGTGGCGGCGACGTTTACGGGTCTGAAATCGAGACCCTTTGAGGAATGCTGGGCAAACACGCGGATTTTCTTGTTGACCGAGATTGATTCGCGTGAAAAGTCCGGGTCGAAGTACAGACGAAGGCTGTTGAGCTCCTTCTCTGTACCGAAATCAAAGCTGAGCTCTGAACCCGGGGCAAGCTCGATGAAATTCTGCTCGTCGTTGAGTCCGGGACGCTCTTCGCCGTTGAAGAGAACGGCCTTGTCGCAGTCTGAAATATTCAGGGCGGCTTTGCGGCTGATTTCGGGAATTTCTCTTACCTGACCGGGAAGCCAGCAGCCGGCATCCTTGAGCTTTTTCTGAAGTTCGGCGATTTTGTTGAGATAAACTGTGTGCGGGGTTTCATTTTCATTGACACAGATGGATGCTGCGGTTCCCATAGCCTGGCCGAGAAGTGCGCAGGTTGCCATAACACGGGTTGAGGAAAGGGCGGCATGCGTTGCGGACAGGTTTCTTCCTGCAAAGAACATATTCGTTACGTCCTGAGTGTAAAGAACGCGGTAGGGAATTCCGTAGGGTGAGGGAGCCGGATAAAGCTTTGAGGCCGGAGCATCGCTTTCATAAGAGCGGAAGCCTGCGGGGTTGTGGTCGTCCATCGGCCAGCCTCCGAAGGCGATGATGTCGTCGAATTTTCCGCCGGCTTCGATGTCGTTCTGGGTCAGAACGTACTCACCGATATAGCGGCGGGACTCTCTCTTGCCGGGCAGTATTCCTACCCAGGCGAGTTCCCAGTTGTCAGCACCGTGGTCGGCCTGATTTTTGATATGATCCCAGATACCGTAGGCGATTTTCAGCAGCTCGTCGCGCATTTCTTCAGCGTCGTAAATGCTGTTTCTGTCTCCGCCCATTTCAATCCACCAGAAGTTGGTTTCGCTGGTGCCGAGCTTGTGCGGGCGGTTCATGGACGTGACGGTGGCGATCTTCTGGTCGGAAATGCTGATATCCGATCTTGCCATCGGGGTGTCATTGATGGGAGGATTGAAATCGTCGTCGGATTTGAACTCGTAGGCCCATTCCGGACGTATATATTTTACCGGGTGGTCGGTCTCAACTGCCTGAATCATACAGGACATGCCCATGGTCTTCCTGTCTGCCAGCTCGTGACCCATGGCCTCGTCGTATTCGTTGCGGGCTTCGCGTCCGACTCTCCATTTTGCTCCGGAAAGCGTTGCGAGAATCGAGTCGCCCGAGCAGTCGGCGAAATATTTCGCCTTGACAGTGTGCCAGGTATAGGTGGTCAACTGCCAGCCGGTTACGCTGACTATCGTGCTGATGTTTCCGCTCTTTGTCACTGCTGCGTCACAGCAGCTGCAGTTGAGAAGGAGTTCAATATTCTTCTCATTTTTGACCTTTTCCCACATAACTGTGTCCCAGTTGGAGTAGCAGAGCGTGGGATTGCGGTAGATATTTTCTTCTTCAAGCTCTGAAAGGATTCCCGTTTCGCGGTTGCGAAGACCCTTTGCCCCGCGGACCCACATACGGATTTCGCTGGAGGCATTGCCTCCGAGCATGGGTCTGTCCTGCATAAGAACGACGCGCGTGCCGTTTCTTGCTGCGGCAACTGCTGCGCAGAGACCGGTAAGGCCTCCGCCTATGATACAAAGATCGGTTTCATGAACGATACGGCGCATTTTGTCGGTAATGATGGTATCTGCCATAATATTCAGTTCCTTTCGCAAATAGATATATTTAAAATTCCGAAAAACGCCGGATACCGTTCTTTTTGAGGGGTACCCGGCATCTGTATTCAATCAGGCGCGGTTCATGCTTCCGCAGACTGAAATTCTGTACTTAACCTGTTCGGCAACTGCTGCCATGGCGGGCTTGCCGTACTTCTTGGGGTCGAAGGCTTCGGCGTCTTCGGCGAGGAACTTGCGTTCTGCGGCGGTATATGCCTGACGAAGCTCCGTTGCGAAGTTAACCTTGCAGATTCCGCGGGCTACGCACTCCTGAACCTGTTCTGATGTAAGACCTGAAGCACCGTGCAGAACGAGAGGGATTGAGCAGCCGTCTTTTTCGAGCTGTTCGCGAATTTCGGAAAGTCTCTTTACGTCGAGTACGGGAATGCCCTTGTAAATACCGTGAGCGGTTCCGATGGCAACGGCAAGTGAAGAAATGCCTGTGCGGCGTACGAATTCGCTGGCTTCTGCGGGAATCGTGTAAATGTCGCCGTTGGCAACGAGATCGTCTTCTTTTCCCCCGACACGGCCGAGTTCGGCTTCAACGGGAATTCCAAGCCTGTCGCAATATTCGACAACACCGCGGACGAGTGAGATATTGTTTTCAAACTGTTCGTGGCTTCCGTCAATCATAATTGAGGAATATCCGCAGTCGGCGGCGCGCAGAGCAAGCTCGCGGCTGTCGCCGTGGTCAAGATGGCAGGCAACGGGAACGCTGACGGCATTTGCGGCGGCGTAGGCGATTGCGCGGTACATCTCGGTTGATGCATATTTAACGGTGGAAGGGGTGGTCTGCAGAATGCAGGGAGCATGGCATTCTTCGGCAGTCTTAACGATGGCGAGAGCCATTTCCATATTCTCAAAATTGAAAGCTCCTACGGCGTAGCCGCCTTTCTGAGCATCAAGCAGCATTTTTTTGGTGTCGATATACATTTCTGTCCTCTTTCCATATTCTTTTTTAACGGTAATATTATATTACTACATTCAGTTTATGTCAATGGAAAATAATAAAGAGAGCCTCATCCGTCAATTTTCGCTGACGCGAAAATCGCCACCTTCCCCCGTGGGGAAGGCAAGCGATCCCGGGGACGTCCTCCGGCTGAATTTCATTACAGCCGCTGACATTGGCGGCAGGGAAACGAGGCCGTTTTCGCATGTCAGGTCCTGTGAGGAAAGAAGAATATCGAAATGGGTGCAGGTACAGCGATAGCTGAGGGTGTCGGCGCCGGTATTTGAGACGACGGTGATAACGGTGTTTTTGTCGTAACGCCGGAAAGAGAAGAGAGCGCCCGAGGCGCTTTCGACTTCAAAAAGGCCTTCGGCAAGGACGGCTTCGCTGCGGCGGACGGCACCGGCGCGGCGGTAAAAATCGGTAAGCTCAGCGCATTCACGGCCCCAGGGGAAGGGACGGCGGCAGAAGGGATCTCTGTAGCCTTCCATACCCGCTTCGTCACCGTAGAAAACGGAGGGTACACCGTAAAGAAAGGCCGAAACAGTATATGCGACCTTGAGCATGCGGATGCCGCGCTCTCTCTGCTCGTCTGTCATTTTCATCACGGCAAGCTCGTCGTTCGTCTTTCCGTCGGAGGATTCTCCTGCCAGAACGGTCAGAATGCGCTCGGTATCGTGAGTACCGAGCAGATTCATAAGGCAGTCGGACACGCATTTCGGATAACGGCGGTATATTCCTTCGGTGACCGTGCGCAGAAGGTCTGAATTTCCGTTTTTCACGTACTCTATAATTCCCGTGCGGACGGGATAATTCATAACCGAATCAAGCTCATAGCCGCTGAAATAGTGGCGGCGTTTCGAATACGCAATTTTGTTCGAAGCGTCCTCCCAGACCTCGCCGAGCACGATTCCGTCGGGATTTACCCTGCGGACCGCGGCGCGAAGCCCCATAAGAAACTCATCAGACAGCTCGTCGGCAACGTCAAGACGGAAGCCGGCAGCTCCGAGCTTAATATATTTTTCAACAATTCCACCCTCTCCCACGATATAATCGCGGTATGAGGGATTGTCGCAGTTGACTTTCGGAAGAATGTCTATATCCCACCAGCATAAGTAGCGGTCGGGATAGTTTTCAAAGAAATACCAGGGATAATAGGGCGAATCCTTCGACTGATATGCTCCCGGCTGCGGATAAGTTCCGCAGCGGTTGAAATAAATGCTGTCATCACCCGTATGATTGAAAACTCCGTCAAGCATTACGGAAATCCCGTACTTTTTCGCCTCACGGACGAGTTTCCCGAAAGCCTCTTCGCCGCCGAACGAAGCGTCGATTTTTCCGTAATCCGCCGTATCGTACTTGTGATTTGAAGGAGACTCAAAAATCGGGGACAGATAGATGCAGCTGACGCCGAGCGAATTCAGATATGGCAGTTTTTCGGCAATTCCGTACAAATCCCCTCCGAAAACCTCGCAGTTGTCAATCCGCGCCCCGGGGTACGGCGGATAAGCAGGGGTTCCGTTCTCAGGGTCCGGGTTGAGTCTCGAACCTTCCTTAATTCTGCATTTCCCCGAAGAAGCAAAGCGGTCGACGAAAATGTGGTAAATTATACCCTGCTTGATAAAAGAAGGAGTACGAAAATCGCTTGAATACAACAGCAGCTGCCGCTCGCCCTGTTCGGATACCGGTACGAGGCGGGTAACGTTTTCCCCTCCGAATTCACCGTATCCGTCCGTAAAAGAGAGGCTGTACCTGTAATAGTACAGCCCTTTTTCGGATAAAGACCTTAAGTCTTCCGGTGTAATGAGTACGGAAAAACAGCCATCGTTTTTTTCAAGTTCATATTCACGGTAAACTTCACCGGCTTCCGATGAAAGTCCGTCACAGTGAATAATCAGGCGCGCTGAAACGAGAGAATCCGCGCGGATTGACAGAAGCAGATTACAGTCGTCGGGAAACGAGCCGAAAAGGGAGTAATCCTCTCTTTCCTCATTTTTTATCAGCGTCTTTGTTTCCCAAACTTTGTGTTCCATATGGATGGTTCCTTTCATTTGGATTTGCGGCAGATTTTGCAAGCGAAATTGCCGGGGTTCAGCCGGCAAAAGCCGCAAATCCCGGATTGAAAGATTTATCTTTCAATCCTTTGTTCATTCTTCCGTTATTTTACCGGTTTTATATGCCAGATGTTTTCGGCATAATCGCGTATGCTGCGGTCTGCGGCAAAGAAACCTGCCCCGGCAATATTCGTCAGTGACTTGCGCAGCCAGAGCTCGCGGTTTGCGTAATCAAGGCGTGCAAGGCGCGATGCGTTCATATAGGGCTCGAAATCCGCAAGACACATATACGGGTCTGAGACGTTGTGATTGTAAATGAAATAATTAACGATGTTTGAGAAGGAGTTTCCTGCAAAGCCTGAGCGCAGGGTATTCATAACTCCCATCAGTCGGTCATTGTGGCGAGCGTAGTGAGCGGCATCGTAGCCGTTTCTCCAGAGATCGTCAACTTCTGTGGACGTAAGTCCGAAAATGTAGATATTGTCTCTGCCGACGGCTTCCTGCATTTCAACGTTTGCTCCGTCGAGTGTTCCGACGGTCAGGGCACCGTTGATCATAAACTTCATGCAGCCTGTTCCGCTTGCTTCTTTTCCTGCAAGCGAAATCTGCTCGCTTATGTCTGATGCGGGCATGAGAATTTCGGCAGTGCTTACGTTGTAATCCTCAAGATAAATCACGCGTATGATATCGCGCAGTCTTTTGTCGCTGCGTATTTCTTCGCCGATTGACCATATGAGCTTGATGATGTCCTTTGCAAAATAGTAGCCGGGAGCTGCTTTTCCGCCGAAGATGAAGGTGCAGGGGGCTATATTCGCATTGGGATTTTCCTTCAGTTCGTTATAATACTCCACAATCTTGAGAACGTTCAGCGTCTGGCGCTTGTATTCGTGAATTCTCTTAACCTGTACGTCGAAAATTGTCGAGGTGTCGATTTTCTCACCCGTTTTTTCCTCAAGATAGCGGGCAAAACGTTCCTTGTTGTGCTTCTTTATGCTTTCAAGACGGGCAAGTACCGCGGCGTCATCGCGGAATTTCAGGAAATTTTTGAGCTGTACGGGATCCTTTCTGAATCCGTCGCCGATGCATTCGGTCAGAAGGGAAGAAAGCTCCGGATTTGAATAGCAGAGCCATCTGCGGTGCGCAATGCCGTTCGTAACGTTGGTGAATTTTTCGGGCATCGCCTTGTAAAAATCGTGGAAAACGGTATCCTTGAGTATGTTTGAATGAAGAGCCGATACTCCGTTTACGGTATGGGAGGCCACAACGCTGAGGTTTGCCATACGCACCTGATTGTAAGCAACGATGGCCATCGAGGAGATGCGTCCCCAGTCACCGGGATAAATATTCCACAGATCTGCGCAGAAACGGCGGTTTATCTCTTCCACTATCATATAGATTCTGGGGAGCTTGATGCGGAAAATATCCGTGTTCCATTTTTCGAGGGCTTCCGGAAGAACGGTATGGTTCGTGTAGGAAACGACCGACGTTACGATTTTCCAGGCTTCATCCCAGGAATACGAATACTGATCCATAAAAATACGCATAATTTCCGGAATTACAAGGGCAGGATGCGTATCGTTGATGTGAATTGCGACCTTATCCGCAAAGCCCGCAAGAGAACCGTAGGTTTTGAGGTGATCGGATATTATGCTCTGCAGAGAGGCGGATACGAGGAAATACTGCTGGCTCAGACGCAGGAGTTTTCCTCCTTCGTGATCGTCTGAGGGGTACAGAACCTTGGAAATCAGTTCCGCATTGGTGTTCTCCTGCATGGCCTTTACGTATTCGCCCTGAGAGAACAGACTCATATTGATCTGGGTGTTGCTGTGGGCGCGCCACAGGCGGAGGTTGTTGACCGCCTTCGAGTTGTTTCCCGAAATCATGATGTCGTAGGGAACGGCAACAACTTCGTCGTAGCTTTCGTGGACGATTTCAAGGCCCTGTTCGGTCCATTTTTCGCTGACGTGGCCGCCGAAGCGGACTGTGAACTGCTTGTCGTTTCTCGGAACGAGCCAGCCTTCACCGTCCTTGAGCCAGTTGTCGGGAAGTTCGAGCTGATTTCCGTCAACGATTTTCTGCTTGAACAGACCGTATTCGTAGCAGATTGAAAATCCCGTGGCGGGATACTCGAGGGTGGCAAGCGAATCCATAAAGCAGGCTGCCAGACGCCCAAGACCTCCGTTTCCGAGTCCGGGATCGGGTTCTGCGGCGTAGATTGAGTCAAGGTCAAAGCCCATATCGGCAAGAACCTTGCGGTATTCGTCTTCAATACCGAGATTCTTCAGATTGTTTCTCAGAGAGGGTCCGATTAAGAACTCCATACAGAGATAATAAATTTTCTTTGGGTGCTGCTTTTTGACTTCTTCACGGAAAAGAGCTCTTTTCTGAGTCAGTATGTCCTTTACACACAGGATAACGGCTTTGTATACCTGTCTTTCAGTTGCGGTATCAGGTGTCGCACCGAAGTGGCCGGAGAGCTTGGTTTCGAGAGCTTCTTTAATCTGAAGAGCGGTGTTTTTTTCTTTCATACAGAGGTTTTTCCTTCCCTGAGGATATAATAAAATTATAATAGAGAGCGATAAAGCTCAATGTATTTCAGCGCCGAGACATTCCAGGAGAAATCGGTGCTCATAGCGGCTCTGACAAGGCGGTTCCATGCTTTTCTGTCAGTGAAAAGTGTTTCGGCATCTCTGATGACACCGAGCATTTCGTGGGCATTGTAATTCTTAAATGAGAAGCCGTTGCCCGTTCCGTCGTATTTGTTGTATGCCTTGATTGTATCGGAAAGTCCGCCGGTTTCGCGGACTATGGCAACCGTGCCGTAGCGGGAGGCTATCATCTGGGCAAGGCCGCAGGGCTCGCTCTTTGAAGGCATAAGGAACATATCCGCTCCGGCATAAATCTGCTTAGACAAGTCCTTGTTGAACTCAATCATAGCGTGGAATTTGCTGTAGTATTTTTCGTTGAGAGATGAAAAATACCGTTCGAGAGCTTCTTCTCCGGTTCCGAGCAGCACAATCTGCACGTTGTCATAGGACAGTATTTCTTCAATGATCCGTGTAACGAGATCAAAGCCCTTATGCGAGGCAAGACGTGAAACCATCGCAATCAGCGGGACATCGCGCTTGACTTCAAACCCGCATTTTGCCTGAAGCAGAGCCTTGTTTTTGGCTTTTCCGGATAGAGATGACTCTGAATAGTGATAAGTCAGAGCCGGATCTGTCTTCGGATTATTGTAATTTAAATCAATACCGTTGACTATGCCGGAAAGCTTATCCTTTACGGCATTCAGAACCCCATCCAGTCCGTGAGAATAGAACGGAGTCAATATTTCCCGTGAGTACGTTTCGCTTACGGTTGTCACGCTGTCGGCAAGAGTGATTGCACCTTTGGTTAAATTGATTGCATTGTTATATTCAACATAGCCCCTGTCACTTTCCGAAAGGTCAAAGACGTCTCCCAATATGTATAAATCATAAATCCCCTGATATTCGATATTGTGGATAGTATAAATTGCCCTGATACCGGAATATTCGGGTATATGGCAATACTGACGTTTCAGATAAATAACCGCCGGGGCACTCTGCCAGTCGTTTGCGTGCATAATATCGGGATAAAAACCGACTGCCTCCATAAGCTTCATAACGGCTTTTCCGAAATATGCAAAGCGTTCTCCGTCGTCGAAATTTCCGTATATCGTTTCGCGTTTGAAATAATATTCATTGTCGAGAAAATAGAATTTAACCCCGTCCCTGACGGTTGACCATATACCGAGATACTGATGACGCCAGGCAAGTCTGACTTCGGTTTCACATTCAAGAGTCATCTCGCTGATGAATTTCTTTCTGACAACCGGATACATCGGTATGACTACACGGACGTCGTTTCCTTCCCCGAGCGCTTTGCTTACGGCAGGGGGAAGAGAACCGGCTACGTCCCCAAGTCCTCCGGTCATTGCAAAAGGCATTGCTTCTGAGGATACGTATAATATCTTCATCTTTATGGTTTCCTTTCGTTTGTGTTGTGGCAGGTTTTGCGAATCAAAAGCCGCAAAGCCGGAATTGAAAGTATTGGCTTTCAATCAAATTGTAATCTTCAGATGATTTTTCCTTTGCCGATAAAGAAGGGATGGCTTTCCATGCCGGACAGAATCACCGAATCGCGGATAATGACGTTTTTGTCGCTGATAATGCACCTGAGAGCGGCATCGTCACCGACCTGCGTATCCTGCATAAGAATGCAGTTTTTCACGGTCGTGTTTTTCCCGATTTTGACTCCGCGGAACAGTATGCTGTTTTCAACCTTGCCTTCAATGACGCAGCCGTCTGCAATCATAGAATTTTTAACCTCGGAAGATTCGCTGAAATATGAGGGCGCGGAATTGCGGACCTTGGTGATTATCGGGCGGAATTTCACGCCGAAAAGCGCATCATAGTCCTGCTTCTTATTCAGAATATCCATAGAGGAACGGTAATAAGCCTCAAGAGAAGAAAAGGCTGCAAAATAGCCGTCATAACGGTATACACGAAGATTTGAGCGGCCGATTCCCTTTGAAAAAACGTCGAGTGACAGACTTGAATAGCCTCTTGAAATGGCGTCTGAAATTACGGAAAGAAGATATTCGGTTTTCATAACTACAAGGTTCAGACAGACCTCGGCTTCACCCTCGAAGCGTGTGGGCTTTGAGATGATGTCAGTCATCACACCGTTTTCATCTGAGCTGACTATGACATTGTTCCTTGCAAATTCCGAGTCAGCATACATCTTTTGTACAACCAGGGTTGCATCCGCGTCATTTTTCAGATGCTCCTCAATTATCGGTCTGAAATCAATGTTGCAGATTCCGTCGCAGTCGGCAAGAACAACGGTTTCGTCGGGGATTTTTGCTATTGCGGTATAAACGTTCTTAAGTGAATTCAGACGTGTGACGGCTCCGTCCGTTGCAAAATTGCTGCCGTAAAGGTTGGGAGGAAGAATTTTGAGGCCTCCGCTGCGGCGCGCAAGATCCCAGTCCTTACCTGAACCTACGTGGTTCATAAGTGACATATAGTTGTTGTTCGTTATGATGAATATATCGCTGATTTCGGAGTTCACAAAGTTGGAAAGCGTGAAATCTATAAAGCGGTAACGGCAGGCAAAGGGGACGGAGGCCATCGAGCGGTACTGGGTGAGCTCGCTGATGTGGCTGTCGTGAACATTTGAAAAGATAATTCCGGCTGTTGACATACTTCTACCCCCTTATTGCTGTTTGCTCTCAAGCGATTTCAGTTCGTTTTCATCGACCATGGCACCGTCGGGAATGAGCGTTCCATCTTTGATCTGAAGGCCACCTGAGATGACCGTGACGCCGGACGCTTCCGCTTTCGGTTTGCCGACGACGGCGTTCTCGCCTATGACGGCATCCGAGTCGATGATTGAATAATTGATGACACTGCCTGACTTAATCACGACGTCAGCCATAATGACGCTGTCACGTACCACGGCTCCTTTTTCAACCTTAACCCCGTTTGACAGTATGCTGTGTTCGACGTCTCCGTCAATTTCACAGCCTTCCGTGACAAAGGAGTTCACAACGTTGGCATTTTCGCCTATCCTTTCGGGCGGTCTTGCCTCGTTGCGGGAGTATATGCGGAAATTCTTGTCGCGCAGTGAAAAAACGGGCTTTTCACCAAGCAGGTCCATATTGGCTTCCCACAAGCTGTCGATGGTGCCGACATCCTTCCAGTAGCCGTCAAACGGATATGCAAACATCCGCTCGCCGTTGTTGAGCATGGCCGGCAAAACATCCTTGCCGAAGTCATTGTGCGAGTGGGGGTTGGCCTCGTCTTCCGTCAAATAGCGGCGTAGCTTGTCCCAAGTAAAGACATAGATGCCCATCGAGGCGTTGTTGCTCTTCGGAATCGGCGGCTTTTCGTCGAATTCGTAAATCGAAAAGTCGGGGTTGGTATTCATGATGCCGTAGCGGGAAGCTTCCTCCATCGGCACCTGCATGGCGGCAATGGTACACGCCGCGTTGTGCGCTTTATGGAACGCAATCATGGCAGAATAATCCATTTTATAGATATGGTCACCGGAAAGGATAAGGACATTTTCCGGATTATAGCGTTCCAGAAACGCTAAATTCTGGTAGATTGCATTTGCAGTGCCTTTGTACCATTCAGTTTTCTTATTTCCAGCATAAGGAGGCAATACTTGAACGCCGCCCTGATTCTTGTTTAAGCCCCAGGGAGCACCGTTTCCGATATACTCATTGAGTTCCAACGGCTGATACTGTGTAAGAATACCAACAGTATCGATACCGGAGTTAACGCAGTTGG